>JAJDYU010000002.1 GCA_022825005.1 Acidimicrobiia bacterium
CCACGACCGCATCGAGGAGCTGGGCATGGACTTCGCAGTGTGCTACCCCAGCATCGGCCTCAACTTCCCGGCCTATCGCGACGACGATATCCGCAACAAGCTCTGCCGGGCGCTCAACCGCTACCTGGCTGACAGCTACCAAGGCCTGCAAGACCGCCTCACCCCGGTGGCGGCCATTCCCACCCACACCCCCGATGAGGCCATCGAACAACTCGACTTCGCCGTCACCGAGCTGGGCTTCAAAGCAGTGATGATCGGTGGGTTTGTTCCCCGCCAGGTGCCGGCCGGCGGCGAGATGGCCACTTGGGTCGACTCGCTGGGCCTCGACTCCGCCTACGACTACGACCCGTTGTGGCAGCGGCTGGTAGAGCTGCAAACCCCGGCCAGCCTCCACTCCGGATCAATGGGCTGGGACGGCCGGCGCTCAATCAGCAACTTCACCTACAACCACATGGGCAACTTCGGCACCGCCAGCGAGGCTGCCGCCAAGTCGATCTTCTTCGGCGGGGTCACCCATCGCTTCCCCGATCTGCGCCTCGGCTTCCTGGAAGGCGGGGTCACCTGGGGCGCCCAGATGGTGTGCGACCTCCTCAGCCACTGGGAAAAGCGCGGCCCCGAGGGCCTCAAGGCCTACGACCCGGCCCTCTTCGAGCCCGATTACTTCGAATCCCTGCTGGCCGAGGCTGACGACCCCATCGATCTGCCCGCTGGCTTCGGCAAAGTAATGCAGAAGGGCATCAGCTCCGATCAGGTCGTCCACGACTTCGAGGCTGCGGGCATCACCTGCCCCGAAGACATCCTCGAGCAGATCGACCGCTCCTACTGGTTCGGCTGCGAAGCCGACGACCCGCTGGTGCGTCTGGCCTTCGACGGCGCCCTGCCCGAAGGGGCCACTCTCAACGCCATCTTCTCCTCCGACGTGGGCCACTGGGACGTGCCCGACATGTCGGAGGTGCTCCCCGAGGTGTGGGAGCAGGTGGAGCACGGCTGGCTCAACGAAGACCAATTCCGGGCCTTCACCTTCGGCAACGCCCACCGCTTCTTCTCCGAAGCCCGCCCCGACTTCTTCAAGAACACGGTCCTAGAGGGTGCCACCGTCTAGAACTAAGGGGCCATGACCGTCCCCGCACAAGCACCTCCAAAGTTCACCCTTCTGGCCCAGCTCGGGATCTACTGCGACCCCGTCGCCCAGCCCGGCTACGGCAAGCTGCGGGTGTTCGAGGAGCAGTGCCACGGAGGACAGGTGAGAGCCTCGGTGCTGATGCTGATCGCAGACATCACCGGCGGCATGATCGGCGAGAAGGAAGATCCCGAGTGCTGGCACTTCACCACCGACTTCCAGCTCCGCACCGCAGACGTCCCCCTGCCCGGCCAGATCGACGTACACGCCGAGGTGCTGCGGGCCGGAGCCAGCACGCTCACCTGCGAGTGCCGCTTTAGCACCCCCGACGGCACCGAGGTGGGCTACGCCCAGATCGGATTCGGACGCCATCACCAACGCCCTGGCGATCCGGCCAAACCCATCCACGACCCTCCCCGGCCCGATCTCATGGGGCTTCCCGACATCGACCGGCCCCTGGCCGAGGTAGCCGGCATCGAGGTGGTGGACGCCTCCGTCGGCCATGTGGAGGTGGAGCTCACACCGCAGCTGCTAAACCCCGCGGGCATCATGCAGGGCGCCATGGTCACCCTGGTGGGCGAGGTGGGGGCCGAGACCTTTGCCGAGCATGAATTCGGCACGCCCCACGCGGTGGCCGACATGGACATCCGCTATCTGCTGGGGGGAAAGATCGGCCCGGTGTACAGCACCTGCCGATGGATGGGCGATCCGTCCTCGGGCTGGGTTCTGGCTGAGATCAGGGATTTGGGCAAGGGCGACCGATTGATAGCCACCATGATGTTGCGGGTCCGACCGGCTCGCTGAGGGGCTGCGTCCATCTGCCGGAGTAGGTTGGCGGGATGAACCGCCAGTGGATCTATGCCGTGCGGCCCGACGGACCGGTCGGCGTGGACAACTTCGAATACCGCGAAACCGCCGTCCCCGAACCGGGCGACGGCCAAGCGCTGGCCCGGCTGTGCTATCTCAGCTTCGAGCCGGCCATGCGGACGTGGCTGGAGGACTTCATCACCTATATGCCTCCTGCGCCGCTGGGCCAGCCCATGGTGGGTCCGGGGGTCTTTCAGATAGTGACCTCCAATACCCCGGCCCTCAACGAGGGCGACCTGGTCAGCGGGATGATGAGCTGGCAGGACTACGAGGTGGTGGACGGCAACGTCAGGGTGGTGCCACCAGGAACGCCCATCCCGGTAATGCTGGGTCCGATGGGAGGCACCGGCCTCACCGCCCACATCGGCCTGCTGGACATCGGCCGTCCCCAGTCGGGTGAGACCGTGCTGACGTCGGGGGCCGCCGGGGCCACCGGTTCAGTGGCCGCCCAGATCGCCCGGATCAAGGGCTGCCGGTCGGTGGGCATCGCCGGCGGGGCTGACAAGTGCCGCTGGCTCCTCGAAGAGGCCCGCCTGGACGCCGCCATCGACTACAAGAACGAGGACATAGACGCCCGCCTGAGCGAAGCATGTCCCGACGGGGTGGACGTGTACTTCGACAACGTGGGCGGAGACATGCTCGAAACCGTGATGGGACACATGAACCAGGGCGGGCGCGTGGCGGTGTGCGGGGCCATCTCCACTTACAACCAGGGCATGCGCCGGCCGGGACCGTCCAACATGTTCGAGATCATCGAGAAGCGTCTCACGCTCCAGGGCTTTGTGATGTTCGACCACATGGACCGAGTGCCGGAGGCTTCGGCCGACCTCGGACAGTGGGTGGCCGAAGGCGAGATTGCCTTCCAAACCGACATACAAGAGGGGTTCGACAACATCCCTACCACCTTCTTGCGGCTGTTCTCCGGGGCCAACCACGGCAAGCAGCTCTTGAAGGTCCGAGAGCCGGAGTAGGAATCGAGGTAGCGCGCCATGAGCCTCGTTGTCTACGAAGCCGAGGGACGGGTAGCGGTCATCACCCTGAACCGCCCGGAAGCCCGCAATGCCATGAGCCCGGAGCTGTCCACCGCCTTGGGCGAGGCGTTCGATCAATTCGAAGCTGACGAGAGCCTGTGGGTGGCCATCCTGGCCGGCAACGGCCAGATTTTCTGTGCCGGGGCCGACCTCAAGGCGCTTTCCGAAGGCCGGGCGGCGGGCATCATCACCGCAGAGGAGGGCTTCGGCCGATTCGCGCGACGGCAGCGGGCAAAGCCGGTTATCGCCGCAGTGGACCGCCCCGCATTGGCCGGGGGGTTCGAGCTGGTGCTGGGCTGTGATCTGGTGGTGGCGTCCACCGAGGCGGTTTTCGGCCTGCCCGAGGTGAAGCGATCGCTGGTGGCCTCCGAGGGGGGCGTCACCCGGCTGCCCCGCCGCATCCCCACCAACATCGCCATGGAGCTAGCTCTGACCGGCGACACAATCGACGTCCACCGGGCCCACTCCCTGGGCTTGGTAAACGTGGTGTGCGAGCCCGGCCAGGCGTTGGCCGAAGCCCGGGCCCTGGCCGAACGTATCGTGGTAAACGCCCCACTGGCGGTGAGGGCCGCCCGCCGAGCAATCCTCGACGGGCTGGAGACCACCGAAGCCGAGGGATTCGCCATTGCAGCGGGGCTAGGCGGGGATATCTCTAAGACCGAGGACTTCTTGGAAGGCCCCCGGGCATTCGTGGAAAAAAGACCTCCGCAGTGGAAAGGCCGGTGAGCGGTGCCGAACCGGCCAGTCAGGCAGAGACGATGAGCTATGGGGAGCGGGAGCTGATGCTCACCGGTATCGGCGGCCAAGGGGTGCAGCTGGCCGCCCAGGTCATCGCCCAGGGAGCCACCGCCGAGGGCAAAGAGGTGCTGGTGTTCGGCAGCTACGGCGGCATGATGCGGGGCGGCAATTCCGACAGCACGGTGGTGATCAGCGACCAGCCCATCGAGGCGCCGCCGGTTCTGTCGACCACCTGGTCGGCCATCTTGATGCACCACCAGTTCTGGGCTCCGCTGAAAGAGCGCATCCGCGACAACGGCCTGGTGCTGGTCAACACGTCGGTGTTCGAGGACGAATTGGTCGCCGACCGCTACCAAGTGGTGGAGGTTCCCGCCACCGACGTTGCCACCGATCTGGGCAACCCGCTGCTGGCCGCCATGGTCATGTCCGGGGTGTACGGACGAAAGTCCGGATTGGTGAGCCTGGCCGGACTCGCAGAAGGCATGCGCCGCTCAGTGCCGCCCTACCGAAGCCAGCTCATCGAGGCCAATGAGGCTGCGCTGGCCGCTGGCTGGGAGATGGCGGCGTGAATACCGTCACCGTCCGGGGCACCGTCGTCATCGACGTAGAGGCCTGCAAGGGGTGCGATCTTTGCATCGACGCCTGCCCGCCCCGGGTGCTGGAGATGACCGACCACGAGGTCAATACCCGAGGCTACCGCTACCCCCGACTGCTGGCCGGCTGCACCGGCTGCCAAGCCTGCGCCCAGATCTGCCCCGACTTCGTGTTCCAGGTGTACAAGTACGACACCCCCCTCGAGCTACCCGCCGACCAGGAGACCGGGCAGTGACCGACCGAGTTCTGATTGAAGGCTCGGAGGCCATGGCCCGAGCCGCGGTGGCCGCCGGCTGCCGATTCTTCACGGGATATCCGATGACCCCGTTCACCGAGTTGCTCGAGCACATGGCCTCCTTGTTGCCCGAAGTAGACGGCGTGTGCATGAACGCCGAGAGTGAGTTGGAAGCGGTGGGCATGGCCTGGGGGGCGGCCACCACCGGTCACCTGGCCGCCACCGGGTCCACCGGCCAGGGACTGTCGCTGATGCAGGAGTCGCTGTCGGAGATCACCAATGCCCGCCTGCCGCTGGTGGTGTTCAACATGGCCCGGGGCCAGGGCGACTACTTCCAGGCCACTCGCGGCGGCGGGCATGGCGACTACCGCCACATCGTGCTGGCCCCCATGGATATCCCCGAGGCGGTGGAGCTGACCCGGCTGGCGTTCGAGTTGGCCAGTCAATGGCGAACCCCGGTGATGGTGCTGGGCGACTACTACTTAGCCCACACCTACCAGGCGGTTTCGGTTCCCTCTATTGGTGGGGCCGACCCCGAGCTACCCGATTGGGCCCTAAACGGATCTTCGGGAGGTTCGGGGGCGGCCAAGATCATCTCCCCGTTGGGCGGTGGGGTCGAGGGCGAGGAGGGATTCGACTTGGGGGCCCACTACGCGGCCTGTGCGGCCCACATCCAAGAGATGTCCGCCGGAGTAGACCCGTTGGTCGACATCGGCTTCTGCGAAGACGCCGAGTTGGTGGTGGCCGCTTACGGATCAGTGGGCAAGTTCGTGCGCTACGCCTGTCTGCGGCTGCGGGACGACGGCCACCGGGTGGGATACGTCCGGCCCATTACGCTGTGGCCGTTCCCCTCGGAGGCAGTGCGCGACGCGATCGCCGGTGCCGCCAAAGTGGCGGTGTACGAGCAGAACATGGGCCAGATGGTCGAAGACGTGAGGCTGGCTACGCTGGGGGCGGTGCCGGTGGAGTTCATCGGGGGTCCCAGTTGGGACCACTCCGGCTTCGGAATCGGACCCGACATCAATGTCCCCGATATCTCCGAGTGCATACTGAGAGCAATGCAATGAGCAGTGACCACATCTTCATCTCCACCGACTTGCCGCCCGAAGAGCCCGCCTCGCTGGTAGACGACTTCACGCCCTCGCTCATCACCCAGGCCAATCACCACCTATGCCCGGGCTGCGGGGAGCCCATTGCCATACGGGCCGCGGTGGAGGCGGTTGAAGAGTTGGAGTTGGCCCAGCGCACAATCACGGTGTTCGGCATCGGCTGCTACACGGCCTTCGCCCACAACCTCGACGTGGAGGTGGTGCAAGCCTTGCACGGTCGGGCCCCGTCTGTGGCTACCGGCATCAAACGGATGCTGCCGAACGGGTTCGTGATGACCATCCAAGGCGACGGCGACATGGTGAACGAGGGTCTCCAAGAGGTGCTCCACGCTGCCGCCCGGGGAGAGAACATCACCTGCCTGCTATTGAACAACGGGGTGTTTGGCGAAACCGGCGGCCAGATGACCACCACAACCACCCTGGGCCAGCGCACCAAGACCTCGATTGAAGGGCGCGACCCCCACCAGCACGGCCACCCGATTCTGCTTTCCGATCTCGCCGCCACCATGGACGGCGCGGCCTATGTCGCCCGGTGTGCGGTCAACAACGCCGGCAACGTGGCCCGCACCAAGCGCTACATCACCAAGGCGTACGAGTCCCAGATGGCCGGGGCCGGATTCAGCCTGGTGGAGATCCTCACCATGTGTCCCACCGGCTGGTTCGTCGACACCCTGGAGGGACCGGACTACCTTCAAGACACCCTCGCTCCCGTCCACAACATCGGCGAGCTCAAGACCCCCTAATCCAGCAGCAGATCCCGCAAGGTCTGTCTATGCCCTTCGTCTAGGCCCAAGCCGTCGGACCAGTACTGATCAAAGCCGCCCCAAGTATCGGCCAGCACCTTCATCTGCTCGGCAAAGTAGTCCTCGTGGACTACGGCCAGTGGCATCATCAACTCCCCATAGCGACCGGTAACAACATGCTGGTTGGTCTCCAGATAGTGGTCCACCACTTGCTGCTCCGGTACCCCCACGGCCAATAGCAACAGGCTGGCCGCCCAGCCGGTGCGGTCTTTGCCCGCGCTGCAATTGAACAGCACAGGAACTGCTCCAGGCGCCAGCAGCCCTTGAACAAATCGGCTGAATTGACCTGTCCTCACCGGGTCGCTCACCGATCTCGCCGAAGCATCCTTCATCCACTGGAAGGCCTTGCCGTTGCCAAATCGCTCTTCCAGCTCTTCGGCACTGAAGGAGGCAAAGTTCTGCCGAATCCCGGACGGGTTCGCAGAATCGGCCATAGGAAGGGAGACCTGATTCACCCCATCGGGCAATCGGTTGGGACCCTCCACGGCAAGGTCGCCCTGGTTCCGGAAATCAAAAACCGTGCGAATTCCCAGATCAGCCAGCATCTCCATGTCGGCGTCGGAAGCCTCGGCCAGGTGGGCGGACCGATAGATCAGGCCCGTCCGCACCCGTCGACCGTCAATCGTGGTTTGGCCGCCCAACGGCCGAAAGTTCCGTACCGACTCCACCTCGGGGACACTAGTTACACGGCCGCATACGCCCAACATTGAGGCCTCTCGCCCCTGAATAAATGACATGAGAGGTCGAAGAGGCTAAAGTCTCGCGACAATTATCCGAGTAGGGGCCGGCCGACCATTGGCGTGGTCCAAGGAGACACAACTATGACCAAGACCAAGTTGATTTTCATTGGGCTGGCGTTGGCGCTGGTCGGCTTTTTGTTCGCCGGGTCCGCCTCGGCCGATGAACACGGGCCTGCCATAACCGCCGAGCCATCTTACGTAGAGGCTCCCGGCGAGCACACCTTTGAAGTAACCGGAACAGGCTACACCGCTGCGGCGGTAAACCTCACCGCTTGCGATACGGGCAATCCTGACGACGTGACTTCCGATACTTTCATGGGATTGTGCGGACTGGGCGCAGCTGCTACTTCTGGGGGTGACGGCACGTTCACCGGAACCATCACTACAGAGGTCGGCGCCGACGGCACCGTATTGGTGATGACCGAACTCATGCCTGGCACCACCCAGAGTGCCAGTGTGCACATCCCGATCGGTGCACCTGAAATGGAGGAGATGCCAGCAACTGGTGTCAACTCATCTCTGCTGGTGATCCTCGGCACGGGCATCGCCCTAGCCGGTGTGATGGTGTTCGGTCTCAGCCGTCGGCTGCGCACCCTGTAACACCAACTCCTGATCAAAACACTCGGTGCCCCGGGCCTTCGGGTCCGGGGCACCGGTCGTTTTCGCGCTAGGTTTGTCTCATCGCTGGGGCCAAGGAGTTCAAAAGGTGACGAGTTCCAAGTTGATGCTCTTCACACTGGCGGCGGCCTTTTTCTTGTTTGCGCAGGCGGCCCACTCCTCGGCACAAGACCGTCCGACCATGACAGTAAGTCCTTCTCACGTGGAATCCCCAGGTGAATACACCTTCAAGGTAACCAGCGAGGGCTGGACCGCAAGCCCCCCATTGGGTGTCCTGGCATGCCCCGACTTGGTAGACCAAACCGACTGCGATCGCGCCAACGGAGTTACGGTAAACGAGTTGCAAGACGGCGGGTTCACCACCGAGATCGTCGTCCAAGTGCCCTCTGAGGGCATTTACATCGGAGCCGGGGACTATGCCGAGACCCAGGCAGTGGCAGTCAGGGTCACCGTTGGCGGCGAGGCAGATCTGCCGGCCACCGGTTTGAACACATCACTGCTGGTCATCATGGGTACCGGCATTGTCCTAGCCGGTGTGATGGTGTTCGGTCTCAGCCGTCGGCTGCCCATCCTGTAACACCAACTCCTGATCAAAACACTCGGTGCCCCGGGCCTTCGGGTCCGGGGCACCAGTCGTTTCTGGTCACCATTGAGATGCAACCGCCAGATAGATGACACAAACGAGATGCCGCGCTAAGGTTTCGTAACTTATCGGAGTAGGGGCCGGGACTGTTGTCGGCTTGGCCCAAGGAGCTACGTCATGACCAAGACCAAGTTGGTATTCATCGCGATGGCATTGGCGCTTGTCACCTGGGTAGGCGCAAGCGCCGCCTCAGCACAGGATGAGCCGTCCATATCATTAAGCCCCTCAAGCGTGGCCGAGCCAGGTGAAGTGGAGGTCACAGTGACAGGCACCGGCTGGTCAGTTAGCGCGGTCAACGTTCTCACCTGCAATATCGCCGAAGATGCGAACGCGGCTGAGGTTGATTCCTCCGAAAATTGCACCCTGGCATCCGGAAATCTAAATCTGGCGAGCATGCTTGGTGGCGTGTCAGTAGAGGATGGAGGATTTGAAGCCACCATCACTGTGGATGTGCCTGCCCAGGGAATTTTCGTCATTGCCGGTGATAGCGGCCAGCAAGAAGGTGCCAGCGCCCTTCTCGCCATCGCCGCTGAGGAAGAACCCGCCGACGAGGAGCCTATGGACGAGGAGCCTATGGACGACGAGGAGCCCATGGACGAAGAGCCCATGGACGACGAGGAGCCCATGGCTGATGACATGGGCGATGACATGGCTGATGACATGGGCGACGACATGGACGACGAGATGCTGGCTGATACCGGCTCGAACACGCCGCTGCTGGCCATAGTTGCTCTCGCAGTGGTGCTCGCCGGTGCGATGGTGCTCGGCCTCAGCCGTAGGCTGCGTACCCAGTAACACCACTTCCTGATCGGAACACTCGGTGCCCCGGGCCTTCGGGTCCGGGGCACCGGTCGTTATAGGGTCAGGTCATGTCTTACGATTTCATCCTTGTCGATGATCCTGCGCCCCATGTCCAGCGCATAACGCTGAACCGCCCGGAAAAGCGCAACGCCATCAGCACCCCCATGAGAAAAGAGCTGTTGGCTGCCCTGCAAGCGGCTGACGTCGACCACGACGTGCGGGTGTCGGTCATCCGCGGGGCCGGACCCTGCTTCTCGTCGGGCTACGACCTGACCGACTCGCTCATGGACGAGCCTCCCCACTACACCGCGGGCGGCGACGGGCAGTGGTCCCGCCATGTAACCGACAGCTGGCTGGCCATCTGGGAGCTGGCCAAGCCGGTCATCGCCCAAATCCATGGCTATGCCTTGGCCGGAGCGTCCGAGCTGGCCGCCGCCTGCGACCTGGTATATGTGGCCGAGAACGCCGACATCGGCCACCCGGTGGTGCGGGTGCTGAGCCCGCCCGACTTCAACTACCACCCGTGGCTGGTGGGGTTCCGCAACGCCATGGAGATGATGCTCACCGGCGACTCCTACTCCGGCACCGAGGCGGCCGCCATGGGCTTCGCCAACCGGGCCTACCCCGAAGACGAGTTGGACGAGCGGGTGCTGGAGATGGCCCAGCGGGTGGCCCGGGTACCGTCCGACCTCCAGCAGATCAACAAGCGCAGCGTGCACCGTGGAATGGAGGCAATGGGCACCCGCAACGCCATCCGCACGATGTCGGAATACCAGGCTTTGGCGGGCAATGTGCCGTCGGTGCAGGAGTTCAAGCAGCGAGCCTTGGAGAGCATCAAGTCGGTGGTAGACCGGCCGGCCGCGGCGGGGGGCAACACCGAGGAGGAGAGCTGATGCGAATCTGGCGCCAGCATGAGCTTGGCGACCCCGTCGAGTTGCTCCAGCAGGAAGAAGTCGAATCACCCCAGGCAGATGCCGGCCAAATCGTGGTCGATGTCGAGGCCGTGGGGCTGACGTTCGTGGACTGCCTCATGGCCCGAGGCCTCTATCAGATGGAGACCAAGCTGCCGTGGTCGCCGTGTACCGAAGTGGTGGGTCGGGTGCGGGAACTCGGCGACGGGGTCGACCACTTGGCCGTCGGTGATCGAGTAGTCGGTATCGGAGGAGGATCGCTGGCTGAGCAGACCGCCCTTCGGGCCAGTGGAGTCCACCGGCTGGCCGAGGGGATCTCGGCCGGGGCAGCCGCCGCGGCACTGGTGAACTACGGCACCTCGTGGTTCGCCCTCCACGACCGAGGGCAATTGGCCGAAGGTGAGACCCTGCTCGTTCACGCCGGAATGGGCGGTGTGGGCTCGGCTGCGGTGCAGCTCGGCCTTATCGCAGGAGCAAGGGTTTTCGCCACCGCGGGCGGGCCGGAGAAGGCGGCCCTGCTCAAGGAGATGGGCGTGGAATTGGCCATCGACTACCAGGAGACCCCCGACTTCGTAGATCTGGTGCGAGCCCACACCGATGGCCAAGGCGTGGACGTGTGCTTCGACCCGGTGGGCGGCGACGTGTTCGATCGATCCCGAAGGTGCATGGCCTGGGACGGCCGACTGCTGGTGATCGGCTTCACCAGCGGGCGAATCGCCGACGCCCCCACCAATCACATTCTGTTGAAGAACTACTCGGTGGTCGGCGTCCACTGGGGCGCCTCAGTGGGCCGCAACCCCGAGCCATCGGAGCAAGCCCGCCGTGCCATATTCGCCCTCCTCGAAGAAGGCCGGCTCGACCCACCGGTATTTCCCCCGTTCGCCTTCGACGACGTCCCCGCCGCGCTCGATGGCATCTACAACCGCCGCACTTGGGGCAAGGTCATCGTCGAGCTGTGAGCGGCCCCGATTGAGGAAGGGACGCCGAAGGAGAGCTAAGTCGGCAGGTCGGGGCGGACGATAACCACGGGGCAGCTGCCGTGCTGGGCGATCTGCTGGCTGACCGAACCCAGCAGCAGGCCTCGGAAACCCCCTCGGCCCCGTGAGCCCACCACCAGCATGGATGCGTTGTTCGATTCGGCGATAAGAGTGTCAGCCGCCCTGCCCCGAATCATGCGGCGCCGGATCTCCACTCCCTCGACATCTACCTCGGATAGCACCTCATCGATGATGCTGTCTTGCATCCGCTTGACCTCGGCCTCGAGGTCGATGGGGTCCAGCGGCACGTAGTTGAAGTCGGGCGAAGCCGGCACGTAGGTAGTGGAGTAGGCCGTCACCACGTCGACAAAGGCTTTGCGGTGACGAGCTTCCTTGATTGCCCAGCGGAGTGCGGCACGGGCCCCGCCCGAACCCTCCACTCCAACGACGATCCGATTCTCCGGCTCGTTTACGTCAGCCGCCATAGGAACAGTCTAGCTACGCCGCTACATCGGGTCGTAGGGAAAGTCGGCGTCCACTCCCCCGTCCACCACCAAGGTGCGACCCGAGACAAAGCCGGAGATCGGCGCGGAGAGGTAGAGCACCGCACCGGCGATGTCCGACGGCACGCCCATGTGGCCCATGGGCACGGCGGCATCGTTGATCGCCCTTCGCTCATCGTCGAACAGCGCTTCCATCCGGGGGGTCAAAATCGTGCCCGGCGCTACGCAGTTGGCCCGGATGCCGAAAGGGGCCAGTTCGATGGACACCGACTGCATCCACGCCATGAGCCCGGCTTTGGCCGCTCCGTAGTGGGCGTGGTTGGGAGCCGCGGTGAGCCCGCTGACCGACGCGATGAACACCATCGTGCCCCCGCCGGTCTCCTTCATGGCCCGCCCGGCGATTTGCGAGATGAGATAGGCGTGGCGCAGCACCATGTCGAACTGCCAGTCCCACTCGGCATCGTCGATGTCCAGCACCCCAGACCACCCGGAAACGCCCACGATGTCGACGACCCCGTCTATCGATCCCATGGCCCGGCCAGCCTCGTCCACCAGAGCCTGGACGTCTTCCCGCTTGGTGATATCGGAGACCCACGGAATGCCGCCCACCTCGTTGGCCACCTGCTCGGCTCGGTCCTGTTCGAGGTCCACGCAGAACACCTTGGCCCCCATCTGGGCTAGGGCATGCGACGACTGGCGGCCCATGCCCTGGCCGGCGCCCAGCACGATGAAGCCCTTCTCATCGAGCCGCATGAGTTGGGCGTAGTCGGGGACTGGTGAGGTATCGGACATGATCAAGCCTCCGGTTCGGATCGCTGTTCGGATTGTGCCGCGGCAACTTTACGGAGGTGTCGCACCACTTCGGCAAAGTCGGAGTAGCCCCACTGCTCGGTGATCTTCCCGCCAGCGAGGCGCACCATCTCGATCATGCCCCACTGGACGGCCTCGCCGGTGGGGTTTATGCCCAGAAGGGGACCCTCATGAGTGCCTCGAGCCGAGATCTTGAGCACTACCAAGTCGTTCTCGGCCACCATCTCGTCGATGTGGTCTTGCCAGTCGGGAAAGGCGGTGCGCCACGTGGCGATCAGCTGTCGCATTCCATCGGCGCCAGAAGGACTGGAACCCACCCCATGGGCCACAAAGTCCTCAGCCAACACCCCATCAAGCAACTCGACTTGGCCACCGTTCACGATGTCACGCACCAACCGCTCCACCACGGCCTTGTTTGTTGCCTCGAGGCTGTCGGTCATGCCCAGCGGGCCACGATGTCGTCCACGGTGACCATTGTGGTGAGAAAGGCCATGGTGTTGTGCATTACCGCATCGCCGTAGTCGGCCGGTATCCCGGCCACCGCATCGCCGGCCAGTACCACCTGGTAGCCCAAGTCAACGGCGTTGATCACCAGCCCCATCACCCCTACGTTCAGCGAGACTCCTGCGGCCACCACAGTGGTGACTCCCAGGTTGCGCAGTGTTTGGTCGAGCGAGGTCCCGATAAACGGGGACATCCCGTGCCAGCGGGCGATTTCGATGTCCGATGGCTGTGGGTCGAACTCCTGGATGACCTCAGCCGACTCCGACCCGATCAGCAGCCCCCCGTTCTGCTCGCTCATCTTGGCTGAAGCGGCCAGCATCCGACAGTTGGCCACACTTCCCGCCCGGTCGGTCCGGAAGTGGGCCAGGCAGTGCACCACCGGCACCTCCGCAGCCCGGGCACCGGCGCACAGCCGGGCACCGGCGTCGATCGCCCCGCGGTCCAGCATCACATCCCGCAAGCCCCCCATGGAGGCCATGTCGCCGATCACACCCCTCTGGCACTCCATGGTGACCACGGCGGTGTGCGAGGGAGAAAGAAGGTCGTCCAAGTCCACAGGCATCGCATGAGACTAGCCCTATCCCACGCTTCCGCCCCTAAACCAGACCGCTAGAACGTAGGGCAGGGCGGGGTAGGGAGAGGGTTGCGGTCGATTTCGGCCAGGAATCCGGCAATCTCGTTTCGGTCAAGGGCGTAACCCTGATCCCGCTCGCCTCGGGCCACGGCGTAGACCATGCCCACCACTTCGCCGTTAACGTTCACCAGCGCGGCACCCGAGTCACCGGCGGAAAGTAGCGAGCGGACCTCCAACATGTAGCCGAGCTCAGTTTCCTCTGCGTAAATGTTCTTTGACTTGCCCCCAACAAAGATCCTGCGCTTCACGTGGTAGGGCACAAACTCTAAGCCCAGATCGCGATCAACCGTACCCACATCGCCTTCATCGGCGGCAGTGGCGACGGCTGGGGACAACGCAACCGGGGGTACCTCCAGGCCCGACACCGATATGGCGGCAATATCACGATCTGGGTCGAAACCCACCAGAACGCCGACAACTGAGTCGCCCTCGAGAGAGCTCACCTTGATCTCTTCGACGCCGGCCACCACATGGGCACTGGTGAGCACTAGCCCGGGCTCGACGGCGAAGCCGCTGCCCTCGCTGAACTGGCCGCAGGCCACCCCGCTGATGTGGACGGCGGCTGACCGGATGTTGTCGCGCTCGGCCAGTACCGGCCGTTGCGGAGAGTCAAGCGCCCAGGTAAGGCTCCAGCCCAACAGCAGTCCCAACGCGACCAGCCACAGCAGCAACCGCCGCCGCTTCTTCAAGTGCTCAAACAGCACGCAGATCGTCGAGCGAGTAGAACGCCCGCAGCGAGGTGAACAGCCCGTCGTCGTTGAATACGGCCACGTCCACCACATCGAGCTCGTAGTCCACCCCGTCGAAACAGACCTTGGCCACCATCGGAGCGGCTGCCTCATTGCCCGCCACCCGCACCGGCCCGGTCAGTACCAGGGTCTCGGCCAGCTCGTTGCCCTCATAGAAGGCCCGTACCGCGTCGATGCCCTGGTGAACTGGCCCGCCGACGGGCACTTGGCACGATCCGTCGGGGGCATAGCACGACAAAATGGCCTCCTTGTCGCCGGCGCTCACCGCGGCGGCGTACTTTTCCATCACGTTGCGCATGTGCTGAGCATCAACCATCGCCGCTCCCTTTTTTGTTGCTGGCTTTCAGTTGCGGGGAATCTCACTCCACGGGGTGTTCTTGTCCACACCGGGATCCTTGGGCAGACCTAGCACCCGCTCGCCCAGGATGTTGCGCATCACCTCGGACGTGCCGCCCTCGATGGTGTTGGCCCGCGACCGCAGGAAGCCCTTGACCGGCGATGGATCTCGATAAGAGGCGCTGCCTGACAGATCGGGCCTCGACATCGGATAACCCTGGGGGAACAGCATGGCTTCCGACCCAATCACGTCGATAAGGCACTCATAGATGCGCTGATTCAATTCGGCCGACACTGCCTTGCCCACCGATCCCTCGGGACCGGGCGTGCCCGCCGACGACAGGGTGCGAGCCCGCCAGTTGGTCAACCGCAAAACCTCGGCCTCGGTCCACAATCGCACCACTCGATCCCGCAGCACCTGGCGACTGGCAGGATCCCGGCCATCGGCTGTGTCCCTCAGGCGCTCCCAAGCCGACACCAAAATGCCGATGAGCCCGCTGCCCCGCTCGGGAACCCCACCGCCAAGCGCCACTCGCTCGTTCATGAGGGTGGTAATGGCCACATTCCACCCTTGGCCTCGCTCCCCCAGCCGCATGGAGTCGGGAATGCGAACGTCGTTCAGGAAGATCTCGTTGAATTCGGCCTCACCGGTGATCTGGTAGAGAGGGCGCACCTCCACACCCGGCAGCGTCATGTCGAGCACGAAATATGTGAGACCCCGGTGCTTGGGGGCGTCGGGGTCGGTACGAGCCACCAGCATTCCCCACCGGGAACGATGGGCCAGCGAGGTCCACACCTTTTGGCCGTTAACCACCCATTCGTCTCCGTCGAGCTCGGCTCTGGAAGCCAAGCCAGCCACATCGGAGCCCGCGCCGGGCTCGCTGAACATCTGGCACCAAATCTCCTCGCCGGTGTAGAGCGGCCGCAGCAGGCGGTGGTGCATTTCCTCGGTGCCGTGGGCCAACACGGTGGGGGCGCCCATGCCGATGCCGATGGGATTGACGTTCAGATCGTGCCAATACCGGCTGCCCTTGCGCAGTTCCTCGTCCACCACAGTTTGGGCACTGGGCGAGAGGCCGAGCCCGCCTTTGCCCTCGGGAAAGTCAACCCGGGACAACCCCCGGTCGAACTGGGCGCCCCGAAACTCGTACTGCGTGGCCTCCGCGGGGTCTACCTCAGACAAAAGATCTCGCGCCCTCTGGCGAAGCTGATCCTCAGAAATCTCTACCATCACCTGTCCTCTCATGAATCCATGCCGCGGAATCGTCCACGAGCATTCATCTCTACGAATACCGATCGCGCAGCTGGCGGGCGATCACCATCTTTTGTATTTCACTGGTTCCCTCTCCGATGATCATGAGGGGAGTGTCGCGGAAGTAGCGCTCAACCGGGTACTCCTCGGTATAGCCGTTGCCCCCGTGGATTCGCAGCGCATCGGAGGCGATCTCAAAGGCGGCTTCGGAAGCGAACAGCTTGGCCATTCCCGCTTCCAAGTCGATGCGCTCTCCAGAGTCATAACGGCGGGCGGCGTCGTAGGTCATCAGGCGGGCCGCGTGAAGCTTGGTGGCCATCTCGGCCAGCTTGAATCCGATGGCTTGGTGGTCGTAGATGGGTCGCCCGAACGTCTCCCGCTCCTGGGCGTACTTCATGGCCGCTTCCAAGGCGGCTTGCCCCACCCCAACTGCCCGAGCAGCAATATTGATCCGTCCCAACTCCAAGGCCGACAAGGCATAGCTCAGCCCGTGGCCCACGCCTTCGGGGCCGCCGAGCACGTTGGCGTCGGGCACCCGGAAGTCGTCGTAGGCCATCTCCACGGTTTCCACGCCCTTGTAGCCCAGCTTGGGGATCGTGCGGGAAACGGTGAGGCCGTCGGCGCCCGGTCCCGGTTCCTTCTCCACAATGAAGCAGGTGATGCGGTCGTCTGGGGTCCGGGCCAGCAGCATCACCATCTGAGCTCGCATGCCGTTGGTCACCCACATCTTGGTGCCGTTGATGATCCACTCTTCGCCGTCGGGCACCGCCCGACAGCGGATGTTGCGGGTATCGCTGCCCGCGTCGGGCTCCGACAGCGAGAAGGCCGACCGCACCGATCCATCACACATGCGGGGCAAGAAGCGATCCCGCTGCTCGTCGGTGCCGTAGCGCCCGATCATGGTGGCGGCGATCTTGTGGGTGTTGAGGATCCCGGCCAGGGACATCCAGCCCCGGGAGAGCTCCTCGATGATGCGCGCGTAGGTGGTGGCGTCCAGTCCCAAGCCGCCGTAGGACTCATCGATGGTGGCCCCGAATAGACCGAACTCGCACATCTGGGCGAACATCGCCTCGGGGAACTCGTCGGCGTGCTCGAGATCAGAGGCGTTGGGGATGACCTCCCGATCCACCCATGTTCGGATCGCACCGACCAACTCGTCGGCCAAGCCGGCGTCGGTGGGCATCAGAGCCTTTCAATCAGGGTTCCAGTGCCCAGCCCGCCTCCGCAGCACATGGTGACGAGACCCCACTGGCCGTCGGTGCGCTCCAGCTCGTGGAGCGCTTTGGTAACCAAAATCGACCCGGTTCCCCCCAGGGGGTGACCCAGGGCGATGGCCCCGCCGTTGGGGTTCACCCTCTCCATGTCGGGCTCGTGCTCGGCGGCCCAGCACAGCACCACCGAGGCGAATGCCTCGTTGATCTCCACCACGTCGATGTCGTCCATGGCCAGTCCGCTTCGCTCCAGCAGCCGGTGGGTGGCCGGGATCGGCCCCTCCAGCATCAACACCGGATCGCACCCCACCAAGCAGGTCTCGGCCACCCGGGCCCTTGGGGTGAGGCCGAGCTGTTCAGCTCGATCTGCGGTCATCATGAGCACGGCGCCAGCACCGTCGGAAATCTGCGACGACGACCCCGCGGTGTGGACGCCGTCGGGTCGGGCCACCGGTTTGAGGTTGGCCAAGCCTTCCAGGGTGGTCTCCCGGAGCCCCTCGTCAACGCTGATGGTGACCGTCTCATCGGTCCTCTTGCCATCCTGGTCCAGCACCGGAGCCTCGACGGGAACGATCTGGGTCTCAAACCGCCCCTCGTCCCAAGCCCGAGCGGCCCGCTGTTGAGAAGAGAGCCCAAAGCGATCGCAATCTTCGCGGGTGATGCCCCACTTGTCGGCCATCCGCTCCGCGCCCTCGAACTGAGAGGTGAACTCGTAGTGGGCGAAGTAGTCCCGGGTGACTGGCCGGCCCACGCCGTCGGCCGACGCATTCGAGCCAATGGGCACGATGCTCATGCTTTCCACCCCGCAGGCCAGAACCGCGTCCTCCACCCCGGATTTCACCAGGCTGTAGCCCAGGTTCACCGCGTGCTGCGACGAGCCGCATTGGGAGTCCACCGTGCTGCACGCCGTTTCCTCAGGCAGTCCAGCGGTGAGCCACGCGGTGCGGGTCACGTTCATGGCCTGGGCCCCGATTTGGTCGACACAGCCGCCCACGACCTGGCCGATAGCGGAGGGATCGATGCCCGAGCGCTCTACCGCGGCAGACTGCACTTGGCTGAGCAGCGATGTGGGATGGACTGCGGACAAGCCACCGTTTCGCTTGCCAACCGGAGAGCGAACGGCTTCGACGATGACTACTTCAGTCATGGCCCAACGATAGAGCCTCAGGCCGTTGTTCAACCCGTTGAAGCCTGTGGCAATCAGTGATGTATCGCCATGAATGATTAGGGTGCAGGGCCGTGGGTGTTCGAGAAGATGTAATCCAAGAGCTGACCGGGCCGGGCGGGCTGTTCGAGCTGACCACCGAGGAGGTCATGGGGCATCCGGCGGAGGTTTTTGCCAGTCGGATGCGCTCGCTGCGGGAGATGGTGGCCAACACCGCCAACTTCGGCGACCGGGAGTTCTTGGTGCTGGAAGATCAGCGGCATACCTTCGAGGACTTCATCGCCCAGGTGGCCGCCGCGGCCACCGCACTTCAGCAGCGGGGCATCGGCCACGGCGACCGGGTGGCCATCTTCGCCGCCAACTGCCCCGAGTGGGTGGTCTCGTTCTTCGCGGCCACCAGTATCGGTGCCATCGTGTCGGCCTACAACGGCTGGTGGACCACCGATGAGGTTGATTACGCCACCACGCTGAGCGAACCGGCGCTGGTGATTGCCGATCGTCCCCGTCTCGAGCGCTCCGGCAAGGGCGGCACCGACGCCCCGTGCCTGGTGATCGAAGACGATTGGGCCGACTTCATTGCCTCTGGCGCCGGAACCGACCTTGACGACATCGATGTCCCACTAGCCGAGGACGACCCCGCGGTGATCCTGTTCACCAGCGGAACCACCGGGCGGCCCAAAGGGGCGGTGGCCTCGCATCGGGGGCTGATCGGTTTCGTGCAGTCCACCATGATGAACGGGGCGGTGCGGGTGTTCACCGAGATGCGCACCAACCCGCCGGACGACGAGGGTACCGCGCCCAGCCCGCCGCCCCAGACGGTCAACTTGGGCACATCGCCGCTGTTCCATGTTTCGGGGCTCTACGGCACCACGCTCATCAGCATGGTGACCGGGGGCAAGATCGTGTATCGCCGGGGCCGCTTCGATCCCGAGGCCGTGCTCCAGCTCATCCAAGACGAGGGGGTCACCGCCTTCGCCGCCCTGGGCAGCATCGGCTCGCGGCTGGCCAACCACCCCGACTTCGGCAAGTTCGACACCTCCAGCGTTGTCAACGTGGGATTCGGCGGCGCCCCGGCCAGCCCTGCGGTGCAAGATCTGATGCGCCAGGCCTTTCCCAATGCCGCCCCCGCGGTGGGCATGGGGTACGGATCGTCGGAGTCTGTGGCGGTGGTCGCCACCATCGGCGGTGCAGAGTACCGGGAGCGTCCCACATCGTGCGGCCGGGTTGCCATCGGGTTCGAAGCCGAGATCCGCAGCCCCGACGGCCGGCCGCTGCCCACAGGACAAGAGGGCGACATCTGGTGCCGCAGCGCCTACACCATGCTCGAGTACTGGAACGACCCCGAGGCCACCGCGGCCACCGTCGATGAGGACCGGTGGCTCAACACCGGCGACATCGGATGCTTCGACGACGACGGCTACCTGTACATCAACTCCCGGGCCCGGGACATGATTCTGCGCAACGCCGAGAACATCTATCCCATCGAGATCGAGTACCGCCTCGACGCACACCCGTCGGTCTCGGAGTCAGCGGTGTACGGCGTTGAGCATCCCGAGATGGGCCAAGAGGTGAAAGCCGTGGTAGTTCCCACCGACGGGGCTGAGGCGATCCCTGAAGACCTAGCCCAATGGTGCGAAGAAGTACTCGCCCCCTACAAGGTCCCCACCCTTTGGGAGATCCGTCTCGACCCTCTCCCCCGTAACGCCGCCGGCAAGGTGGTCAAGCGGGAGTTGTACGCCTAGGCGCATACCCTCCTACCAGATGGGGAACTTGGCCTTGTCGGGCAGGCCCGAGCGCCCCACTACGGCTTCTCCGGCTTGCTGGCAGCGGCTGTAGAAGGAATCCTCGTCGATGGTGGTCATGCGACCGCTCTCCACCACCTTCTGGCCGTCCACGAACACGGTGTGAACGCCTCGGCCGTCGGCCGACCACACCAGTTGGTTCATCACGTTCAACAGCGGTCGCCACTCGGGGCGATCGGTGTCGTGCAGCACCACATCGGCCAGCTTGCCGGGCTCAAGCGAACCGATCTCGTCTTGCATCAGCATGGTCCGGGCTCCGTCCAAGGTGGCCATCTCGTAGGCCTTCTCGGCGGGGAACATCTGAGGGTCCATGCGGGCGTCTTTGAACAGCCCAGCTACCAGATAGGTGGCCCGCATCAGATCGGAGTAGTTGGAGGCGTTGTTGCCGTCGGTGCCCAGGCTCACGTTTGCCCCGGCGGTGACCATCTCGGGCATCTTGCCGATCTGTGTCACGCCGTAGCTCACCTTCAGCGCGGTGGTGGGACAGTGGACCACCGACGTACCGGCTTCGGCCAGCAGCGCTATCTCCTGGTCGTCGACGTGGACGCAATGGGTGATGGCGGTGTCGTTGCCCAACACGCCCAGTTCTCCAAGGTGCACCATGGGGCGCTGGCCGAACGCCGCGATGAAGGTGTCGGGATCCAGCGTGGCTGGAGACATGTGGAAGCTGAGCCCCACGCCGTACTCGTCGGCAGTGGCCCGGGCGGCCTGCCACAAGGGATCGGAGCAGGTGGTGTGGCCCACCACCATCGACCATGCCCCCAACCTCCCGCCGGCGGTGCCTTGGAGCCGCTCGACGGTGTCGCGCAGGTTGGCGATGGCCTCGTCGGTGTCTTGGCGGTACACGCTGGGCTCGGGAGGCAGATCCCATACCCATTTGCCGATCCGGCCCCGGATGCCGGACTCGAC
>JAJDYU010000051.1 GCA_022825005.1 Acidimicrobiia bacterium
GGCCGAGACCAACTGCTGTCGTGGACCGACGACCAGATGACCCGCAGCTACTCCCCCGTCGATCCCCTCAAGATCGTGTTGGCCGAGGGCGGTCCTTTCCATTGCAAAGGGCACCTGCCCGAGTACCTGGAGCGGCTCGAAGCCACCGGCCGGTCCGACGCGGCGGCAATTCTGCGAGAGCGCCATCCAGGGGACGACGCATCCCCCGGCCTGTCTGCGATCCCCAAGGATGCGCTGGCGAGTCTTGGGGTCGACGACAAGTGAAGGTGCTGCCAGGTAGGGCAATCACCGGGATGTCGGCCATTCTGCTGCCCCATCTCGACTCGGCCGCAGTGGACTGGGCTTCGCTGGAAGCCCATATCGCCCGCACCCACGAAGCGGGACTCACCCCGGCCGTGAACATGGACACCGGCTACGTCCAGCTTCTTGAATCCGTCAACCGGAAACGGGTACTCGACAAGGCGGTGGAAGTCACCGGCGGCGACTTCGTGGCCGGTGCGTTCGTGGCCGACGAGCCGGAGGCGGCATTTGACCTTGACGCCTACCGGCGAGCCGCCGAAGAGATCACCGAACGGGGCGGCCTGGCGGTGATCTTCCCGTCCCACGGTTTGAACGACCACGGTGACGCCGCCTGGCTCGACGCCCACGGCCAGATCGCTTCCCACCTTGATCGGTTCATCGGATTCGAACTCGGCCCCATGTTCGTGCCCTACGGCCGCATCGTGTCGCTGGACACCTACCGAGGGTTGCTGGAAATCCCCCAGTGCATTGGGGCCAAGCATTCGTCGCTCAACCGGGAGCTGGAATGGGACCGGCTGGCGCTGCGAAACGAAGTGCGTCCCGATTTCATGGTACTCACCGGCAATGACCTGGCCATCGACATGGTGATGTACGGCTCCGACTACCTGCTGGGCTTGTCCACCTTCGCCCCCGACAAGTTCGCCGAGCGCGACCGCCTGTGGGAAGAGGGCGACCTCGGCTTCCACCAGCTCAACGACGTCCTCCAGTATCTGGGCCACTTCACGTTCCGCCCACCCGTACCGGCCTATCGCCACAGCGCGGCCATGTTCCTCCAAATGCGAGGCTGGGCCCACAGCGACGCGGTTCCCGCCAGCGCTCCGACCCGCCCCGACAGCGACCGAGAGATCCTGCGCGACATCGGCGAGCGCCTCGGAGTGCTCTAGCCCATGGCCCGCTGGACCCAGGTGAAGAACTTGACCAGCGTGGCCGCGCTGCGCAGCCATCTCGAGGGCCTCGGCGTACACATCCCCCTCGACGACGAGGTGGACCCCGCCGGTCCGCAGGCCCAATCCCTGGCCATAACCGACGGCTCAGCCGGAACTCACACCGCCCCCAACCGCTGGGCCGTTCTGCCCATGGAGGGCTGGGACGGCGAGGACGACGGGCGGCCGTCTGATCTGGTCCGCCGCCGCTGGGACCGGTTCGCGGCCAGCGAGGCCGGGCTGGTGTGGGGCGAGGCCACCGCGGTCCGCCCCGACGGCCGGGCCAACCCCCGCCAACTGGTGCTCGACGACACCACCGTCGACGATTTCGCCGCCCTGCGAGCCCGGCTCGACCCGTCGCAGGTATCCCTGCTCCAGCTCACCCACTCCGGCCGCTACGCCCGGCCCACCGCCGCCGGCCCCGCCCCCAAGACGGTGTATGAGCATCCCCTACTGGACGCCCGGGTGTCTTCAGGACAAGCCGAGGTGCTCACCGACGACGAGCTCGACGAGCTGGTAGAGCAGTTCATCCACCGCGCGGTGCTGGCCCATCAGGCCGGGTTCGACTTTGTCGACATCAAGGCCTGTCACGGCTATCTGGGCCACGAGTTCCTCTCCGCCATCGACCGCCCTGGTCCCTACGGCGGCAACCTGGAGGGCCGCACCCGCCTTTTGCGATCTATCATCACCGGCATCCGTGCCAAAGCCCCCACCCTGGGGGTGGCGGTGCGCCTGTCGCTGTTCGACTTCGTCCCCCACACCGCGGGCACAGGTGGCGTCGGCACTCCCGAGACTTCCGGCCCCTACCCGCTCGCCTTCGGAGGCGACGGCTCGGGGCTGGGCATCGACCTCACCGAGACCCACCAAGTGCTCGACATGCTGGGCGAGTTGGGCGTCGGGCTGGTGTGCGCCTCCGCGGGCAGCCCCTACTACGTCCCCCACATCCAGCGGCCCGCCTACTTCCCGCCCTCCGACGGCTACCAGCCCCCTGAGGATCCCCTGGTCGGCGTGGCCCGGCTGATCGCCGCCACCGCCGAGATAACCCGCCAGCACCCGGACACAACAGTGGTGGCCGCCGGCCTGTCCTATCTCCAGGAATGGCTGCCCAACGTCGGCCAAGCACTCGTCGCCCAGGGCACAGCCCACGCCATCGGCCTGGGCCGGATGATCCTGTCGTACCCCCGAATGCCCGCCGACGTGATGGCCGGTCGCCTACTCGACCGGCGCCTCATCTGCCGCACCTTCTCCGACTGCACCACCGCCCCCCGCGGCGGCCTCATCTCAGGGTGCTATCCGCTGGATGACTTCTACAACCAGCGAGAAGAACGCGTCCAGCTCGCCGCCTTCAAGAAAGAGGCCAGAACCCGCTTGCGCTGACTGGCCTATTGGGGAGGCGGCCGCAGCGCCCCCAGACAAAAGCGCCACAGCCCCTCGAACCGGGCGTGCGTCGAGCCAATTCGACCGATGGCGAAGATATGGGCGGCCAGCGAGACGTCGAAGAAGAGATCGGACAGTTCCTCCACGTCGATGTCCGATCTGATCGATCCGTCGGCCACCCCGTCGGCGATGATGCCGGAGATGAGCTGACGCAAGGGATCCCAGGCCAGCCGCAGGCCGTCAGGCCGGGCGGCGGCCAACTGATTGTGGAGCGCGGCCATGCTGCGGACGATCTTGGCTGGAGGCGCATCCTCTCCTCTCACGAAATCCCATAGGGTTCGAACGCAAATCTCCAACCGGTGCAGCGGAGGGGCTCCGGCCTGAACGGATTCGGGAATGTGCTCCACCAGCTGGGTGATCAGCTCCTCGAATAGCGCCAAGACGAGGTCGTCCTTGGAGGAGAACAGCTGGTAGAAGCGCCGGAGCGACCCTCCGGAGTGCTGCACCACATCTTGCACGGTGAACTCCACCGACCCCTCTTCCTCAAGCAGGGCCAACGCGGCGTGGACGAATTCGCCGCTGCGGGCCAGTGCCTGGACCCGGGCGCTGTCCAGAGACCGCTCGAGCATGCGCTGCTCCCACGTGCTGAGCGCCGCCAGTTCGGAATCTACGTTCTCTAGCTGGATATCTGTGTTCTCGACACTGGCATTTTTGTTCTCAGTGTCGATATCTATGTTCTCAGGCATGTCTTCCCTGTTCTCATAGTTGATATTCTAGTTCTCGCGTGTAAGAATGGGATTCTCACCAAGGAGAAGCGGGTTATGTCACCCTCCACACTAGCCACCGCGATCGACCTGACCGACATGGACATGTTCGCTGTACGCGAGCCCTACGAGGTGTATGACGAGCTGCGAGCCCACTCTCCCATCTGGCGTCATCCCGCAACCGCCACCCATGATGAACCGTTCTGGCTGGTCACCTCCCACGAACTCATCACCAAAGCCCACCGGATGGGCCCGGTGCTCTCCCATCAAACCGGTCCGGGGCGAGACGGCGCTGGCGGAATCACCCTCCCCGACGTAGAGATGGGCCCCGGAATCATGATGATCATGACCGACCCGCCCGACCATACCCGCTACCGGAAACTGGTCAGCAGGGGATTCACCCCCCGGATGGTGCGCAAGCTGGAGCACTGGCTCCGCGTCCGCAGCCACCTCATCATCGACGCACTCGACGGCCGCACCGAGGGCGACTTCGTGGTTGACCTGGCCTCTGAGCTTCCGCTCATGGCCATCGCCGAGATCGTCGGCGTCCCCCAAGAAGACCGCCACAAGCTTTTCGAGTGGACAAATTCGGCCATCGGGCGTTTCGATCCCGAATTCCTGAACGAGCACGATCCCTACTCGCCACAAAATGGGACGATGGACGCCTTCAACATGACCATCTACGCCCAGCAGCTCACCGAGGAGAAGCGCCGCTGCCCCCGCGACGACCTGATGACCAAGCTGGCGCAGGCCGAGGTGACCATGGCCGACGGGACGGTAACCGAACTCAACGATCTGGAGCTATCGCTCTTTTTCACCTTGCTCGTCATCGCCGGCAACGAAACCACCCGCAATTCAATCACCCACGGGCTGCTCGCCTTCCAAGAATTCCCCGATCAGTGGGAACTGCTGCGCCGTCATCCCGAGCTGCTGCCCAGGGCGGTGGACGAGATTCTGCGATACGGCACACCGGTCCGGTACTTCCGCCGTACCGCGGCTGAAGACCTGGAACTGGGCGGGGCGCATATCCGAGCCGGAGAAAAGGTTGCGCTGTGGTACACCGCGGGCAACCGCGACGCCGAGGTGTTCGACGACCCCCACCGCTTCGACATCACCCGCACGCCGAATCCCCACCTGGCTTTCGGCGGCGGAGGTGCCCATTATTGCCTGGGTGCCAATCTGGCCAAGCTGGAACTGGAGGTCATGTTCGAAACGCTGATCAGCCGCCTGCCCGACATCGAGGTGATCGGCCCGCCCGAGCGGCTTCGCGACCTAACAATCAATGGCATCAAGCACCTGCCAGTGCGCTACGGGCCCCTAGCTAGCGCCGAAGCGGCCTAGGGCGGCCTAGCCTTCCACGCTCCCTCACCCCGATACTGTGGGGGTAGAACCTGGCAGCGAAGCAGGCGAGGGAGCTCATCTGTGCCCGACCTCCAAGTAGAAAAGCGCGACCACATCGCCATCGTCACCCTCGACCGCCCTCCGGTCAATGCGGTCAACAACGAGACATTCGTCCAAATCCATGACGTCTTCGCCACTCTGGGCGACGACCGCGACGTGCGGGTCGCCATCTTCACCGGTGCCGGAGACAAGGCGTTTTGCGCCGGTGCCGATCTGAGCCCGCCGGACAGCACACCTCGCTCGGAGCGGCACCCCCGCGACCTGACCGATCCCGGGTACTTGGCCCGAGAGGCCATGTGGGCGATCATCGACTGCGCCGTTCCGGTTATCGGCGCCATCAACGGCTACGCGCTGGGGGCCGGACTGGCCTATGCCGCCTGCTGCGACATGCTGGTGGCCTCAGAGAACGCCCGCTTCGGTACGCCGGAGATCAACGTCGGGCTGCTCGGCGCCAGCGCCCACCTCTCGCTGATGATGGGTCGCCACAAAGCCCGGGAGATGTTCCTCACCGGCGAGCAGGTCTCCGCCCAAGAGATGTACCGCATCGGCGCGGTGAGGGAGGTGACCGCCCCCGACAAACTCATGGACGCCGCGCTGGAGCTGGCCCGAGAGCTGGCTGCCAAGAGCCCGATCGCCATGCGGTTGGCCAAAGAGTCGATGAACCGGATCGAAGACCTGCCGCTGCGAGAGGGCTACCGCACCGAGCAGGACTACACCACCCGCCTGATGCGCTTCGACGACTCCCGAGAAGCCCGCCGCGCCTTCCGGGAAAAGCGCGACCCCGACTACAAGTGGCAATAGAGCCGAGGCGCCTCAGAAGAGCTTGCTGTTGTCCCAGTTGAGCATCTTGCCCACCGGAGTCAGCTCGATGGTGGCGTTGAGGTTCTTCTGGTAGTAGTCCCGGGTCTGCTTGGGCATCACATCACTGGCGGTGCGGTAAGGGGCGTACTTCTCGTCGAGGGCCTCGGCAATCCGCTGGGCCAGCTCCTCGGAGGGCTCGACCACCCGGCCCACACACTCCACATGCACCGCCCGCAACTCAGCCCACCTCTCGCCCGATTCCACCAGGAAGGAACACCGCTGGTCATTGCGGACCCGCACCACTTTCTTGCCCCGAGTGACCATGTAGATCCTCTGATCCAGCACCACATACCACACCGGCAGGGAGATCGGCTGGCCGTTGGCCCGAAGCGTGGTGAAGACGCCGTTGACTGAGTTCTCCAGCATCTCCCAGCACTCCTCGGGCGACATTCGCACCGTGAGCTTGGTCTTCTTCTCAGCCATCAACCAGTTCCCTCAGCTCTCGTCGGAGGATCTTGCCTGAAGCCGACTTGGGAATGGCATCGGTGAACCGCACCTCTCCGAGGTGCTTGTAGGTGGCCATGTGATCGGCGACATGGGACTTGACCGCCTGCTCATCGAGATGGGAATCCGGGGCGGCAACCACGAATGCCAGCGGCACCTCGCCGCTCTCGTCGTCAGGGCGGCCGACCACCGCGGCATCGGTGATCTGCGGGTGATCCAGCAGCAGCGCCTCCAACTCGGCGGGGGCCACCTGGAACCCTTTGACCTTGATGAGCTCCTTCAGCCGATCGACGATGTAGACGTGGCCGTCGCCGTCGATCCGGGCGATGTCCCCGGTGTGAAGCCAGCCGTCCTCGTCGATGGTCTCGGCGGTGGCCTCCGGGTTGTTGAGGTACCCCTTCATCACCTGGGGGCCGCGAATCCAAAGCTCCCCCTCTACATCGATGGGCTGATCATCGCCGGAGTCGGGAGCGACGATGCGGGCCTCGGTATTGGCCACCGTCAGGCCCACTGAACCAGGTTTGGAATTGCCCGGCGGTGTGGCGTGGGTAATGGGGCTGAGCTCGGTCATCCCATAGCCCTGGACTACTTCGCAGCCGATCCGAGCCGATGCCTCCGCGGCCACCTCGGCCCCCAGCGGTGCCGCACCCGACAACACCTGCCGCAATGACGACAGATCGAAATCGGCCACCGCAGGGTGTTTGGCCAGCGCCAACACGATGGGAGGCACCGCGAAGAACCGAGTCACGTGGTGGCGCTCGATGAGCGACAGCGCCTGGCTCAGGTCGAAACGGGGCATGGTCACCAGCGTGGTTCCGTGGTGCAGTTGGTCGTTCATGAGCACTTGCATGCCGTAGATGTGGAAGAACGGCAGCACGGCCAACACCACATCGCTGTCCTGGGAAGCCACCGATGAGGCGCACTGCTCGATGTTGTTCACCAGATTGGCGTGGGTGAGCATCACCCCCTTGGGCAGCCCCGTAGTTCCCGAGGAGTAGGGCAGCACCACCACGTCATCGTGGGGATCCACCTCAACCTGGGTTATCGGGTCGCCCATCAGCGAGTGCATCGGAATGCCATTGGAGGGACTGTCGGTGTCGATGACTACCACATCGCCCGCCACCCCAGCCTGGTCCATGGCCTCTTGGGCCGGTGCGGCGAAACCGTCAGCGGCGAAGACCAGCGTCGCCCCCGAATCAGTGAGCTGATAGGCGATCTCTTCAACACCGTAGGTGGGGTTGACCGTGGTGACTGCGCCCCCTGCCACCGCCACCGCATGGAAAACCACCGGATACCACGGCGAGTTCGGAGCGATCAGCGCGGCGACATCGCCGCGGGCAAAGCCGTCGGCGGCCAGTCCTCCAGCCAGGGAGTAAACCGCCTGCTCAAGCTGGCCAAAAGTGAGCGACCACTCCCCCGGTCCGTCGATCACCGCCTCCTTATCGGCTAGTTCCCCGGCCCGTTCCAGCACGAACCCGGACACTGGCTGCGAGCTCAGCGGCTCATCGGGCAGCGGGCTGGGGTGGACGATCATCAAGCCTCGCTGGCCGGGATGATGCCGTGGAACGGAGTTCCAGCAGCTTCATATTCCGCCAGAATCTTGAAGAACTCCTCGCCGAACGGGCTCTCACCCTGAAGCGGCATGGCGGCCCGGACAACGGTGAAATCTAGCGGCGCTAGCTGGGCGGCCGCGTCGAAGTGCCGGGCCGCGCCAACCTCGTCGCCATTGCGGCGCAGGTGGGCGGCCAGGCGGAAGTGCAGTCGAGCGGCCACCTCATCTTCGCTGAGATCGGCAATCTGGCTGCTGGCGTCTTCGGGAACAGCACCGTTGTGGACCCACTCCCGGATCTGGTCGAAGTGGGCGCTGCGTGTGCGGCCGGTGAACTCGCTAAGCAGGTCGCTGCCGAATTCGTAGGCGTTGGGGCGAGATATGCGACCGTCTTCGTCGATCCACACCACGGCGGGCACATTACTGATGGCGTACAGCTCGGTGAGGATGTGGCCGGGGTCCATGAGCACCGGATAGGTGATGTTCTCGGCCAATACCCGCACCTCGTCGATGTTCTCGTCGATGGCCACCGCAATCACCAGGAAGCCGTCGTCAGCCAATTCGTCGTACAGTTCCTGCCACCCGGGCAGGTCGAAGGCGCATCCTCACCAACTAGAGAAGGCCACCAGGAGCCGCTTCTTGCCGGTGTAGTCGGAAAGGCTGTGAAGAGTGCCGTCAAGGTCGGCGAGGGTGAAGTCGGGTGCCTGTCGGTCTCGCAGAGCCGCCTGGCGAGTGGCATTGGGCTGGCCCAGCACCACGATGCCAGCGTCGGGATCGACCACGGTGGGCTGGTCGACGGCATTGGCAACTGCGGCCAGGTCGAGCTTGTCACCAACCCGGATCGCCGAACCGTCTCCCACCAGCACGCACTGATCGTCGCGGCAGAGCCCTTCCGGCTTGAGCGTCCAGCCGACTGCGGCCGATAGGGCATCGGGCTCGACCAGCGGGCGTCCATCGGCCCACTCTCCGGTGGCGGTAGCCACCTCGTCGCCCAGGATGGTGATTGTCGTCATGCCAGGAACTCCTTGATTTCGGCTACTGCACAGGATCAGTCGGATTCGGTTCGCCAACCGGCAACCCAGTCTTCATTTCAGGCCCAACCGAGCGTATTGCTCATCAGGCGCGTCCACATCGTTGAGCGCGGTGTGGAGCAGATCAACCATCTCTGCGGCTGATGACTCACTACTGCGGTTTTCCTGTTCGCTGGGGTCGATGTCTAGGTCAAACAGGAAGTGGCGGTCATTGCAGGCATTCACCGCCACCCACAGCGGAAGCGTGTCGCCCGGCTCGTAGGGCTGGCGGATCACCGGCACCTCCGAGCCCGGCATATTGTCGAGCCAGGCCCGCTGGTCGGGCGGGGGCAGGCCGGGCATCCCGATGTCGCCGAACGGCATGGTGGACCACCGGTTGGACCACATGGAGATGGGAAAGTTCTCACCCTCCGCTCCCCGGGCGTACTTTTGCTGGCCGTCGGTAACCTGCACCCAGCCGCCGAACACCCCGCCCAGCGCCCATTCTCGGATCGAGTCAACCTCACCGCTCAACAGCGGGGCCATAGAACGGCCATGGGTGGTCTGCTTTACCTCGGCATCGAAGATGTCGGCCACGGTGGCGAAGATGTCCACGTTGGTGGTCAGCGCCTCACAAGTTCCCCCGCCGGGTTTGTCGGGCCATGAGATCAACAGCGGCGTATGGCCCAATGGCTCATATTGGGGCACTCCGGGCTTGCCCCAGATGTCGCGGCCCTCCCGCTCCTCGCCCAAGTAGTGGCCGTGGTCGGTACACACGATCAGCGCGGTGTCGTCCCACAGGTTCTGCTCGTCGAACCGGTTGAGGATCTGGCCGAACCAGTGGTCGATCATCGACAGCTTGGCCCCGTAGTTGGCCCGCACGTGGCGGCCTTCCTTCTCCGAGAAGTGGCCCGAGGCGATACCCCCGTCAATGTAGGGGGGCCAGATAATCCACTCCTCGTCTCCCCACGGCTCGTCGTGATAGCGGCCGGCCCACGGAGCGGGGGTGTCGAACGGCTCGTGGGGGTCGAACTCATCCACAAACATGAACCATCGGTCGTGGTGCGGCGTGTCATCAGCCAAGAACCGGGCCGCCGAGCTCATTGTCATCGGCCCGGGGTAGTCCTCCTCGGCCCGGAAGAACGTGCGCGACCGGTCGTAGGCCCGATCCATCTCTTCGAGCCCCCACATCTTCGACCACCACCAGCCGCCCTTTCGCGCCGGCATGGTCGGCGAGCCAGCCCAGGAGGGGTCGTAGTAAGTGCGCCATGGATCGCCTTCATGGCCTCGCAGGTAGTCCCAGCAATGGAAATCGGTGTGGTAGTTCTCGCCCCCGGTCTCGAAAAGGTGGGGGTGATCGGTAACCAGTGCGGTGGTCACACCTTGGTGGCGCAGCACCCGGGTGATGGGCTCCTCCCACAGCTCGATCGACCCCCACGGCTTCCACAGAAAGTCCAGCGCCCCGCACAAGATGTCGTGGCGGGCCGGCATACAAGGCAGCGACCCTGTCACGTGGCGGGTGAACCGAGTGGCCCGCTCCGCCGCGAACCGGTCCAAATTCGGCGTCTTGAACTCGGTGCCCCCGTAGCTCCCCAGCATGTGCCGGTTCAGCGAATCCAGGAGGATGACCGCGACATTGGAGGGTGTGCCCATGGTGTCCCCTTGCTCTTCCCCTGCCATGCGGCCACCCAAACTACCCTGCACGGGCAAGGGCGCGCCGACCGCTGACGCCGAACGACCTCGACGAGTTGGCGGGCCCTGTTGACCTGAGCCGACTAGCTCAGCCCCAGCCGGGCGAATTGGTCGTCGGGGGCTTGCAACTCGCTGAGCGCGTTGTGGAGCAGTTCGACCATCTCCCGATCGCCCGATTCGCTGCTGCGATTCTCCTGCTCATCGGGATCGATGTCGAGGTCGAACAGGAAGTGGCGGTCGTTGCAGTTGTTCACCGTCACCCACAGCGGGAGAGTGTCGCCAGTCTGGTAGGGCTGGCGGATCACCGGCACCTCCGAGCCCGGCATCGTGTCGAGCCAAGCCCGCTGGTCGGGAACCGGAAGACCGGGAAAGCCCATTTCGCCGAAGGGCACGGTGGACCACCGATTGGACCACATGGAGATGGGGAAGTTCTCGCCTTTCGCTCCCCGGGCGTACTTGTGCTGGCCATCGGTCACCTGGACCCATCCGCCGTAGACGCCGCCCAGCGCCCATTCCCGAATGGATTCGGCCTCACCGGTAACCAGCGGGGCCATGGAACGGCCGTGGGTGGCCTGCTTAACCTCGGCCTCGAACACGTCGGCCACGGTGGCGAAGATGTCCACGTTGGTGGTCAGCGCCTCGCAGATCCCTCCGCCCGCCTTGCCGGGCCACGACATCAACAGCGGCGTGTGGCCCATCGGCTCATATTGGGGCACTCCGGGCTTGCCCCAGACGTCGCGGCCCTCCCGCTCCTCGCCCAAGTAGTGGCCGTGGTCGGTACACACGATCAGCGCGGTATTGTCCCACAGGTTCTGCTCGTCGAAGCGGTTCAGGATCTGGCCGAACCAGTGGTCGATCATCGACAGCTTGGCCCCATAGTTGCCCCGCACGTGGCGAGCCTCCCGCTCGGACAGGTTTCCCACGCTGATGGCTCCGTCGGCGTAGGGAGGCCAGATGATCCACTCCTCGTCCCAAACCTCATCGTGGTACCGGCCAGCCCACGGAGCAGGAGTGTCGAACGGCTCGTGGGGGTCGAACTCGTCCACGAACAAGAACCACCGATCGTGATGCGGGGCGGCCTCGGCCAAGAACCGAGCCGCCGCACTCATAGTCATCGGGCCGGGATAATCCTCCTCGGCCCGGAAGAAGGTGCGGGCCCTGTCGTAGCCCCGATCCATTTCCTCCATGCCCCATGTCTTGGTCCACCACCAGCCGCCCTTTTTCGCCGGCATGGCCGGACTCCCGACCCAGGTGGGGTCGTAGTAGGTGCGCCACGGGTCGGTGGTGTGGCCTCGGAGGTAGTCCCAGCAATGGAAGTCGGTGTGGTAGTTCTCCCCGCCGGTCTCAAATAGATGGGGGTGATCGGTAACCAGCGCGGTGGTCACCCCCTGGTGGCGCAGCACCCGGGTTATGGGCTCCTCCCACAGCTCGATCGACCCCCACGGCTTCCACAGAAAATCCAATGCCCCACACAAAATGTCGTGGCGGGCCGGCATGCACGGCAACGATCCCGTCACATGGCGAGTGAACCGGGTGGCCCGCTCAGCCGCGAACTGATCAAAGTTCGGCGTCTCAAACTCAGTGCCGCCGTAGCACCCCAGCATGTGCCGGTTCAGCGAATCCAGCAAGACGACCGCGACGTTGGAGGGTCCGCTCATCACATCTCCTGGCTTGGCTCTGGCATCGAGTCGATCTGGTCACGCTAGTCTCATGGGCCATCGCAGGCGGAATAAGCCTGTTCAATTCGGGGGGACAGTTGGCCGAGGAACATGCCCAGGGCGAATCAATAGACGCACTGGCCACAACGGTGCTTGAGGGCGAGGCCGCTCGGCGCGATGCCCAAAAGGCCGACGTGTTGTTCCCCGACGATTTGCTGCCCGGGGTGGGGGGCGAGCAGACCACCCTCAAGGAGGGCCTGCGCAAAGGCGGATTCCAGACCTTCGTCGTGCTTTTGGCGCTGAACAGCCTCGACGAGCTGGAGAACAGCGCGGTGGCCATCTTGGGCCCCGATATCGGCGAGAGCTTCGGTGTGAGCGACGGGGCGATCACCGCCATCAGCACGGCGTCGCTCATGTTCTTCGTGCTGGGCGCCGGCCCAATGGGCTGGCTGGCCGACCGCTTCCGTCGGGGTCCAATCGTGGGCATCGCCAGCGGTGCCTTCGCCGCGTTCAGCGCCCTATCGGGAGCGGCGGTGAACGCCCTGATGTTCTTCTTCATGCGGTTCTTCGCCGGGATGTCCAAGGCCAACACCATCACCGTGCATCCCAGCATGCTGGCCGACACCTACCCGCTCCAGACCCGGGGCCGCATGTACGCCACCAACGCCGGGGTGGGCCGGGTGTTCTCCGCCATCAGCCCGATATTGGCCGGGGGAATCGCGGTGTGGATCGGCGGCGACGACGGGTGGAGGTGGGCCTTCTACCTGCTCGGTCTGCCCACCGCGGCCTTGGCGTTCTTCGCCTTCTTCCTGCGGGAGCCGCCCCGGGGCCAGTGGGAACAGAAGCACGTGCTGGGGGCCGGACTGAAGCAGGACAACAAGATGCCTATCTCGGTGGAGGCCGCCTTCACCCGCATCTGGAACATCGACACCATCCGCAACATGACCATTGCCTTTGCGGCCATGGGATTCGCCCTTTTCCCGGCCGGCTCGATCCAGTCGTTCTTCTTGGAGGAGGAATTCGGCCTTGATGCCTTGGAGCGCGGCCTGGCGGTAGCCCCCGCGGGAATCGGGCTGATCATGTTCTTGCCCTTTGTCGGACGCCGGTTCGACGCCACGTTCCGCAGAGACCCCGACCGGGCCATCCGGCTAATCGGCATCCTCTTGTTGCCCATCGGCGTGCTGGTTCCCGTCCAGTACGCCATGCCCAATCTCGCTTTGTTCATGATCCTGTCCGCCATCAACTCCACCTTCTTGGGTGGGGCTTTCGCCATGGTGCAGCCCGCCATTCAATCGGTGTTCCCCTACCGGCTGCGGGGCATGGGAACTGCCTTCCTGACGTTCTTCATGGTCATGGTCGGCGGTGTGGGAGGCAGCATCATCGCCGGCTTCCTACAAAACGAACTGGGCGAGCAATCCGCCATCACCATCATCACCGCAGCGGCCATGCCGATCGGGGCCTACTTCGTGCTGCGTGGGGCCAACCGTCTGCGCCGCGACCTCTCGCTTGTGGTTGGTGAGCTTAGAGAAGAACAAGACGAGGAGCGCCGCCAAGCCGAGACCGACCCCGAAGACGTTCCGGCCATCCAGATTGCCCATGTGGACTTCAGCTACGGACAGGTGCAGGTGCTGTTCGACCTCGGCTTCGAGGTGCGCAAGCAGGAAACACTGGCCCTGTTGGGCACCAACGGCGCGGGCAAGTCCACCGCGCTCAAGGCGATTACCGGCCTGGTGACCCCCGAGCGGGGAGTGGTACGCCTGCACGGCCAGACCATCACCTTCGCCACCCCCGAACAGCGGGCGGCCATGGGCTTGCACATGCTGCCCGGCGGAGCTGGAGTGTGGAGCGACCTGTCGATCAGCGACAACCTGGTTATGGGGGCCTACGCCTACCGCAAGGATCCCGACGACCGTGATCGGCGCATCGAGAAGGTCTTCGAGCTGTTCCCTGACCTGGCCCATCGCCCTAGGGAGCGGGCCGGCAACCTCTCGGGGGGGCAGCAGCAGATGCTGGCACTGGCCCGGGTGATGCTGCACGAGCCCGAGGTGCTGATGATCGACGAGCTATCGCTGGGATTGGCCCCGGTGGTGGTGCAGTCGCTGCTGGAGACCATCGAGGAGCTCAAATCCCAGGGCCAGACCATGATCATCGTTGAGCAGTCGCTAAACGTGGCACTGGCGATCTCCGATCGCGCCGTGTTCTTGGAAAAGGGCCAGGTGCGTTTCGAGGGTCCGGCCCAAGAACTCGCCGAGCGGGATGATCTGGCCCGGGCCGTGTTCCTGGGCACCGAGGGCGGCTGATGGGCTACGCCTCCTACCCGGTGCTCGGAACCTGGATTACCCAGCAACTCGCATTCGACGGGGTGGTCAATGGCCTGGTGACCGGTCTGGTGGCCATGGGCATCGTGCTGATCTACCGCTCCACACGGGTCATCAACTTCGCGGTGGGCAATATGGGGATCATCGCCGCCTCCACGATGGCCTTGCTGGTGCTGAACTACGGCTGGCCGTTTTGGCTGGCGCTGGGGCTCTCGCTAGTGCTGGGCGTGTTGTTCGCCGCTGCGGTGGAACTGACCGTGATCCGCCGCCTGTTCAAATCGCCCCGGGTGATCGTGCTGGTGGCCACGGTGGGCATAGCCCAGCTGGCCCAGCTCACTTTCCTGCAACTCCCCGACATCGAGACCTCAGGCCGGAGATACCCAGTGTTTGTCGGCTCGATCTGGGAGGACGTCTGGTTCACCGACATTCGCGTGCGCGGCCCGCAGCTCACCATCCTCTTGGTGGTGCCGTTGCTGGCCCTGCTGCTGGGTTGGCTGATGAACCGGACAACGTTTGGAAAGTCGGTGGCCGCCTCAGCCAACAACCCTGAACTCTCCCGCCTGTCGGGGATCAACCCCAAGACGGTGTCCACCTTCGTGTGGGTGATGGCTGGGCTGTTGGCCTCGATTTCGATGGTCATGCTCTCGGGGTCGACCGGGCAGATAGCTGGTCTGGCCAATCTCGGACCCCAGACTCTGGGTAAGGCGATGGTGGCCGCGGTGCTGGCCGCCATGGTCTCCTTCCCACGGGCCATGCTGGCCGGAGTGCTGATCGGGGTCCTTGAAGCCCTGTTCCGATTCAACTTCTTCAGTGAGACCGGGCTCATCGATTTCGTCATCTTCTTGGCCGTGCTGGTGGCGGTCTATTTCCAGAGCCGCAGCCAGGGAGAGACCGGAGTCTTCTCCTTTACTCCCAAGATACGACCAATCCCTGAACGGCTGCGGCAAGTGTGGTGGCTGCGGCATCTTTCCCGGATAGGGCTGGGCGCGCTGTTGGTGCTCGGCATCGTGCTCGTGCAGCTTCCCGGCATCACCAATCTGCCGTCTCGCCAGCTTCTTTACGCCACCGTTTTGTGTTTTGCGGTGTGCGGACTGTCGGTCACCATCATCACCGGCTGGGCCGGCCAGCTCTCCTTATCTCAGATGACCTTCGCCGGCATGGGCGCCCTGTTCGCAGCCGGCCTCAAACGGGGTCTGTCCATGGACTTCACGGTGGGAACCGGTTTCTTGCCCGGCGATGCCTTGTCCTTTGACTTTTTTGACGTCCAGTTCGAGGCCAGCGGGATACCGTTCATGGTGGCCATCCCGGTGGCCGGTCTATTCTCCGCGCTGGTGGCCGCAGTAATCGGAGTCGGGTCGCTGCGGGTGAGGGGGCTCTACCTGGCGGTAACCACATTTGTGTTCGCATTGGCCGCCCAGCAGTACCTCTATCGGAGGCCTTTCTTTTCTGGAGGCAATGCGTCGTCGGTCTCGTTTCGACGGGGCGAGCTGTTCGGAATGGAGCTCAGGTCGCAGAAGACCTACTACTACGTGTGCCTGGCCTTCTTGTTGATCGCGGTGATCATCGTCAGTCGGCTGCGCCGCTCGGGAGTGGGCCGCTCCATCATCGCGGTGCGCGACAACGCCGACTCGGCGTCGGGCTACACCGTCGAGCCAGTACGCTCAAAATTGTCGGCGTTCGCCTTGGCTGGAGGCATAGCTGGCTTGGGCGGCGCCATGTTGGCCGGGCTGGTGCAAAACGTTCCCATCAGCGAACGCTTCTTCCAGGTCGAGAATTCATTGCAAATTGTCGGGATGGTGGTGATCGGAGGTCTCGGCTCGTCGGTCGGCGCGGTGTTTGGGGCGATTTGGGTCTACGGCCTCCCGAATCTGTTCAACAATGCGGACACCGTGGCCCTGTTCTCCTCCAGCATCGGGCTCCTACTGGTGCTCATGTACTTCCCCGGCGGGCTGATCCAAATCGCCTACAGCGCCCGCAACGCCCTCATCGGATTGGCCGAGCGGCGATTGGGCCCCGACCCCGGGGGCAAGACTGTGCAGGCCGCGCCTTCCAGCCTCACCCGGCTTGAAGATCCCCGGCCAGCTACCGATCCCATGCTGGCCGGCCAGGGCATCAGCGTGCGATTTGGCGGCGTGCAGGCAGTGTCGGAGGCCACCGTGGTGGTCCACCCCGACGAGATCGTGGGACTCATCGGGACCAACGGTGCGGGCAAGTCCACCTTCATGAACGCGGTGGGCGGGTACGTTCCGTCCACCGGCCGGGTGGAGCTGCTGGGAACTGACATCACCAAATTCTCCGCGCCCCGGAGAGCCCGAACCGGTCTGGGGCGCACATTCCAGGCCGCGGCGCTGTTCCCGGAGCTGTCGGTGCGCGAAACAGTTCAGGTGGCCCTGGAAGCCAGAGGCCGCACACCTATTCTGAGCACTGCGCTGCACCTCCCCCATACATTTGCCCTTGAGCGGCGACGGCGGGCCGAGGCCGACGAGCTCATCGACTACCTGGGGCTGGGGCGCTACGCCGACTCCTTCATCAGCGATCTGTCCACCGGCACCCGCCGCATCGTGGAGATCACGGGCCTGCTGGCCCTGGGCACGCGGGTCCTGTGCCTCGATGAGCCCACCGCGGGGGTCGCCCAGCGCGAGACAGAGGCATTCGGCCCGCTTATCGTCAACATCCGCCAGGAACTGGGAGCGGCCATGCTGATCATTGAGCACGACATGCCGCTCATAATGAGCATCAGCAACCGGGTGTATTGCCTAGAAGCCGGCAAGGTCATCGCCGAGGGAACTCCCTCGGAGGTGCGCAACGACCCGCTGGTGATCGCCAGCTATCTGGGCACCGACGAACGGGCCATCTCCATCAGCGACGTTTGATTTGCCAGATCTCAGGCCGGCACCGGGAGACGCTCCGGATCTGCTACCACCCCCGCCCGCCGGGTTCGAGTCCCAACACAACCTGGCCTCCACCGAGCACAACCGATGCAGCAAACGCCGGGAACTGAAGCGCCACATAGAGATCCCGCAAGCGGCGCTCGATGGGATTGGCCCGCATGGCAGCCGGAGTTCCCACCGCGTGGAACAGTCGCTGCACGGCGTCGAGCGAAGTCTGGCCGGCATGGGTATAAAGCAGGCGAGCCTCAGTCACCGCCGAAGTGTCTTCAGGATCCTCCCACGCCCGCTCGGTGGCATCGATTACCCCGGCGCGGGCCGCGCTGACCGCCGCAGTGGCCTCCCCCACTGCGGACTGCAATTCCGGGCGATCTCGCAAGAGTTGGTCCGAGCCGCTCGAACCGGACTTGGAGGCGAGAGTCACCACGCCATCGATGGCCCCCTGGGCCAAACCCAATGCCACCGCGGCCACTGGGGCATGGGTGGCCATTCGCAGCAGCCGCGGGTGGTATAGCCGCAGGTCTTCATCGGGCAGTCCATCCCCGGTGGTGGACCTCACGTCCGGCACGAAGACGTCTCGCACCACTACATCGTGGCTTCCGGTGCCGGCCATTCCCATTACCGACCAAGTCCGAACGATCTCCACCTCATCAGCGGGAACGAACACAGCGCGAGGCGTCGGCTCGCCCTCCACTGTGCACGCCAGCATGGCCCAATTGGCGTGCTCGATGCCGCTGCAAAAGTCCCACCGACCGTTGATCCGATATCCGCCGGGAACCGCAGTAGCCGTCCCCTGCGGTCGGAACGACCCCGCCACCCGGAAGTCAGCGGGAGACCCGGCCATTTCGGCCAATACACCGGCTTCCAGCCAACCGGTCAGATAGGCAGTGGTGCTCGACACCATCACACACCACGCGGTGGATCCGTCGCCTCGGGCGACGGCCTCCACACAGTGGTAGGCAACCATGGCGTCCTGGCCTGGGCCGCCCACCGAATCTCGCAGATAGAGCTGAAGCAGCCCGGAGGAGATGAGTTCGTCGACAAGCTCCGTCGGCAACGACAGATCTTGTTCAATCCGGTCAGCGGCCATGGAGGCCCGCTCGCCGATGCGGACTGCCGAGTCGAAATAGGGGTTGCTGATCGCGTTCAACTCTGACCGCCTCTAGTACCGGGGGTTGCGGGCACCGAAGAACAGGCGCTCGGCGTTGGAGTAGAGGTATTTGTCGAGCACGCCGTCGCGCAGATCCAGGTCCCAGGCCTCGGTGATGCAGCGGCGCATGTCCAGGGCCGGATGGTCGGAGGCGAAGATCACCTTGTCCTGGCCCCGTGTGTTCATGAAGTGGACGAACTCGGCCGGGAGCCGCTTGGGGCTATAGGCCGAGGTCATGAGGTGGAGGTTCTTGTACTTGATCATCAGGCGCATGGCCACCCCCCACCACGGGTCGGCTCCATGGGCCATGCACAGCTTCAGATCGGGGAAGCGCAGGCAGATCCGGTCCAAGAGCATAGGGTCTTGGCCCTCGCCGGGCATCGGCGGACCGGGAATGCCGGTGTTTATGGACAGCGGCAGATCTAGCTCGGTGCACTTGGCGTAGAGCGGGTAGTACACCGGATCGCTGGGGGGAACATCCACACCGAACGGCACTACCCGGGCCAGCGCCACCGGATACTGCTTGACCATGTCCTCCAGCTTCCACAGCACCGGCATCATTCCCCGGGGGTCGAGATGGAGAGCCAGCGCGAACCGCTCGGGGTAGCGCTCCACGAAGTCGAAAGGGCGGGGGTTGTCCTCGCCGACCGTTGCCTGGATGACGGCCTTCTCCACTCCGAGCTCGTCCATGAGCGGCAGCAGCTCCTCGGGGGTGAAGCTGCGGAAGAAGTCGGCACCGCCGTGGAGATAGTCCTCTTTGACTCGGATCAGGTACTCGGGGGGCTCGTAGTCCCCCATGTTCACGTTCACCCAGCAATCAATTGCCCTCGGTGGCATGGCCCGACGCTATCTCGGCTGGGTGGCCCGTCTGGACTCGATGGAAACTCTGATAGGTGCCTCGCATCGCCAGGTACCAGAATGAAGACCAGGAAGGAACCCATGAAGATTGATCCCACCCGCAGCTGGGCCGCAGTTGAAGAGCGTTTGGCCGCCACCGAAAATCCCCGGCACCGCCAGCTCCTTCAGGTGCTGTTGGACCACCTCCAAGCCGAGGCCACCAGGGACTTCGACCGGCTGGTGTCCACTCTGTCGGACGATCCTCAGTACCACTTCTGGATCCCCGACGCCGGTTTCGACGCCGGCCCCAAGGGCTACGAGGCGGTGACCGCCCACTACACCCAGCTCTACGAAGAGGGCCGCAACGTTGTGCAGTACGACATCGAGCGGATCGTGGTGGACGACTACTGCATCGTGACCGAGGGCGTGTTCCACCAGGTGTACCCCGGCCGGGTGCTGGCGGATCGAGGGATGGATGTGGATGATCCCGACGGCCCTTACGCCCTCACCATGCGCCTCGTGCTGTTCTGGCCCTACGACGAAGACGCCAAGCTCACCGGAGAAGACAGCTACTCCGACGGCCTGATGTTCACCCCGGAGCGCATCACCAAACTCGCCCCCGAAGACCTCCCCGCCGCGTATGTGGGATAGGAGCATCCAAGGCAACAGAATGAAGCCATGACCACCGCGTTGGAGGGGTTGCGAGTATTAGAGCTTGGCTCGGGAGCGGCAGCTGGCATCGCCGGAATGGTTCTGGCCGAGAACGGGGCGGAAGTAGTCAAGATCGAATTGCCCCAGGGTGACCGCGACCGGGTCAAGCCGGGCTTTGCCGTGTGGCACCGGGGCAAGAAAAGCGCAGTCCTCGACTTGGCCGATACCGGCGACCGGGACCGCTTCCTTGAACTGGCCCGGGTGGCCGACGGGGTGATCGAGGCGTTCCGCCCATCGACCGCCGCAAGGCTCGGCGTTGACTACGGAACCCTGCACGAGGTGAACGACCAACTGGTGTACGCCGCTATCACCGGTTTCGGTGAAACCGGGCCGTGGCGAGACCTTCCCGGCTACGAGCAGATCGTGGCGGCCAAGAGCGGACGCATGACCACCTACGAAGGTGTGCGCCCCGGCCCGGTGTTCACCCCGGTGCCCATCGCCTCCTTTGGTGCAGGGATGCTGGCCGCGATGGGGTTGATGGCCGGGATCTGGGCCCGACCCCGCTTGGGCCGGGGACAGCGAGTCCACACCAGTCTGCTGCACGCTTTGAGCGTGTACGACATGACCAGCGGATACGGGAATCGCACCAACATCCCTCCGGAGCCGGGAAAGGTCTACGGCATTATGCGAGTGCCGTTCATGACCGCGCCCACCAAAGACGGCCGCTTCATCCAGATGTGCAGCCGCCAAGCCCACCACTACCGCCGGTGGCTGGCCGAACTAGGGCTTGAGGCAATGTTGGACGATCCCGATCTGGCCAATGCCCCCGACCTGTGGCCCAGCGAGGAGCGGCTGGCCGACGTCATCGAGGCCATCCGACATGGAATGGAGCAGCGGACTGCCGAAGAGTGGATGGACTTGTTCTCGGCCAAAGACATCGGGGGCGATCCGTTTCTGGCTCCCCAAGAATTCCTCGACCATCCCCAGTGCACTGAAAACGAGCGTCGCCAAGAGGTATTCGATCCTGAGATGGGACCGACCGTGCAGATCGGCCCGCTCGGTTTGTATTCCGACACGCCATCGGTAGTCGGCCCGCCCGCACCCCGACTGGGAGAGCACTCAGGCGAGGTGTTGGCCGGATGGCCTTCCAGTACCTCCGCTTCTCCCTCGGCTAGTGGGAATGATCCAGCTTCCGGCCTGCCTCTGGCCGACGTGACCATCTTGGACGTCGGCTACTTCTACGCCTGCCCGTTCGCAGCCACGCTGCTGGCTGAGGCAGGTGCCCGGGTGATCAAAGTGGAGCCGCCCACCGGCGATCCCGGACGGCGCAACTGGACCACCGACTACGTGAAGTCGCTGGTGGGCAAAGAGTCAATCGTCTTGGACCTCAAGACGCCTGAGGGGCTCGACATCCTCTACCAGCTGGTCGACAGAGCTGACGTCTTCCTGCACAATTTCCGGCCAGGGACTCCCGAGCGGTTGGGCATCGACGCTGAGTCCGTGATGGGTCGCAATCCCCGCCTGCTTTACGTATACGCCTCGTGTTTCGGCAGTCGGGGGCCGTGGGCCCACAAGGCGGGATTCCATTCGTCACCCAATGCCATTGCCGGCGCCGGGGTGGTGGAGTCGGGTGACCAGAACCCGCCCCGCAACCGCACCTACGGCGACCCCACCGCCGCCCTGGCCACCGCGGCGGCCATCATGGCCGGCGTGTTGGCTTGCCGCCGCATAGGTCGAGGCCAGAAGCTGGAGACCACCATGCTCACCGCCACTGCTTACGCCGTGGCTGAGTGGGGGATCCAACACTCGGGTCTTCCATCGCCCGTGGTGGACTCCGGACAATACGGCTTCCACGCCTACCAGCGGCTGTACGAGACCGGCGATGGGTGGCTGGTGCTGGATGTGCATCGAAACCGCGAGCGACAGGCATTGGGCGCGGTGCTTGGCATCGACCTTCCCGAACTGCCCTCCTCGGAACTCTCAACCCAGCTAACCGAAGTGTTCAGTACAGACTCGGCTGAAGCTTGGGAAAACCGGCTGCTGGCCGCCGGGGTACCCGCGGCCCAAGCTGATCGGGGTGACTTCTTGCGCAATATGTTGAATGAGAACCACATGCGGGAAAGCGGCGTAGCCGTGGAAGTCGAACAAGACGAACTGGGCTCGTACTGGAGGGCCGCTCCGACCATGCAATTCTCGTCTGCCCCCACTCCGCTGGCCCCTACACTCCCCCTCGGTTGGGCCACAATGGAGATATTGGGTGAACTTGGTTTCGATCATGAGGAAATCACCACGCTTCACGATGCCGGGGTGACCAAGCCCATCGGACACGGCCTACCCAGCTAAAGGACCAATGAGCGAATCTTCTGAACTTCAGACATCCGTGCTGGCCTGCATGGATCACCGATTGGACCCTGTTGCCATCCTGGGGATCAATCCCCACGAGGCCCACGTGGTGCGCAACGCTGGGGGCTATGTGACAGAGGACGCCATCCGCTCCATTTGCCTGTCGCAGCAACTCGTCGGAACCAACCGCATTGTGGTGCTTCACCATACGGATTGCGCGGCCTCCAGGCATTCTGCCGAGGGCTACCGGGCGTTGGTGGAAGCCGGTACCGGCCTCTCACCGACCTGGGATGTGGAACCGGTCGGCGACCCTCGCGAGCGGGTTCTGGTCGCGATGGAGCAGCTCCGGGCATCTCCCCTGCTGGACACGGCCAAATTGGAAGGCTACGTCTACGACGTAGATGACGGCAGCCTGACCTCGGTGGAGTAGCCGCCTACCTTGACGACATCGGGAGCATCTCGTCACCGGCGATGCCCGCCGACGATTCGCTCATCGACGAAACAATGGCCCCTCGGTTGTGAGGAGTGAGAATGAACTCACTGGCGGCCCGGTTGTGTTCGCCAACCACATAGGTCGGCCCGTTGTGGAGGTTGGCCAGGGCTTCATCGGCGACATCTGCGGCCTCCATCGGGCTGTGGGCGCTCAAGTCGGCCCCCATCCGCCGGTGGGAGGGGGTATCGGTGGCCCCGATCACCATGGCGATTGCGTCCACCCCGTAGATTCCGAGCTCTCTCCACAGCCCTTCGGCTAAAACCCAGTCATACGCCTTCGAGGCGTTGTACACCGACTGGTGGGTTGATCCGGCAAACCCGGCCACCGAGCCAACCAAGACGAAGCCGCCCCGACCTCGCTCGATCAGCCGAGGGGCAAAGCGATGGGCGAACAGCGTCGTGGTGCGACAGTTCATGTTCACCAGCGCGAGAAGGTCTTCCTCGGGCCATTCGGGGAAGTAGTTGAACCGGATGGTGGCTCCGGCATTGAAGATGACCAGTCCGACATCGAGGTCTTCAGTCAACTCGGCCGCCTTGGCCGCCGCATCGACGTCTCCCAGGTCTACCGAGCCGGTTCGAACCTCGACGCCGTGCTCGGCTTGGATATCGGCGGCCAGCGCATCAAGCGGGCCTTGGCGACGAGCCAGCAGCACTGAGTTGATCCCCTCACGGGCAAGGCGGCGGGCAAAAGCCTCCCCTGTACCCTCTGAGCCTCCCGCAATCAAGGCCCACGGGCCGTAGCGGTCGGAAAAGTCAGCCGGGAGTTCCCAATTCATGGCCGCAGACTACTCATTCGAAGATTCCGTCTTGGCAGCCGGGATGGGAACGGCGCATCCATCTCGTCGAAGGGCCACTAACCTCGCCCCGTGGATTTAGGAATCAGCGGACGACGGGCGCTGGTGGCTGCATCATCAGCCGGACTGGGGCTGGCCACTGCGGTGGCACTGGCTGAAGAAGGGTGCCGGGTGGTGATGAACGGGCGCGACTCCGACCGCCTCAACGAAGCGGCTAACGGCGTGCCTGGCGCCATCCCCATCGTCGGCGACGTGTCCGATGCGGATGGGGCAACTGCCCTGGTAAGCGCCGCCACCGAGGCCATGGGCGGAATCGACATCCTGGTCACCAACGCCGGCGGTCCGCCCGGGGGCAACTGGGCCGACACCGACACGAGCCTCTACGCGGCGGCACTTGAGTTGAACCTCATTTCGGTAGTGGCCATGACGAAGGCCGCAGTTCCGGCCATGCAGGCCCAGGGCTGGGGTCGGGTGCTGGCCATCACCTCGGTATCGGTTCGCCAACCGCTGAACATGCTCATCTTGTCGAACACAGCCAGAGCCGGAGTCACCGGCTACCTCAAGACCATGGCCAACCAGGTGGCAGCCGACGGGGTTACCGTCAACTCCCTCCAGCCCGGCTACCACACAACCGACCGGCTTCGGCAGCTGTTCGGCGATCGGATGGCCGACCTGGAATCGAGTGCCGCCTCCCATTCGGTAGGCGATCCTGCCGACTTCGGCCGGATTGCCGCCTTCTTGTGCTCCGAGCACGCCCGGTTCGTCACCGGGGCAGCCCTCCCGGTGGATGGCGGCCTCTACGCAGGCCTGCAATAGGCAAAAGGAGAAGACATGATCCGCCACGTTGTGATGTTCAAGTTCCGAGACGACGCCGACGAGGCCCAGCGCCAGGCAGTGCACGACGCCATCGCCACCATGCCCGAGGCCACCGGGGTGACCGAGGCCTACACCATCGGACCGGATCTGGGACTGGCCGAGGGCAACTTCGACTTCGCCGTCGTCGGGGATTTCGCCGACCGAGACGCCTACCTGACCTACCGCGACCACCCCGAACACCAGCGGATCATCTTCGACATAATCCGCCCAGCCATCACCGACCGAGCCTCCACCCAGTTCGAGATCCACTGACCCTTCCTCGGACATTCCGAGTGCGGTGGCTTCCTCGGTTTTCTAACGACGGCGGCCACGAGGGTAGCGTTTTCCGAGCGATATGACGGCAACAGCGAACGAACCGCTACCTTCTCCGTTTCCCGAGGGCTGGTACTTCGTCGCCAGTCGACAATCGCTGGAACAAAACGCCAACCTCATCCGAAGGACTTGGATGGGCGAGGAAATCATTGTCTGGTGCGACGACAAAAGCGGTGTTTGTGTAGCCAACGCATTTTGCCCTCACTTGGGCGCCGATCTGGGACCCGACGTCGGGGGATGCGTGCGCGACGGGCGGCTTATCTGCCCCTTCCACGGATTCGAATACGACACCGGCGGCCAGTGCGTTGCCACTCCCTTTGGCCCACCACCCAAAGCGGCGCGGCTGCGAGTGTTCGAGACCCGGGAAATCGCCGGATTGATCTTCGCTTGGTGGGGACTAGGGGGCCGGCAGCCGCAGTGGCACCTGCCTCCGGACGAGCTGGACCAGGCTGGTTGGAGCAACCACCACATTTGGATATCCCACTTTCCCGGCCACCCCCAGGAAACGACGGAAAATTCCGTGGACTTGGTGCACCTCAGCCACGTCCACGGCTACGACAGCGTGAGCCGCGTCGACCCATTGGAGATAGATGGGGCCTTCCTAAGGAGCCGCTTCGACTTCTGCACCACGCGACGAATTGCCAAGGTTGCCAAGATGAGGCTTGATGTCGCCGCCAACGCCCTCATCTACGGGCTTGGCTACTCTTTCGTTGAAATCCGCGAGCGCTCTATTGGCTTGGACATGCGCATGTGGATTTTGGCCACTCCAATCGACGGCGAGGTGATCGAACTGTCGATCGTGTCGCAGACCGGACCGGTACACAGTCCGAGCCGCAAGATTGCCGGGCTGGCCTTTCTCCCCGTGAGGCTGCGAGCCCCCATCGTGAACAGGTTCATGGCAGTTTTCCAAAAGCGCGATGTGCTCCAGGACGTGCCGATCTGGAGCACCAAGCAATACCGTTCCCGCCCCCGCCTGGCGCGCACTGAAGGAGAGATCGGTCAATACAGGGCCTATTGCGCCCAGTTCTATTCCGGCCAGTCTGCTACCGCAGACTGCGAGACAGCGGCCGCCGACCTGACTGCGGCCAACTAAGGGAGAAGGACGGCGAAAGTGGCCAAGGACAAAACGTCTAGTGCGCAGCAGAAAATCGCCATCGTCGGTGGCGGCATTTCGGGCCTAGGTGCCGCCTGGGGGCTGCACCATCAACCAGACCGCTTTGATTTCCGACTGTTCGAGGCCCAGGAACAGCTCGGCGGCAATGCGATCACCGTGAACATGCCGCAAAACGACGGCAGTTCGATTCCCTTCGACATCTCAGTCACCGCGTGCATCCCGTCGGTGTACGACCACATCTTGCTGTTGATGAAGCAGTTCGACATCGAACTGCTCGACACCAAGTTCAGCTACAGCGTGAAGTACGACGGGCAGATCTACGCCCACGACTTCGATTCCGAAATCAGAGTGCAGTTGCAATCTGAGATTGACAAGTTCCAACGCCTCCTGCGGCGCCTGCACCGCTTCGGTTGGCTCACCAATTCCCAGTCGAAGGTGCTGAGCCTTCTGAACCCCTACAACTACGTCAGCATGGGCACGCTGTTGAACCTAGGCGGGTTCTCCGGTGACTTCCGGTACAAGGTTCTCAAGCCCATGTTCGTCAATTTTCTAATGGCCACGAACGTGTTCGACATGCCGGCATCCCTGTTCGCCCGGTATCTGGAGTTCTTCGATATCGAGTCGGCCACGCCCATGCAGACGTGGGACCAGGGAACGCAAAACATCTACCGCCACTTGTCAGCCGACTTTCAAGACAAGATCTACCTGAACCGGCCGGTCAAAAAGGTGTACCGGTCGAAATCCGGTGTGGTGGTAGTGGACGCGGCCGGTGTTCGGGAGGAATTCGACGAGGTGATTTTCGCGTGCAACGCCAACCAAACCTTGATGATGCTCGACAAGCCCACTGCGCTCGAGCGCTATCTGCTTTCGTCGATTCGCTACGAGAGCGAGCTGCATAACCACACGGTGGTCCATTCCGACTCCTCGGTGCTTCCCGACAACGAGGTGAAGCCGCTCACCACCCGCAGCAACCACATCGAGCAGTACGGCGCGAGGCCGGATAACTACGAGATCACCTACATCATGCACAACCAGCAGCCGTGGGCGAACCGGTCGGACAAGCCCTGCCTGGTGACCTATAACGCGATCACTCCGATCGACGAGGACAAGATCATCAAGAAGTGGTGGTTCCAGCACATCGTTCACGATGTGCGCCACGTCGCCTGGCTGGTCAACTTGTTCCGCTTCGTCCAGGGCAAGCGGCGGACATGGCACTGCGGCGCCCACACGCTGATCAACAGCCAGGAAACCTGCTTCATCACTGGTCTCGCCGCGGCAAGGCAGCTCGGGGCCGACTACCCCTTCGACGATCGCGCGGCAATGCGCGCCTTCAACTTCTACGGGAGCCTGATGTACGGCTGGCGCTTCAAGAAAGCGAAGAACTAGGCCGGCCTCAGAAGGGCAGGTCGTGTCGCTGGTCGGTGACGCGGATCTTCAGCTTCTTGCTCGGAGACATGGACGGCAACGCGCTGATCTTGAACTTGTAATTCTTGGGGGCGATCTCCAGGTCGTAGTAATGCACCATCATCAGCAGGTTGATCGCCAGCTGCATTTCCGTCCAACGAGTGCCGAGGCAGGTATGCGTGCCCAACCCATAAGGGGCGTATTGGGTACCCAAGTGCTCCTTGCGGGTTGCCTCATACCGGTCGATATCGAACTTCCAGGGATCGGGAAATAGGTCGCCCATGTAGTGGGTTGCCGTCTGCGCGACGAACACCCGGGCCCCCTCCGGCAGCTCGTAGCCCTCTACCACGCAGGCATTCATCACGTTTCGCACCGACACCGGGGCGATCGGGTAGAGCCGCAGGCACTCCATGATGAAGCGGCGAGTGATGTCGGCGCCTTCTCCGGTCAGCGCGTCGCTGTCGGGATCGCCCTTGGCAAACAAAGCATCGGCCTCATCACGGATCTTCTCGTGGAACTCCGGCTGAGACAGCATGGCGTAGACGATGAAGCTGAGCTGATCGCCCACGTACATGCTGGCGATCAGCGGTGCGGAGAGCACAAACCGCAAGTTCGACTCAGGGAGGAACTGTCGATCGCTGGAGTGCATGTTCAGCAGTTCGTCGGCGAGGTCTCGAGGACATCCCGCCCGCTGGGCGGGGGTGTGGCTGCGCAGCACCCGATCCACCACCTCGCCGACCAGCTTCGACCGCCGCCTCATGGAGGGGGTCTTCAGCATGAACTTGGGGAGCACCTTGACGAGGTGCGTCAAGAGCGCCCGCTCCTTGAACTTGTGCATGTCGTTGGCGACATCTTGCGAGTCAATGCTCAACGACAGTGGCGACAACTCGGAGTTGACCAGCATGCGGCACATGGTCACCGCACCCCGCGCTTCTCCGATGTTCCAAGTGGCTAAGTTCTCGCGGGCCTTGGAAAAAACAAGGTCCAACTGCTCCTCCAGCCTGGCGCGGGAATAGCCGGGCTGAATTGACTTTCGGTACCGGAAGTGGTCGGCACCGTCGAGGGCGGGCAGCAGTCCTGCGCCCCCGTAGACCTTTTCGAAATCCTCCAGGTAGTCCCTGGCCCTCAGGTGCATACGGCCGTTTCGGTGTACCCAGTGGTTGGTGTCAGGTCCCGTCAGAAAGATCATGCGTTCCTGGAAGGGCGGCTTGAGGTCGAACACTGGGCCGTATTCCTGGTGGAGTTCCGCAAAGAGCGCGGGGATGTTGCCGCTGCGAACATGCTTGCTCCTCGCCAGCTTGCGCAGCTTGACCCGGGGAATCTCCTTAGTCAGAGCAGCCCGCCGGAAGATCGAACCGGAGATGTTCTCGCTGACCGCATCGGCGATGGAGCGACCGATCAGGTCCATCTTGAGGATCTGCTCGACCCGCTGCTCTTGTTCCTCTTCGATTTCGAAGATGTAGCGCAGCACGTCGCAGGTTTCGATGAGGCAAATGATGATTATGTCTCGGGGACTGGGAATCTCGTTGGTGAAGATCGCCTTGCTGATACGGGTCTTGACGAACTCGACGGCCGTACCCACTTCAGATCTGGTGTGGAGCCCTGACATCCAGGCGCCTTGGGCCAGCGACCAGAAATCGCCTTCGTGATGTTGAAGGATCTTCTGGTCGACCAAGCGGTCTAGCGTCGTATCGATGATCGCATCCGCTTGGGGAGCGAGCCGCTCGATCCAGAATTGGGCGTTGTGCTGTCCCGGTTGCGATCCAATCTCGGCGAGGATGGGATCGAGGGCGGGGTCGCCCGTTCTTGTCTTGTCCAGCAGGGTCAGCGACTCCAAGTCGGTGTCGATGCGATAAATGAGCGACTACTCGGCCAGAGCCGCCCCTATGACTGCACAGTTCAGGTTCCAACCCGGAACCTGGCGAAAGTAGCCGCTCTCCTCGTTCAGGAGCGTCAAGACAAGCTCATCGAGCAGAGTTAGTTGGGTAGCTGTTGTGTCACGTTCTGTGATCGTCATGAGCGATTTCTCCCCTCTCGCCCGCTAATGACTCTAATCTTCGCCACTTTCCACAACAACCATTGGGCCTGTTGATTAGTGGCCGATGTCCTCCCCGTTTTTCAACGGCAGCGGCCATGCAGGTAGCTTTTTCGCACGAATGCAAGGGGTAGACATGAGCAGGCAGGAAGAAAGACCAGCTAGCGGCAACGGGGAGCGAGAACTGCGGATCGCCATCATCGGAGCCGGACCAGGCGGTTTGTGCGCCGCCATTCGGCTCCGCCAGTTGGGGTTCGAGAACTTCACCGTGCTGGAGAAGGGCAGCGGCGTGGGCGGTACCTGGTATCACAACCGCTACCCCGGCTGCGCTTGCGACATCCAATCTGAGCTCTACTCCTTCTCCTTCGAGGTGAACACCACCTGGACCCGACCCTATGCCCGTCAGCCCGAGATCCTGAGCTACATGGAGCACTGCGCTGAGAAGTACGAGGTGCTCCCCCATTGCCGCTTCAACGACGCCGTCACATCGGCCCGTTGGGACGACGACAGCGCCACTTGGACGCTCACCACCGAGTCGGGCGCCGAGGTGACCGCTGACGTGGTGATCAGCGCACTGGGGATGTTCAACGACGTGCCCCTCCCCGACATCGAGGGCTTGGACTCCTTCGAGGGCAAGACCATTCACTCGGCCCGGTGGGACTGGGACCACGACCTCACCGGCGAGACCGTCGGCGTGATCGGCTCGGCGGCCAGCGCGGTGCAGCTCGTCCCCGAGATCGCCCTCGAGGTGGGCCAGCTCCACGTGTTCCAGCGCACTGCCAACTGGGTGCTGCCCAAAGAGGACGACCCCTACACCGACGAGGAGATGGCCGCCCGCCAGGCCGATCCCAGCATCGTGGCGGCCCGACGCGACGAGCTGTTCGAACAGGTGGACACCGGCATGGCCTTCAAAGACCCCGTGAGGCAGGCCGAGATGGAGGACATCGGCCGCCGAGCCCTTGAGGCGGTGGAAGATCCCGAATTGCGGGCCAAGCTCACCCCCACCCACATGTGGGGCTGCAAGCGCCCACTGTTCCACAACGAGTACTTCACCACCTACAACCGCTCCAATGTGGAGCTGGTGACCGATGCCATCGAGCGCATCACCCCCAAGGGAGTGCTCACCGTGGACGGCACCGAGCGGGTGATGGACACCATGGTTCTGGCCACCGGGTTCTCCACCACCAAGTACCTGTCGGCCATCGAGGTGACCGGCCGGGGAGGCTTGGACATCGAGGATGCCTGGAACGACGGCGCCACCGCCTACATGGGCATCACCACCGCCGGGTTCCCCAATCTGTTCATGCTGTACGGCCCCAACACCAACAACGGGTCGATCATCACCATGATCGAGTACCAGGTGGACTACGCCTTGGCCCACATCCAGCGCCTGGCCGCCGAGCGCCTGGCCTGGGTGGACGTCAAGGCCGACACCATGGCTGACTACAACGAGTGGGTGCAGGAGGGTATCTCCGAGATCAGGCCCTGGAACGCCAGCTGCAACGGCTACTACCGCAGCCCCAGCGGCCGCATCGTCACCCAGTGGCCCCACAACATGACCACCTTCAAAGACCAGACCGCCAACATCGATAACGACGCCTACGAAGTGGCGTCGCTACCGACGGACTGAGCCGCAGTCGGAGCGCAACCAGAATCCACGTACATCGATAGGGGCCAAGCGAATGACCGGAAGACTCGAAGGCAAGGTGGCGCTCATTACTGGCAGTGCCCGGGGCCAGGGCGAGGCGGAGGCCCGTCGATTCGTAGCCGAGGGGGCCAAGGTAGCCATCACCGACCTGCGCGACGTGCTCGGCGAGCAGCTGGCCGCCGAGCTGGGGCCCGACACCTTCTACCAGCAGCTCGACGTGACCCGAGAGGATGACTGGGACGTGGCGGTGGCCGCCACCGTGGAGCGATTCGGCAAGCTGGACATTCTGGTGAACAATGCCGGGATCGGAGCGTTCGGCACGCTGGTGGGGCTCGACCTGAAAACTCACCACGAGATGACCGACATCAACCTCCACGGCGTGTACCTGGGGATGCGGGCGGCCAAGGCCGCGCTGGTGGCCACCGGCAACGGGGCCATCGTGAACATCTCCTCCATCGACGGCATCGTCGGCGTGCTGGGCATGACCAGCTACTCCGGCACCAAGTTCGCGGTCACCGGCATGACCCGCTCAGCCGCCATCGAGCTCGGCCCGCTGGGGGTGCGGGTCAACTCCATCCACCCCGGGGTGATCAACAGCCCCATGGTGCAGGAGGCCCCGCCCGAGACCCGGGCCCGCCTTGATCGGCTCATGGACATGCAGCCCATCAAGCGCATGGGCGAGCCCGACGAGATCGCCTCGCTGGCCCTGTTCCTGGCCAGCGACGAGGCCAGCTACATCACCGGCGCCCAATTCGTGATCGACGGTGGGCATCTGGCCGGGCCCTGGCGGGAGTCGTTCGAGGAGTAGGGGAAGGCGAAGCCATGACCGACACCCTGCCCGACCGCGTCTCCGCCCTAACCCCAGTCGACGGCTTCGAGTACCCGCCCCTCCCCGCCAACCTCGCCTACAGCGACCTCCCCGCCCAAATCACCTGGCGCTAAAGCCGACCGTCGGCCTTATGTCGGACACCTACGGCCGTTGCATAACCACTTGCCTCTGGTTTATTTCTAGATAAACTACAAATTACTGGAGGTGTCCAATGACGATTGCCGACTCGGAGCATTCTGCTGAATTCGAGACAGTCGAAGACGTACTCGACGGGTTCGATCTCACTCCCACCGAACGATCTCGAATCGAGGCCAAGACCTCTGAACTGCTTGCCCTGGATGCCTGCCTCAAGGAACTCCGAGTCGCCGCTGGCATCAGGCAAAAGGACGTGGCGCAGGCCATGGGAGTGACCAAGTCTTCGGTCGCCCAACTTGAAGCCCGCGGCCTAGCCGATGCCAAACTCAGCACTCTCGCCCGGTACTTTGCCGGACTCGGATACAGGCTCGACTTCGCACTCACCCCAATCGAAGCCTGAACCCACGTTGTGGCTGCATCGCCTGGGCATGCCCAGGTACTACTCCCAGGTGGGGTTCCAGTGGTTGTAGGCGGTTACTTGGGCTGCGGGGTGGCGGAGGGCAGGGCGGAAGTTGGTGCCGATGGTGTAGGCAACGGGGAAGAGGCCGGCTTGGATGTGGGTGTCGTAGGGGATGCCGAGGAGGTCGGCCATCTCTTGTTCGCGGTGGAGGTGGATGGTGGTCCAGGCGCTGCCCATGCCTCGGCTGCGTAGGGCCAGCATGAAGCTCCACACCGAGGGGATGATCGAACCCCACTGGCTGGCGTGGTGGAACGTCTTGGCCTGGTCGCTGCGTAATACGCCGAACCGGTCGGCCAGCACCGGGATAAGCATCGCGGGCAGGCGGTGCATGTTGTCGCGCAGGTAGGCCACCGACTCCGACATCTGCTCGGCTCGCACCGTCTGGCGCTCGTAGTGCTCTCGCCCCGCGGCGATATCAGCCGAGTACTGGGCCATGGCCGCTCGGTAGATGTCGGCCGCCTGGCCGATCACCTCGGGCTCGTCGAGCACGATCCAGTGCCACTGCTGCTGGTTCGACCCGGTCGGCGCCTGCAACGCCAGTTCCAAGCACTCCTCGATCACGGTCCGCTCGACTGGCCGATCCAGGTCGAGGCGCTTCCGCACCGCCCGAGTGGTGGTCAGCACTTCATCAATGGTCAGGTCAAGAAGCGTCATAGGGGCATCGTAGGATCATCGCCATGAGCGATGTGGTGCGGGCGATGGTGCAGGTGGGGCCGGAGCGGTTGGAGATGCCGTGCAGACCCTCGTCCAAGCAGGCAATGCCAAAGCCGTCTCCATTACCGTTGAGCCCTAGACACCCCCGAATCACCTCAGAGGAACACCGTGAACCCCGACGACCTCATTTTGATCAGCGTTGACGACCACATCGCCGAGCCGGCGGACATGTTCGAGGCCCATGTACCCGAGAAGTACAAGGAGCACGCCCCCAAGGTGGTCACCGACGAGAACGGGCGCGAGCAGTGGTACTACGGCAAGCTGCCCGGCCGAAACCTCGGCTTGAACGCGGTGGCGGGCAAGCCCCGGGAGCACTACAACATCGACGCCAGCCGCTACGACGAGATGCGTCCCGGCTGCTACGACGTACACGAGCGGGTGCGGGACATGAACGCCGGCGGGCAGTTGGCCGGGCTGAACTTCCCCAACTGGACCGGTTTCTCCGGCCAGGTGCTCAACGAGGGGCCCGATCCCGATCTCAACGAGATCATGATCAAGGCCTACAACGACTGGCACGTCGACGAGTGGGTGGGGTCCTACCCCGACCGGTTCATCCCCTGCGGCATCCTCCCCCTGTTCGACGTCGACCGGGCGGTGGCCGAGGTGAAGCGCCTGGCCAGCAAGGGCTGCTACGCGGTGACCTTCTCGGAGAACCCGGCGATGCTGGGCATGCCGTCGATCCACTCCGGGGCATGGGACCCGCTGTTCGCAGCGTGCAGCGACCTGGGCACCGTGCTGTGCTGCCACCTGGGTTCATCGTCTCGCTCGGTGGGCGCTTCAGCCGACGCTCCTCCCAGCGTGCCCATGACCCTGTCGTCGGCGCTCACCATCTCCACGCTGGTGGAGCTGGTGTGGGCCGAGTTCTGGGACCGCTTCCCCGACCTCAAGTTCTCGCTCACCGAGGGCGACATCGGCTGGATCCCCTACTTCCTGTGGCGGGCCGAGCACGTGCAAGACCGCCACTCGGGCTGGACCAAGCACGAGTTCGGCATCGACGGCAGCCCCACCGGCGTGTTCCGCAACCACATCCTGTGCTGCTTCATCAACGACCGCATCGGGGTGAAGCTGCTGGATGAGTTCAACGTGGACAACCTGTGCTGGGAGTCGGACTATCCCCACTCAGACGGCACCTGGCCCCAGGCTCCCGAGTACGTGGCCAAGCTGATGGGCGAGCTGCCCGAAGACGTGGTGGCCAAGATCACCCACCAGAACGCCATGCACCACTACCGGTTCGATCCCTTCGCCCACCGCCCGCCGGAGAAGTGCACCGCAGCCGCGCTGCGGGCCGAATCCCCCGACGTGGACGTGGTGACCCATGTGGGCCGCCCGGCCGATGAGCGCGACGCGGCGTTTTGGAACCAGATTCAGACCGGCGGCTGGAAGCGCGAGTAGCCAGCCCGAGCAGCTACGCCAAAGGAAGAGCGAAGAAGGCGATAGCCACGTAGTGGACGGCCACTGCGGCCACCACTAGCAGGTGGAAGATCTCGTGGTAGCCAAACCAGCGCGGCCACGGGTCAGGACGCCGGACGGCGTAGATGAGCGCTCCCAGCGTGTACAAGCCGCCCCCGATGAACAAGAGCGTCGATCCGGCGACACCCAAGCCCCGCCAGACATCTCCGATAACCAACAATGCTGCCCATCCGACCACCGGGTAGGGGGCGATCAATATCAACCGGGGGGCGTTGAGCCATGCCACCCGTCCGACCACGCCAAGCAATGCTCCGGACCACACCACGCTCAGCACGAGCCGAGCGGCCCCGGGGTCCAACGCGAAGAAGCCCACCGGGGTATAGGTGGCGGCGATGAACACGAATATCATGGAATGATCCAGACGCCGGATCACCGCTTTGACCCGTGGCGTCCAGTCGAACCGGTGGTAGAGCGCGCTCACCCCGAACACCCCCACCACGGCGATGGCGTAAACGGCCACCACCGCCCGGTCGCCCCCGCCGGGCCCCAGTGTGATGACGATGGGGGCGAGGGCCGTCGCGGCGAGCGCGGCAATGGCGTGGGACCAGCCCCGGAATACCGGCTGGGGAAGGGCAAGGGGGCTAGCGACCGTCAGGCCGCCCACCCTATCCGGGGAAGGACGAAATAGCTGTTCGGCCCTACGGGTTCAGCTCGGCGGCCTCGTACTCCAGGAGACGGCCGAAGAGATCACGCAACTCCGAGCGCCGGGAGCGGTCGTTGGCCAGGTTCACCAGCTCGTGGGGGTCGTCGGCCAGGGAATACCACTCGTGATCGTGGTCGTCGAAGTCGGCGTCGGTGTCGAACAGCTTCGGTTCGGGGGCGGGGTTGCCGGTGCGGTCGATGCCGCCGCCCACGCCGTAGTAGCGGGCGTACTTGGTCTCGCCGTCGAAGAAGCCCCGCACCGCATAGCGGCTGTGGCGCAGCAACTCCGACTGGGCGCTGTCCTGGCTGAACAGAACGTAGTCGCGCACCGACGTCGACGGGTCGGCCAGCGACGGGGTGAGGTCCTTGCCCGACAGGGTGGGCGAGTTGTCCACGTCCACCCCGCCGAGCGCGGCGATGGTGGCGGCCAGATCCACGTGGGTGGCCAGCGCATCGGTGGCCTCGCCCTGCGGGGTGAGCCCCGGCGCTTTGACGATGAGCGGCACTCCCATGACTTCCTCGTACACGCACGGCAGCTTGGCCCGCAGCCCGTGCGAACCGCAGGCGTCGCCGTGGTCGGAGGTGTAGATGACCACGGTGTCGTCGTAGGCCCCGATGTCGTCGAGGGCCCCCAGAATCGACGTGATGCTGTGGTCGAGCAGCTCGTGGAGCCAGGCGTAGTAGTCGAGCTGGCGCAGCCAGGTGTCGACGTCGTCAAGGGCCATGTGACCCACCATGTGCTCCCGATTGCGGACATGGCGCCAGGCCCGCTGGACCTCAGGCTTGGTATGGAGGTCGTCATCGAAGTTCTCGGGCAGCCGGGTGAAGTAGCGAGGGTAGATCTCCTCCAACGGTTCGAGGTCCACCTTGCCGCCCAGCATGTGCTCGTGGAGGAAGTCGAACAGGGGTACCAGGTCGGGATGGGCCTCTTGGTATGACGGATGGTCGAGGGGATACCACATCACGTCGTGGGGGTTCACCAGCGCCACGGTCAAGAACCACAGGCCGACGGAAGGGTCGGCACCGTGGGTTCGCAGCCAGTCCACCGCCTGGTCGGCGATCACCGGGTCGAAGTGCCGCCCGGTCCACGGCCCGCCGACATAGTGGCGGTCGTCACCCTGCCAGCCGCTGTAGCCGAAGGCCTCCATGTCGGGCATCGGCTCGTGAGTGAGGTGGTATTTCCCCAGGTAAGCCGATTCGTAGCCCACGTCTCGCATCAGCCGCCCCACAGTGGGAATGGCCGGATCCAAAGCGGTGTGGGCCGGAAAGCTCACGTTGTCCACCACGCCGTGCTCGGCCAGGTAGCTGCCGGTGTAAAGGCTGGCCCGAGAGGGCGAGCACGGTGAGGAGTGGGTGTAGTAGCGATTGAAGTCCAGGCCGTCGCGGCGCAGCCGGTCGTGGGCCGGCATGTCCACCACCCCGTCAAGCCACGGGTTGCGGCGTTCCTCGTCGGACACGATCAACAAGATGTTGGGTTGCGAAGTTGGCATGGCAATTACCCTCCGTAGGTTTCCCGGAGCTCCTTTTTGAGCACTTTGCCCACCGGGTTGCGGGGCAGTTCGTGCACGATCTCGAGTTGCTCGGGGATCTTCTGGTTCATCAATCCGACTTCCTTGCAGTGCTCCACCATCTCGCCGAAGCCGAACGACTGACCGGCCATTGGCGCCACCACCGCGCAGCACCGCTCCCCCGACACCGCGTCGGGCAGGCCGATCACAGCCACATCGGCCACCTTGGGGTGGGAGAACAGCACGTCTTCCACCTCCTTGGCCGAAATATTCTCCCCTTTGCGGATGATCACGTCCTTCTTGCGCCCGACGATGGTCACGAACCCCTCGTCGTCAACCTCGGCCAGATCGCCGGTGAAGAAAAACCCGTCGTCGTCGAAGGCGGTCTCGTTCAGAGCCTCGTCCAGATATCCCCGGCACAGCGTCGGGCCCTTCAACAACAGCTCCCCGTCGATCAGCTTCCAGTCGGTGTCGTCCAGGATCCGACCCTCGGTGCTGGCCAGCTTGTCGTCGGGATCATCGAGGAAGCAGTAGGTGACGATGGGGCACTCGGTGAGGCCGTAGCTGGAGATGATCCCCACACCTCCCATCTCGTTCTTGACCTCCATGTGGAGCCCGGCCGGTTTGGGGGCGCCCCCACCGATGGCCGCCCGCATCTTGGGGAAGATGGGCTGGTCGGGGGTCTTGCGCTGCTCGGCCAGAAAGGCGATAAAGAACGGCGTGCCCGATCCGGCCAGGGTCAGACCGTGCTCCCGGAAGAAGCGGGTGTCGGCTTCGGGGTCGAAGCTCTCCACCATCAACATGGGAGTGCCGCACACCAAGGTGGCGATGAGCAGGCTGATTCCGCCGATGTGGGTGTAGGGAAAGGCCAGGGGCCACACGTCGTCGGCCCGCAGCTCCAGGTTCTCCCACACATGGCGGGCGGCAGCGATCACCGAGTCGTCGCCGTGCTTGGCCCCTTTGGGGTCGGCGGTGGTGCCCGAGGTGTAATAGACCCACCGCACCGGGAGCCGTCCCTCGTCGTCCAGGGGGGCCTTGAACGGGGCCAGCGTGGCGGGGTCCCCTTCGGGAAGATCGCCGTCGCACACCAGCACGTCGCAGTCGTCGGTGGTGGCCACCACGGTGTTGGCCATGGCCTGGTAGTCGAAGCCCCGCCACACCGACGGCACCACCAGCAGTCGGGCTCCGGTTTGGCGGACCACGAAACCCACCTCCCGCTCCCGGTAGATGGGGATGATCGGATTCTGGACGGCGCCCAGCCGGGCCAAGGCAGCCGACAAGATGAGCGACGCCCGCCCATTGGGAAGCTGCCACGACACCCGGGTATCGGCGGCAATGCCCAGTGCAGCCAGTCCGGCGGCAACCCGCTCGGCGGAATCCCGGAACCCGGCGAAGGTCATCACGGAGCCGTCTGGTTCGATGGTGAGCGGGGCATCGGGGGTGGCGACGGCCCGGGCCTCGATTGCCTCCCAATAGGTTCTGGGGTTTCCAATCACCGGGTTATTCTCCCAGGTCGGTGGTCGGAGTCTCGAAGCCCACCAGCAACTCCACCAACTGTCCGGCCGGGGTTCGGATCATCACCGCCACATCCCATAGACGGGTGTCTTCCAGCACCTCTCCGCCGTGGGCCTTCACTCGCTCGAGGGCAGCATCCATGCTGGAAACGTTCAACGAGAGGTGGGTGAGACCGGGCTCGTTCACCACCCGGGCCGGTCGATCCACCAAGCCGGCGCCGCGGAAATTCAGAAGTTCGAGCACGAAGTCGCCCTTGCGCAGATACACCGCCCGCAACCCCGGTCTCTCCATCCGCAAGAGCTGACCGGTTGACGCGTCGTCGGCATCCAGAGCCCCGACCCGCTCGAAGTCCAGCGCACCAGTCCAGAAATCAACCTCGGCATCCAAATCAGCCACTGCCAGCCCGACGTGGTTCACCTTCTCGCTCATCGAGGCTCACCCCCCATCGGCCATGCAGCGTAGGCTGCCGCCATGTCGGCTGCCGAAGCGCCCCGTCCCGAGGAATACAACCCGTTCGACCCTGCCCATGTCGACGACCACTTCGCCACGCTGGCTGCCCTGCGGGAGTCGGTGCGGGTCCACCAGCCGATGCCCGGCGTGTACTACGTGCCCCGGTACGACGACATCGTGGAGGTGTGCCGCCGTCCGGAGGAGTTCGGCCAGGGGGGTTTCGAGCCGTTGGAAGCCGACTCCCGCCCGCCCGAGCTGATCCAGCTGGGCGAATCCGACCCGTCTGAGCACACCAAAGTGCGCCGCATCCTGGCCGCCGCACTGTCGCCTCCCCGGATGCGGGCCTATGAGCCGATCGTCCACGAGATCTGCGCCGAGATCGTGGATCGCTTCGCGGGTCGGGGTCAGGCCGATTTGATCGAGGACTTGGGGGCACCTCTGCCCGCCCAAGTGATCGGCCGCCTAGCGGGCATCCCTGCCGAGATGCGGCACCGACTTAGACCCTATTCCGACGATTTGATCGGTGCTCGGGCGCAGCCCGACCCCGATGAGGCCCGCCGCTGTCAGCAGCGGGTGAACGCTTTCGACGAGGAGTTGCGGGCGGTGATTGCCGACCGTCAGCGCTCAAGCGACCGGCCCGACGATCTGATGGCCCAGATGATCGAATACCGGGACGAAGAGGGACAACCGCTGCATAACGAGAAGATCCTGACCACCCTGTCCAAAGACGTGATCGTGGGCGGCATCGAGACCACCACTCACCTGATCGGCAACCTGTTCTACCTGCTGCTTTCTGAACCCGGCCTGTTTGAACGGGTGCGGGCCGACCGCAGCCTGGTGCCCGTTGCCGTTGAAGAGACCCTGCGCCACCACAACCCGGTGCAGGTGCTGTTCCGCCGGGCCCGTGTCGACGTCGATTTATTCGGCACCCCGGTTTCGGCGGGAGAGGTGGTGTGCCTGGGCTACTCGGCCGCCAACCGCGACCCCCGGGTTTTCGACGATCCCGAAGCGTTTCGGCTGGACCGCCCCGACCCCCGCCGCCATCTCGGTTTCGGCTGGGGGATCCACCTGTGCGTGGGCGCACCGCTGGCCCGCCTAGAGGCAACCGCCGGTCTCAACGCCGTGCTCGACCGGATCGCCCACATGGAACTAGCCCCAGAAGCCGACTATCAGCGCGTCCTGTTCTTCATGATGCGGGGACCCACCCGCATGGACGTCGTCTTCGACCAGGGGTAGGAGAACCGCTAGTCGCGGTCGAGGCCGTAGGCGGCGGCGGAGACCCGCTGGTACTGGTACGGGCCCCACTGGGTGGTGTCGAAAGCCGGTTCGGGGTTGTCGCCCAGGATGGTGACCCGGCTGATGGCCCGGGCACCGTCGAAGTCGTTCACCGCAAAGTGCTGGGTGGCCCGGTTGTCCCAGATGCCGATGGTTCCCTCGCTCCAGCTGTAACGACAGGTGAAGTCGGTCTTGCAGGCGTGAGCGGTGAGAAGGTCCAGCAGCGTTTCCGATTCATCCCGGCTGAGTTGGGGGATGCGCCGGGTGAACTGCTTGTTCACGTAAAGCGATGGGCGACCGGTGCGGGGGTGGCGGCGCACCACCGGATGCTCGGCCTTGTGGTCGGGCTGGCCGTAGTTGGCCGCGGTGTGGATGGCGGTGAGCCCGTTGATCATCTGCTTCATGGGCTCGGCCAGGGTCTCATAGGCCTTGTACATGTTCGACCACATGGTGTCACCGCCTGCGGGTGGCATGACCATGGCATTGAGTACCGAGCAGATGGGCGGAGAGTCCTCGAACGTGCAGTCGGTGTGCCACACGTCGGCCACGTAGCCTGACTCGCCCTTGAGCACCACGATCTCAGGATGGTCGTCGTCGAGCTTGGGGATGTAGGGGTGGATCTCCGGCTCGCCGAAGCGGATGGCGAAGGCCCGATGGTCGTCGGGGCTGAGGTGCTGGTCGGGGAAGAACAGCACCAAGTGCTCGTCCAATAGCTCTTGGATGAGGGCGAACTCTTCATCCGACACCGAGGCCAGCGACAACCCCCGAACTTCGGCACCCAGCGCGCCCGCTACCCGGCGCACATCCAGATCAACAGCATCGATGACAGCCATGGCCGCAGCCTACTCTAGAGAAATGTCTGATCGAGATGCCCTGGCCGACCTCGCCGCCGACTACGCCCGCTGTGTGGACCGGGGTGATCCTGAAGGAGTAGCGGCCTGCTTTGCGCCCGACGGGGTGCTGCGCCGCGTGGACCTGCCCAGCGGGGGGACAATTCTCAGCGAGCGGACCGGCCGGGACGAGATTGCCCGGGCCATCTCCCGGATGACCTACGACGCCACTTTCCACTTCCTGGGCCAGCAGCAGACCGATATCGCCGGCGACACCGCCACCGGCGAGACCTACTGCATTGCCCATCACCTGACGGTTCCCGAAGACGGCTCCCCGGCCACCGACTTCATCATGTTCATCCGCTACCACGACCAATTCGTCCGTTTGGATGAAGGCTGGCGCTTTGCGGTGCGGGAACTGAAAATTGACTGGACCGAGAACCGGCTGGCTGAGGCGGTTTAGACAGCGATGGACGACATCGCCCGCCTACTGGCCTATGAGGAGATCCGACAACTCGCCTCTAGATACGCAGTGGCCATCGACCGACGAGATATAGATGCTCTCGTTGAGTTGTTCATCGACGACGTGCGGGTGGGCCGCGACAGCTACGGGCGAGACGCCTTGCGGGCCAACTTCGAGGAATCGGTGGGAGCCATCAGGGTGTCAATTCTGAACATCGGCACCCACCAGATCGACCTCATCGACGATGACCACGCCACCGGCCACGTGTACTGCAAGGCCGAAATCGCTGACGGCCACCGGTGGATCCACCAGGCCATACGCTACGACGACACCTACGAGCGCCGCAACGGCCATTGGTATTTCGTGCGCCGCCTCCACAAACTGTTCTACGGCGCCGAGGTGGGGGTGAACCCACTGGGCCTACCCCCTGCCAACTGGCCCGAGAACCACGACGGCCTCGGCACCCTCCCCTACGAAGAGCCCACCTGGCAGGCCTTCAACGACGGCTAGCCCACAGGTCGGAAGCCGAGAAGCGTGGTGTCGTCCACATCCTCGTAGGCGGCCTCCACGGCCATGCCCACGGTGATGTCGCCCACGTCGCAGTCCACCATATTGCCTACCAGGCGGGGGCCCTCGTCGAGATCCACCAAAGCGATAGCGAACGGAATGCGGCTGGCCAACGCCGGGTCATGGCCGGCCCGGTCGACGGTGAAGGAATACACCGTGCCCCGGCCGCTCAGCTCCCCCCACTCCCAGTCGTCGCCCAGGCAAACTGGGCATCGGCCTCGGGGGTAGAAGAAGTACCCATGGCGGGGGCAGCGCTGAAGGACCAGCCGCCGCTCCAGCAGACCTTCAAAATACGGTGCGGTGATGGGGGTAGGGGTGGGCAGGGGGCGGCCGTCGGAGGAGAAGTGAACCATCAGGCCCCCTCCAAGATGAGGGCCACCTGCTCGGCCAACATTCCCCCGGTTCCGTTGGCGTAGGCAATGTTGCAGTCGGGCACCTGGCGCTCGCCGGCCCGGCCCTGCACTTGGCGCACTGCCTCGGTGATGTGGCTCATGCCCCCGCCCAAACCGGCCTGGCCCATGCCCAGCTGCCCGCCGTGGGTGTTGAGGGGCCAGTCGCCGTCGTAGCGCAGGCTGTGCTCATCGATGAACCGACCGCCCTGGCCCTTGGGGCAGAAACCGGCGTCTTCGATGGTCAACAGCACGGTGATGGTGTAGCAGTCGTACATGGAGGCCATGTCCACCGCGTCGCGAGTCACCCCGGCCATCTCGAACGCCCGGTCAGCGGCCAGGCGGATGGGGGTGTCGACGATGTCGGGGGCGTAGGTGATGCTCTTGTGGGTGAGGTGCTCGCCGTAGCCGCTCACATAAACCGGTCGGTGCAGGCCCCGGGCAGCCCGCTCAGCGGTGGTCACCAGCACTGCCGAGCCGCCGTAGCAGGGCATGACGATCTCCAGCAGCTTCAGCGGGTCGGCCACGTAACGGGAGCTCATCACGTCGTCGATGGTGATGGGCTTGCCGTAGAACACTGCGAGCGGGTTGGCCTGGGCGTTGTAGCGGGAGTCCACCGCCACCTTGGCCAGGGTCTCCTCGCTTACCCCATACGCGGCCATGTATCGCTGGGCGGCCATGGCGAAGCTGGGGGTGGCCGCCACCAGCCCGGCGGGAATCTCGAACTGCCCCTGGGGGGAGCCCCAGACCTCGCCGCCCATGTAGGCCCCCATCTTCATCTTCATCGGGCCGCCGTTGGCCCCCGGCTGGGGTGGGGCCGGCACCGATGGGGTGAACACCAGCACCGTCTCGCAAATCCCCACCTCGATGGCGGCCGCGGCCCGCCACACCATGCCGGCCGGAGTGGCCCCGCCCAGGTCCACCACCTCATTGAAGTTGCTGCGAATGCCTAGGAACTCGGCCAGCGCCGAGGGGGCGAACATCGGCGACTCCCGCAGGCCGTTGATCACCAGCCCGTCCACCTCACCCTTTTCCACTTCGGCATCGGCCAGCACCTCGGCCGCCAGCCGGGCGCACGCCTCCATGGTGAACATGGGCTCGTCCCACACCCGTTTCGGCGCCCACTCCGTGAGCCCCACAATCGCCGCCGCTCGCTTTCCCATGCGACTCACACTAGTGAGCAGCCTGCGCTGGCCAGAATTAGGTCAGTCGACTTCGGCGGCAGGGGGGATTTTGCGCTCTAGCAAGGCGTCGTAGCGGACTTGGATCTGGTTGGCGTAGCTGGGCTTGGTGGGAATGAGGAAATCGCCTGCTCTGATTCCGGCCATGACCGGACCGACCACCTCGCTCGGCGAGATCCCGGACGCGGTCATCGTAGACAGGGACTCCACCACGAAGGCGTTGTCCTCGCTCTCGTCGGTGCCGTAGCGGTCGCTTCGCACCCGGGCGGTGCGGGCAATGGCAGTGTCGATGGCGCTGGGAGTCAGCACCGAGGCTTTGATCTTGGCCCCCACCCCGGCCAGATCCAGGGCCAGGCACTCGGTGAGCGAGAAGGCGGCGCACTTCGAAACCACATAGGGGCTGGAGAATCCGCCGGCCACGAAAGCAGCCACCGACGCGGTGTTCACTATGTGGCCCTCGGTGTCCTGGGCGATCATCCGGGGCACGAAGGCGGTCACACTGTTGACGATGCCGTACACGTTCACCCCGAGCACCCAGTCCCAGTCGGCCTGCGTGCGCTCCCACATGAGCCCGGCCTGGAACACTCCGGCGTTGTTGAACAGTAGGTCAACCTGTCCAAATGCGTCCCAAGCGGCGTCGGCCAGCGCCTCGACCGATGGCCTATCAGCGACATCAACTTCGACTGCCACCGCATTGTCCCCGATGGCATCCGCTGTGGCGGTTGCGCCTGCGAGATCGATGTCCGCGGCCACCACCTTGGCCCCTTCGGCGCCGAATCCGGCTGCCAAGGCCGCGCCGATCCCACTGGCCGCCCCGGTTATCACCGCCACCTTGCTATCAAAGTCTTGCATGGTCCCATGCTGGCACGACTCTGCCGCCCATGTCGGAGCGGAGAGTCCTGGGACTAAGGGCCAGTTCCTGCTTCAGGCCAGATCTCAGGATCGTGGACGCCGTCGCCTTCCCGTACGCAGTCGAGGTCGCGATCTTCGGCCAACAAGGCGTAAATGCGGCAAGAGGCCAGCGCTACCCATTGATTGGTCAGATCGTAGAACTCTCCACGGGCGCTCATGATGGCAATTGCGTACCAACTGCCGTCTGGAATCACGATGATTCCGGAGTCGATCATCTGCCGGTATTCCGCGGGACAGCAGTTCGGGCGAAGCCAGCCCGCCTTGTGCAGCGACGCTTCAGCCACCTCGGAGGGCAGCCGATCAAGCAGAACCCCGTCTAGATCTCGTGGAGAAGTCAGCGAATGCGAGGTGTCCAGCAGCCACCGCTGAAGAGCTGCGTTCTCGTCGGGGTCCAGCAGCTCACCCTTGTAGAGCTGGGCAAAGAACAAGGCCATGTCGGCCATGGTGGTGCGGTTGCCCAGGGGATTCTCGGGCTGGAAATTGCTGGCCACCCGATTGGGGTCTTCGAAACGCCATGCCTCCAAACGGGTGTCGTCAAGCCCGGCCGCATTCCTTGTCCAGGCATTCACCGCATCCACCCCTCCGGCCAGATCGATCAGCCTTCCCCCCGCTAGATTGTCGGACAGGATCAACGCGGAATAGGCGAAAGGTCTCGTCGCCTCCACCCCGACCGCATCGAGAGCAGCTGCGGCCCACAGCGGCTTGACCGCGCTGGCCGAAATCCGGGACACAGTGGCCTCGTAACTGTGGAGCGTTTCGTCGGGAAACACCACCGCAATCGAGATCCTGCTGTCGGGATTCCATTCTTCGGATACCTCAGCCAAGAACTCGAACTCTTCGGCCAGCACGAAATGGAACTCCTCAGCCAAGGAGTCCAAGAAGTCCTCGGCCGAGCTATCTGGAGTCGGAGTTGGCTCGATGGTCGGTACAGGGGTGACCGGGACCGTTGCTTCGACGGTGGGACTAGACGTGGGTGCTGGCGCCGGGGGGGTCTGCGTGGGCATTGCGGTAGGCACCGGTGTCGGCACAGGGGTAGAAGCAGACTCTGCCCCCACTGAGGTCACCTCCAACACCACCTCCGATTCGCTGCTGCAACCCGCGATGCCGACAAGCAAGCCGACAGCTAGAAGGGCCCCAGCCCACCGCACCGGGATCCCCGACGTGGTCAACCGCACTCGATGTCTTCGGCGGGCAGATCTAAGTCGATGAGATAGTTGTCCACTACATCATCGACGCATTGGTGGAGGCCATAGCTGGTATGGCCTGTGCCGTTGTAGGTCAACAGCAGTCCGGTCTCCAGCGACTCGGCTACCGCTACCGCCCATTCGTAGGGGGTGGCGTTGTCGCCCCGGTTGCCAATCACCAGCACCGATGCCGCTTCGGGGGCCCTGATCGGCTCATGGGGACGTGTTTCGGTTTCGGGCCAGAACTGGCACATACGGGCCTCGGCTGCTGCGCCACGGCCGAATTCACCGGCCTCTTCGACCATCCGGTCGATTAGCCGGTCTAGGTCTTCTTTGCTTAGCCGGCCTCCGTCGGTGCAACTGATGCTGAAGAAGGAGCCGAGATCGGCAGCCCCCAAATAGCGCTGGGCCAGGTCGTGCAACGGCTGGCCGACGCCTTCCCAAGCCAGGGCGAAAGCCTCATAGAACAACGACCAGTACTGGGAGGGAAAATAGGAGATGATCACCAGAGCAAGCTGGACCTCCCCCGGTCCCACCAGCACATTGCCCTCGGCGTCGAGCAGCGGGTCGGTCTCGACACTGGACATCAACTGGAGGTAGGACGACTTGGGATCGCCGACAATCGGGCACGCCCCATCTTCTAGGCAAGCATCGAAGACTTCGTCGACCACTCGGGCGAAGCCCCTGATCTGCTCAACCAGAACGTCATCGTGGGTCAACGAGGTGTCCAGGACGCCGTCGATCACCACCGCCCGGGCATTGGGCCCGTACCGATCGGCGTAGAACTGTCCCAGCACCGTGCCGTAGCTGTAGCCGAAGAAGTTGATCTGCTCCTCGCCTAAGGCATCGCGGATTAGGTCCATGTCGTGCACCGTCTGCACCGTGCTGATGAGCTCAGCCCGGCCGTCCAAACCGGCCAAACAGGCTTCCGCGGTTTGCTGGGCCACCTCGGCTATCGCCGCCTCGTTCTCGGGAGTGTCCGACAGCGCACCGATCACCTGGAGGCCTTTGGCCTCCTCATAGCAGTCGGGGTACAAGCTGGCCGACACTCCCCGGGGATTCCACCCCACCACATCAAACCGGGCCAGCAACCGCTCCGAAAGCCCGGCACCGTTGCTCAAGAACCCCTCAAAACCCCCACCGGGACCGCCGGGGTTCACCAGCAACGCACCGATGCGGTTCCCCGGGTCTGTTGCCGGGAGCATTCCGAGCTCCAGAGTGATGGTTCCTGCCTCCGGATCGTCGTGATCGGCAGGAACTTCCAGCTCAGCGCACAGATAGACCTGCCCGCAATCCTGGAAAAGGGAGGATTCCGACGCAGTAACTGGATCAGCCTCTGGAGTCGCGATCGCGGTCGAAACCGGTGTGGCAGTCGGGTTTGGAGCCGGGGTCGCCGACGGCGTCGCAGCTGCCGTTGCGGTTGCCGTCGGAACCGGAGTCGCGGTCGCAACAGGAGTCGCCGTCGAGGTCACCGCCGCGGTCGGTGCAGTAGTGGACGCCAATGGCGGGACATCACTGTCGGAACAGGCCGCCGCGAGCAGCGATACGGCTACCAGCACTCCCGCCGACACAATCGTCTTCGACCGATTCAACATCGCCTTCCTTTCGCTGCGACTCGCCGGCCAACCTATCCGGCTAAAGCGACAATTCCAGTTCACCACCTAGAGCAGTAGAGCTGAGAATCAGCGGTAGTCGCCCACCCAGGTCATGTTGGTGCTCTCCCCGGCTTCCAGCAATGGCCCGTCGTAGTTGGGGGAGGTCATGACCGAGGCGTCGCGGCGATAGTTGATGAAGCAAACGCCGTTGTCGCCGCTGTAGAGCTTGTAGCGGCGGTCGGCGGCCACCCACAAGGTGTCGCCCACGCCAACCACACGGCGGCCGACTCTGATCTCTCCCCGCAGCACATGGATCAACTCGTCTTGGGAGTGGCTGTGGGCTGACGACTCGAAGTACTGGGAGCGATCGGTGGCCAACAGCCACAGTCGATTGGTTGGCGATGAGGCATCGGAGAAAAAGCGGGTGCGCTGGGTTTCGTCCACCGTGGCCCATATCCCGTCGGGGCCGACTATCCGCACACTTCGGCCCTCGGTGTCGGCCGGGCCCCTCAGCCCATTGGCCGGCGGAGCGGGATCAATCGGCCCCACGTGGACGATGGTGGCATCAGATTCCGCAACCGCGGTGGCAGCCACCCCTGCTTCCACCACCACCGCCCCATCGGCGGGGCAGACCCGCCCGTCAACTACCAGGCTCCCGGAGCGCACATATACCGCCTCGTCTCCGTGCTCGGTCCCCCACCGCATCTCGGTGCCCGCGGCCAGTTCCGCGGCCACCAGCCACAGCGTCGCCCCGTCGGGGCTAACAAGCTGAGCGGCGCAGTCGCCGGTGAGCTCGACCGTAGACCCGGGATAGCGGGCCACCGCCTCAAGCTCGACGGAGTGAATGACATCGACTGTGCTCATCGCACCTCATCATCGCGCTTGGAGCGTCGACGGCGACGGGCGCGGCGGATTGACGCCAAATCCACGGCCTCGTCCATAGCTGTTTGCATAGCCTCTCGCAAGCGGACGGTGAACTCGCTGCGCTGGTGAGACGACAAACGACCGTTCTCGACATCGGGTGGCAGGAGCGGCTCACCGATCACGATCGACACCGGCACCCTCCGGAGAAATTTGGCCTTGGGCGGCATGGCCTCCTCCGTGCCAGCAATGCCCACCGGGAGTATCGGAACTCCTGTTCGGGCAGCCAGAAATGCGGCGCCTCCATAGATCTGCCCCACCTGGCGACCCGAATGGCGAGTGCCCTCGGGGAACACCAGCAATGGCTCGCCCCGCCGCAGCAGTCCGATGGCCGCTTGCAGCGACCGGCGGTCACCTGCCCCCCGGTGTACGGGGAACGATCCAATCATGGCGCTGATCCAAGTGCCGACCCTCCCCTTGAACATCTCAATCTTGGCCAGCGATCGCACTTTTCGGGGGCATCGGGAGTTCACCAGCGGGCCGTCGAGATTCGAGCGGTGAACGGGAGCGATGATGAACGCCCCTTCGATTCTCAGCCGCTCGGCGCCGATCATTCTGGTCCGCAGATAGAAGCGGCCCACGAACCGGATAATCGCCCGCAACACCCAGTAGAGAGCCTGGGCCCGACGGGTCGCCCAGATGGCCAGCACCCGCTCTTCCAAGTGCTGCTCAGACATGGTGCTGCAAGGCCTTCCAAACTCGTTCGGATGAAAGGGGCATGTCCAGATGACGGACGCCATAGAGAGCGAGGGCATCAATCACTGCATTCTGCACCGCGACGGTGGCCCCGACCGTGCCCGACTCGCCTACGCCCTTGGCCCCGAGCAGGTTCCGGTCGGTAGGGGTCTCCGAGCGGATCAACTCGAAGCTGGGCAACTCGGCCGCCGAGATCACCGCATAGTCGGCAAAATTTGTGGTAAGCGGGTTGGCATAAGCGTCGTAGGCCACCTCCTCCATGAGGGCTTGGGCGATACCGCCCGCGATTCCCCCGTGGATCTGACCCTCGAAGATGAGCGGATTCAACACGGTGCCGGCGTCGTCCACGGCCACCAGACGGACCAACTCCGTTTGGCCTGTCTCGGGGTCCACCTCTACTACAGCAACATGAGCGCCGAAAGGGAAGGTCTGGCCGCCAGATTCGAATTCCGACTCCACCACCAACGGGCCATCGAGAGCGGCGGCCACCGAATCCCATCCCACCGATACCGCAGGGGTTCCGGCTACATGAAAGCACCCCTCCTCGGGGTCGTGGACAACATCGCCGACCGCGGCCTCCAAGAGATCGGCCGCGGTCGGCATAGCCTGCTCCACCAGCCGCTGGGAGGCATCGACCAGCATCGACCCCACGATCTGGGCCGATCGCGATCCCCCGGTGACCTGCCCCCGGGGGGTGCAGTCGGTATCGCCGCCAACCGCAACCACCCGGTCCAGATTAATGCCCATCACGTCGGCCACGATCATCGGCCACACCGTCTCGTGGCCTTGGCCGTGAGGGGTGGAGCTGGTCACCGCTCTCACCGTGCCATCTGTGTCCAACTCCACCGAGGCGAAATCTCCTGCCCCGGTCGTGGCAGTGACCTCCACATAGGTCGACAGGCCGATTCCCATGAGCGTTTCCGAGCCGTTGGCCCGACGTGCGGCCTGCTCGGCCCGCATGTCGTCGTAGCCAGCCGCCTCAAGCGCAAGATCCAGAGCCTTGCCGTAGTCCCCAGAGTCGTAACTCATCCCCGACACCGTGATGTGGGGAAAGTCTTCAGGATCGAGGAAGTTGCGGCGGCGCACTTCCGCCGGGTCCATCTCGATCTCGGCGGCAAACAAGTCAACGGCCCGTTCGATGGCCGAGGAGGCTTCGGGACGACCGGCCCCCCGGAAAGCCCCGTTGGGAGTAGTGGAGGTGGGCACAGAGACCGCTCGATACCCGACGCAATCGATGTCGTACACGCCGGTGAACATGGCCATTGTCATCCGGGGCAAGAACCCGGCGATAAGCGGATAGGCCCCGCTGTCTTGGATCACATCGAGCTGGTATGCGTCGATCCGCCCGGCCCGGGTGCCGCCCACTACCACGTCTTGGATCTGACCTCGGCCGCTGCCTAGCCCGGTCATCGACTGGGTGCGGGTCTCCGCCCAGGCACACGGGCGACCTAAGCGGCGCGCCAGCCAACCCAAAAGGGCCTCCTCGGGGTAGCAGCGGAATTTGGCCCCGAAGCTGCCGCCCACGTCGGGTGTGACAACCAGAACATCCTCGGAGTCCAGCCCGTATATGCCCATCAGCGCGGTCTTCACGTTGTGGCTTCCCTGGGTGGCGGTGTGGTGGATCAGCCGGTCGCCCTCCCAATATGAGAATCCTGTCCGGGCCTCGATGGGCGCAGCTGAGATGCGCTGGTTGTGGAACCGGGCTCGCACCACCACCTCGCACTCTTCGAAATCGGGCTCTTGGCCCACCTCGCATCGGTAGACGGTCTGATCGTCGATCCCTTCGAATAGCACCACGTCGCCCCGAAGTGAGGCCTCCAAGTCGACCAGCGGAGGCAGCGATTCGTAGGCCACCGCCACCAAGTCGGCGGCGTCTGCCGCCCGGAACGGATCGTCGGCTACCACGGCGGCCACTGGTTCGCCCACATAGCGGACCACTTCATTGGCCAGCATGGTGCGGACCATCTCGTCGTTCATTCCCGGAAAGGGCGAGGGATAGACCACCACGTCCGGGTCGATATCGGAGGCGGTGAACACTCCCAACACCCCAGGAGCGGCTGCGGCAACCTCCACGTCCACCGACAGAAGTCGAGCGTGGGGTTCAGTAGAGGTCACATAGGCGACGTGAGCGGCATCTGACGGGATCAGGTTGGCCACATAGGCGCCCTGGCCGGTGAGAAAACGGGGATCTTCCCTTCTCAGAACGGGGTGGCCGAGAATCGAGGGCATCAGTCCTAGTAGGTCCGGGTGCCGTCCCCCCTCACTCGAACAAGGCGACGTCGGTGAACTCGATGAGGTTCCCGTCGGGATCGCGGGCGAAGGCCGTGCGCACCGGTACGCCGAAGTCCTCGCGCTTCGACGGTTCGCTGGAAAACTCCACGCCCCGCTCGGCCAGCTCGGCCATTGTTTCGTCGAACTGCTCAGTGGGGATGTAGAGGGCGAAGTGGGACATTGATCCCTCGGGATTCGGCATCTTGTCCACTTTGCTGAGGTGAAGCTGGGAGGGGCCCATCCGCAGCCACGACCCCTTGAACTCGCCGAAATCGGGTCGAGGCAGCTTTTCCAGTCCCAGCTTCCCGACGTAGAAGGCGTCGGCGACCTCCACATCGGTCACGCAGATGTTCACATGCGAGTAGGCGACCAGCCCTTTGACAGCAGTACTCATGCCCGTGACTCTATTGGAACGAGGGGGCTTGCATGCCTCTAGGCCGCATACAGCGCAATCCCAGCACCGCAGTCACCGCGCCACCCGAGGCCAGCATGATGTAGCTGGTGCCGAGATTGCCGATCTGGCCCATGGCCAAGGTGGTGCCGACGATTGTCACCGCGATGGCCACGCCGAAGGCGTTTCCCACCCGCATCATGGTCTGGGCCACGCTGGAGCCCGAGGCCAGAAAGTCGCTGGGCAGATCGGCCACCATGACCGCGAACAACGAGCCCCACACCAGACCGGAGCCGATTCCGGCCAGCGTCACGCTGAGAACCCAAGCCCCAATGTCCTCCTCGCCGCCCAGAGTGGCCCACTGCCACCCCATGCCACCCGTCCACATAATGCTCCCGGCCACGACGAATCTGGCTGGTCCCCATCGGTCGGCCCACCGGCCCGACAAAGCCGACAGCAGGCCGGTGAACACGAACACCGGGGTCAACAGCAATCCGGCCTCGAAGATGGTCAGCTCCCACACGATGGTGAGGTAGTTCACACCCACCAACTGATGCCCGAAGAAGGCAATGGAGAACACCAGCATGCCGTAGTTGCCCAGCCGGAAGCTCTTGAAGCGGAACAGATTGGGATCGATCACCGGCAGTCGGTGGCGCATCGACCGCCAGGCCAGCAGCATAAGGACCAGCGGCCCTCCGATCAGAGCCGCCAGAACCACCGGGTCGGCCCAAGACCACTCCCTGCTCTGCACCAGGGCGAACACCACCCCGCCGACGCCGGTCAACACCATCAGCGCGCCTAGCCGATCGGGCAGTTCCGGGGTCTGCGGGTTGCGGTGTTCCTCGATGATCCGGGCAATGAACACCAGCGCAATCACCCCGAACGGCACGTTCAGCCAAAAAGCCCACCGCCAGTCGCCCACGTGTACCAGCAGCGCCCCCACTGAGGGTCCCATTGCAGCGGCCACCGCGCCGTTGGCCGACCATGCACCCACACCGGTGCCCCGGCGGGACACCGGAAAGGCTTCGATCACGATGGCGGCTCCCATGGGAAGGCTGAGCGACGTCCCGATCCCCTGGAGCGCTCGGGCGACGATGAGCACTTCGGTGGTGGGCGCGAGCGCGGCCCCGGCCGACGCCAGAGTGAACACTGCGATGCCGGCCATCAGGGTCCGCCGCCGTCCCCACCGCTCGCCCAGAACCCCGCAAATGACCAGGGTGGCCGCTCCGACGATGGTGAAGGAGTTGATGACCCACGACAGCTCGGCCTCGCCGGCATCGGGAAACGACTCTTTCAGGTCGGCATAGACCACGAAGATGATCGACAGCGCCATGGCCGTCTGAAAGCTGGCCAGGCTCACCACCACCAGCACCAGCCAGGCCCGGCGCATCACCGCCGGGTCAACGGCCGCTTGCTGCATCACCGGTTGACTGTAACTCCGCTGGACCGCCCAATCTGATGGCAGGCCCGGTCAGGGCCGTCGCTAGCCTTTGGGCGTGGTCTCGTTCTATGACACCCGGCTCAGGGAGATCGTTCCATTCGAGCCGCTGGTTGACGGTCGGGTGTCGATATACGTGTGCGGGCCCACTGTGTACGACGACCCCCATGTGGGCCACGCCCGCACAGCACTCACCTTCGACATGATCCGCCGCTATCTCCAGTGGCGGGGCTTCGAGGTTGTGTTCGTATCCAACATCACCGACATCGACGACAACATCATCAACCGGGCGTTTGAGACGGGAACCACCGAGCCCGAGCTCGCCGCCCGCTACGAGCAGGTATATATCGACCAGATGGACCGATTCGGCATCGCCCGGCCCGATCACCGTCCCCACGCCACCGAATACGTAGCCGAGATGCTCGAGTTCATCAGCGATTTGGTGGACCGGGGCGCGGCCTATCCCATCGAGGGCAAGGGCGTTTATTTCTCGGTGGCCGCCCATGATCGCTACGGCGATCTCATTGGGCGCACGCCCGAGGAGCTGCGAGAAGGGGCTGGCGCCCGGGTGGAGGTGGATGTCGACAAGGCCGATCCCTTGGACTTCGCCTTGTGGAAGGCGGCCAAACCGGGTGAGCCGGTGTGGAACTCCCCGTGGGGGCCGGGCCGCCCCGGCTGGCACATCGAGTGCGTGGCCATGGCGACTGATCTGCTGGGCAAGACCTTCGACATCCACGGCGGGGGTGACGATCTGGCTTTCCCCCATCATCAGAATGAGGTAGCCGAAGCCGAGGGCGCCGGGTTGGACTTCGCCCGCTACTGGATCCATGGGGCCATGCTCAATGTGAACGGCGAGAAGATGGCCAAGTCGCTGGGCAACTTCACCACCATGTCTGATCTGCTCGATGCCTACGAGCCCCAAGTACTGCGGCTGCTCATGCTGCAAACCCACTACCGAACGGTCATGGAGCTGAGCGACGACGCCTTGGCCGGAGCTTCGGGTGCACTGGACCGGCTTCGGGCCTGGCATCGCCGTGCCGCCGCCGCAGGCCTGGATCAGGCGGCAACGCCTGACGCCGAGGCGATTGCCCGGTTCACCGCGGCCATGGACGACGACTTCGGCACTCCCTCCGGTCTGGCGGTGGTGTTCGACTTGGTCCGGGAGGCCAACGCCGCCTTGGACGCCGGAGACACCGACCGGGCGGCAACGGCCCACGCCGCGGTGGTCGACTTGACTGGTGCCTTGGGCCTCACTTTGGCTAGCGGTGACCAAGCGGGCGATGACGATTTGGCCGTCGAGGTAGAGGAGCTGCTGGCCGAGCGGGACGAGGCCCGCAGTGCCAAGGACTTCGCCACTGCCGACCGCATCCGCGACGAGCTCACCGCCCGGGGAATCGTGTTGGAGGACACTCCCGGCGGCACGATCTGGAGAAAGTCCTGAGGAAGTACAAGAGCCAGTTGCTCGGTCGACCTGTAGTGGGGATCGACATCCTCAACTCCCAGTCGGGCACCACGCGAAGGACCCGGACTTGGGTTCATTTGGCTGGTGGCAAAGAGCTGGCTGTATTCGTCAAGCAACCATCCCGCTCGCTGGTCGCTCAGGCCTTTGTCGCCATACCTCGGCTGAGTCGGGCTGAAGTCAGGTTCTACACCGAACTGCGCGACCAGGTTCCCATCGCCACTCCCCGCTGCTACGGCGCCGAACACTTCCGGTTCGGCTTCATCGTGATTCTGGAGGACTTGGTTAACGCCGGCGCGACCTTGCGGAATTCCACCGACACCCTGAGCGCCGATGAGGCCGCGTCGCTACTGGAGCCGTTGGCCGACATGCACCGCCAATGGTGGGGGCGCACTGAGTCGCATCCGTGGCTGGCTGACAACCCTCGACGAGAACTGATGCTGGGGGCGCTGCTCAGCCCCTCGCTGTGCCGCCTGGGGCTCTGGCGAGTTGGCTCGGCGGTTCCAGAGACGCTGCACCAGCCCATCGCCCGCTACGCCCGCAACCGGCGGGCGGCCCAGGAGGCAATGTCGGCCAGACCGACCACTTTGATCCACAACGATTGCCACCCTGGGAACCAATTTGTAACCGCCGACGGCCGCCACGGTCTCGTGGACTGGCAGCTCTGCCGGGCCGGGCCCTGGGCCCGAGATGTGGCCTATCTGCTGACTACTTCGCTCGACCCCGACACTCGTCGGACCGCCGAGAGGGATCTGCTAGCCGGCTACCTGCACCAACTCGGCCCGGTAGCTCCGAGTTTCGACGAAGCCTGGCTGGCCTATCGCCGCAATGTTGCCTACGCGGTCGAGGCCATGCTGGTGACCGCCGCGGTGGGCGTGATGATGCCCAAGTCCACCTCCCGCGTCCTGGTCAGCCGCGCCGCCACAGCCGCGGCCGATCTAGATTCATTCGGCGCGCTATGACCGAGTCGTTCCCCCGCCAGCACGCCCGCACCCGGGGCTTCACCTTGGGAGCGCCCCGCAGTTTCACCGTTTCCGAAGACGGCCGCCGGGTGGCGTTTCTGCGCAGTTCGTCGGGCGACGACCCGGTGAACCGGCTCTGGGTGCTCGACACCGTTTCGGGCGAGGAACGTGTGATGGCCGATCCGGTCGAACTCTTGGCCGACCCCGGGGAGGAGAACCTGCCGCTGGCCGAGCGGGCCCGCCGGGAGCGAGCCCGGGAGAGCGGGGGTGGGATCGTGACCTTTGCCGGTGATCCTGGATTGACCAAGATTGCCTTCACGTTGGGTGGACAGGTTTTTCTGGCCGACGTCACCGACGGCTCGGTCGACTCGCTGCCTGCCGAGCCAGGCGCATTCGACCCCCGCCCATCACCCGACGGGCAGCGGGTGGCCTATGTGTCCGGCTCCGCCTTGCGGGTGGTAGAGGCCACAGCCGACGGGCTCGACCGAGAGGTCGTCGACGAACCGGGCGACACCGTGAGCTGGGGGTCGGCCGAGTTCATCGCCGCCGAGGAGATGGGCCGGAGCCGGGGTTTCTGGTGGGCTCCCGACAGCCAGCACCTGCTGGTGGCCCGGGTGGACACGGCCCAGGTGCCCGTCTGGTACATCCCCTCTCCGGCTGATCCGGCAGCGACACCGGTGCCCATGGCCTACCCCGCCGCCGGCACGGTCAATGCCGACGTCTCATTGGCCGTCATCGGGCTCGACGGCAGCCGGGCCAACGTGGCTTGGGATCGAGATTCCTATGAATATCTGGCTCGGGCCGCGTGGGCCCCCCGGTCGAACCCGGTCATAGCTGTGCAGAGCCGCGACCAGCGCATGGTGGTGATCTTGGAGGTCGACCCTGACACCGGGACCACCACCGAAATTGCCCGCCAGAGCGACGAGCAGTGGGTGGAACTGGTGCCTGGCACGCCGGCTTGGATGGGCGGGCGGCTGGTGACTGCCGAGGATCGAGGCTTGGCCCGACGCTTGGTGGTCGACGGCCAAGAGGCCACACCCGACAACCTGCAAGTCCGCGGCGTGGTGGCCGCCGATGAGCACCGGGTGGTATTCACCGCGTCGGACGACCCTACCGAGGTGCATGTTTGGCAGCTCGACTTAGAGGGCAACGTGGGTCGACTCAGCGTCCAGCCAGGCGTGTACAGCGCGTCCGCGAGTGCCGGGACCATGGTGATGGCGAGGGCCGCGGGAACCGACCTGGACGCAGCAGTGGAGGTGGTGACCCCCACCGGGCGCATCCCTATTGCTTCAGGAGCTTCCACTCCGCCGTTGTCTCCGTCGCCCCGGTTCTCTGTTGTCGGCAGCCGAGAATTGCGCACCGCGGTGTTGTACCCATCGGACGACGACGAAACCGAGGGCCATGCGCTGCCGGTTCTGCTCGACCCCTATGGAGGACCCCACGCCCAGCGAGTGCTCAAGGCCCGATCGCCGTTCCATGTATCCCAGTGGTTCGCCGACCAGGGTTTCGCGGTGGTCATAACCGACGGCAGAGGCACTCCGGCCCGGGGTCCGGGCTGGGAGCGGGCGGTGGCCGGCGATTTGGCTCATCCGGTGCTCGACGACCAGATAGACGCCCTCGACGCCCTGGCCGAGCGGCATCCTCGGCTGGACTTGGGCCGGGTGGCCGTGCGGGGCTGGTCATTCGGCGGCTACCTGGCTGCTTTGGCCGTGTTGGCCCGGCCCGACCGGTTCCACGCCGCTATCGCCGGGGCACCGGTGACCGACTGGCGGCTCTACGACACCCACTACACCGAGCGCTACCTGGGCCACCCCGACCACATCCCCGAGGCCTACACCCGCACCAGCCTGCTGGAATTGGCCGGGGACCTTGCCCGCCCACTGCTGCTCATCTGTGGCTTGGCCGACGACAACGTGTTTGCGGCCCACACCCTCCAACTCTCCCAGGCCCTGTTCGAGGCCGGCGGTCCCCACCAAGTGCTCCCCCTCCCCGGCGTCACCCACATGACCCCCCAGGAACAGGTGGCCGAGAACCTTCTGCTCCTCCAGCGAGCCTTCCTCTTCGACAGCCTCGGCCTTCAACCACCGGGCAATCCCAGGTATCGCAGCAATGATTGATGTCTGGGTATGGGAAATCCACCTCACACCCACCACAATGACCCCATGGCGCGCATAACTGCCGACGGCGAGATCCTCTACGGGATCCAGCTGCCGATTCAGACCCTCAACGAGCGAATCTGCCAGCCGTGGGAGCCAACCGCCACCGTGGACGACCTGTTGGCCATCACCCAGGCCGCGGAGGCCGCCGGGATGGGGTTTGTGGGGGTGTGCGACCACATCGCCATCCCCAACAACGAATACGCCGCCCACATGTCCACCACGTGGTACGACCCGATCGCCACGCTCAGCTTCCTGGGAGCGGCCACCAGCACCATCCGGCTGCTGTCGGAGGTGTACGTCCTTCCCTATCGCCATCCGCTGACCACCGCGAACTCGTTCTGCACCCTCGACCACCTCACCGGGGGGCGAGCAGTAATGGGAGTGGGTGCCGGCCACGTGGAAGCCGAATTCGAAGCCCTGGGATTGAGCTTCGCCGACCGGGGCCGAATGACCGACGAGGCCATCGACGCGGTGCGGGTGGCGGTTGGGGCCGCCGGTGGGTTCTGCGAGTTCAGCGGAGAGTTCTACGACTTCAAAGACGTAGGAGTGGGCCCCGCCGCCGCGCAGGAGGCCATTCCCGTTTGGATCGGGGGCAGCACCCGCCCGGCCCTGCGCCGGGTGGTGGAGCGGGGCGACGGATGGATCCCCCAGGGCACGCCCCGGGAGGCCATGGCCGAGCAGATCGACTTCATGCGGGCCCATGCCGACGTGGTGGGCCGCGACCTCGATGAAGTGGACCTCGGCTGGTTGGCCGGGACCGTTTACATCGGCGATCCGCCTGAGGGTCTTTTTCCGCCGGGATGGCCGTATATCGGCGGCTCTCCCGACCAGGTTGCCGAGTCGCTCCGTTACGCCCACGAGTTGGGGACCTCGGTGGTGTTTCTCTTTTTTCGATCCCGTGACGCAGCCGAATATGTCGATCAAGTCGCCCAGTTCGGCGCAGACGTCCTGCCTCTGCTGGACTCCTGATCATGACCGGCGTGCTGGCGGGAATGCGGGTGGTGGAGGGATCGGCGTTTGTGGCCTGCCCCTCAGGAGGTATGACACTGGCGCAACACGGGGCCGACGTGATCCGCTTCGACGCCATCGGCGGCGGCATCGACTACCAACGGTGGCCGCTCACTCCGGACGGCCAGTCGCTGTATTGGCAGGGGCTCAATAAGGGGAAGCGGTCGATCCAGGTCGACCTCCGCTCCCCCGAGGGCCAAGAGCTGATCACCGCGCTGGCCACCGCACCCGGCCCTGATGCCGGAATTTTCACCACCAACTTCCGCGCCGTCGGCTGGCTGTCGTACGACAGCCTCCGCCAGCACCGCGACGATCTCATCATGGTGGCCATCACCGGCAACCACGACGGCTCCACCGCGGTGGACTACACCGTGAACTGCGCCATGGGCTACCCCTGGATCACCGGCGACGACGGCACCATCAACCACGTGCTGCCCGCCTGGGACATCATCTGCGGCCAAACCGCGGCGGTGGGAGTGCTGGCCGCCGAGCGGCAGCGTTCCCGCACCGGTGAGGGCAGCTTGGTGAACTTGGCCCTGTCCGATGTGGCACTGGCCTCGGTGTCGATGCTGGGCCATGTGGCCCAGGCCCAGCTCCTGGGCACCCAACGACCCCGAATCGGCAACAACATCTACGGTGCATTCGGCCGAGATTTCGAGTTGGCGGACGGCGAGCGGATCTATATAGCAGGGGTGAGCAGCCGAGAGTGGCAGGGCGTGGTGGCCGCCTGCGGCATCGCCGAGGAGGTGGCTGCGCTGGAGGCCGAAACCGGCCTGGACTTCACCCGGGTGGACGGGGACCGCTATTTGGCCCAGGATCGCCTCAATCCACTGGTGGCCCAGTGGTGTGCAAATCACACCCTGGCTGAGGCGTCGGCTGCTCTCGACGCCCAAGGGGTGTGCTGGGGCCGTTACCAGTCGATGCTGGAGTTGGTGGCCGACGACCCCCGCTGCTCCACCAAGAACCCGCTGTTTGCCGAGGTGGACCACCCCGATACTGGCCAATACCTCACCCCCGGCCCCCCACTCCGCTTCTCTGAGGAGCATCTTGTCGATCCCGGACCCGCCCCCCGGCTGGGCCAGCACACCGATGAAGTGCTGGCCGACGTGCTCGGCCTGTCGGGCACCGAGATCGCCCGCCTACACGACCGCCAGATCGTCGCCTGACCATCTCAAGCGCCGGCGGGGGAAGCTACTTTGCACCCCATGAGCATGGACATAGGCCGCGTCGGCGTCTGGACCCGCACCGACAGCTTCTCAACCAGTGAGGCCATCGAGTTCGCCCAGCGGGTAGAGGAATTGGGCTACGGCGCTTTGTGGATCCCCGATGCTTTCGGCCGTGACCCGTTCGCCCACGCCTCCCTGCTGCTCACCCACACCTCCACGCTGGTGCTGGCCACCGGCGTGGTGAACATCCACCTGCGGGAGGCCCAGGCCACCTCCTGCGCCCAACGGGAACTGCACGACCAGTCGGGTGGCCGTTTTCTGCTGGGCCTCGGGGTGTCCCACCAGGCACCCATGGAGAGGATGCAGGGCAAGCCCTACCCCAAGCCCATCCCGTCGATGCGGGAGTACCTCGACAAGATGGACAGCGCCATGTGGTGGGGACCCGAACTCAACGGCGAGCCGCCCATGGTGCTGGCCGCCCTCGGCCCCCTCATGTTGAAGCTGGCCGCCGAGCGCACCATGGGCGCCCACCCCTACTTCGCGCCGCCCGAGAACTCCCGGCGATCCCGGGAGATCATGGGCCCCGACGCGTGGATCTGCCCTGAGCAGAAGGTGATGCTGGAAACCGATCCGGTGCGGGCCCGGGAGCGGGCCCGAGCATCCATGGCCGGTCCGATAACCATGCCCAACTACCGCAACAACCTCATGCGCTGCGGCTTCGAGGAGAGCGCCCTCGACGACGGCGGTAGCGATGAGGTGGTCGACGCAGTGGTGGCCTGGGGCGACGAGAACGCCCTCGTCGAACGGGTGCGCCAGCACCATGACGCTGGCGCTACCCATGTGTGTATCCAACCGCTCGACCCGGTGGACAAGACCCGCCCCAGCCTAGAAACGCTCGAGACCCTCGCCCCCCTCTTGAACGGAGCGTGATTAATCATGGCCAGCGCCATGGACACCTCCGACTGGGCCCCTCAGGGCTCCACCGCTGAAAGCATGGTCCACCTGGGCATGCCCCCCGAGTTGGAGCAGATGTAAGGATTGTCGCTATGGCACTGGTGAGCGACAAGGAAATCGAGGCTTTCTGGCGCGACGGTGTGGTTGTGATCCGGGGAGTGCTCTCCGACGAGACCCTGGCTTCCATGGCCAAGCCGGTAGACCGGGCTCTGGGGTCGGAGGAAATGAACAACATGACCGAGATGGGTGCCATGGTGGTACCTCCAAGCGGCGGCACCGTGCTCAACGACCCCGCGGCGGCCAAATCGGGCGCCCCCCGTGGCCAATTCCATGGTGGCACCGACCACTGGTGGAACGATCCCGACTTCGAGAACTTCGCCACCCAGTCGCCCCTGCCGCAGGTGGCCGCTGAGCTGATGCAAAGCCAAGAGCTGTGGTTCTACGAAGACAGCGTGCTGGTGAAAGAGCCGCACACCGAGGAGCCCACCTCCATCCACCAGGACATGGCCTACTTCCAATTGGAGGGCGACAAAGTATGCACCACTTGGTGCCCGCTCGATCCCATCTCCAAGGCCACTGGGGCCACCGTCTACGTGAAGGGCTCGCACCGCTGGGAGCGGAACTTCCGGCCCAACTGGTTCGTGAGCCAGCTGTCTATGCCCGATACCGACGGCGAGGAGGTCCCACACTACGACCGGGACGACTCCGAGCACCTGCTCTGCTTCGACATGGCGCCCGGAGATGTGGCCGTCCACCACGCCATGACCCTCCACGGCGCCCACGCCAACGTCACCGATCAGTGGCGCCGAGCCATCTCAGTGCGCTACTGCGGCGACGGCACCGTCTACCGCTTCAAGCGAGGCACCCCCCTAAAACCCCACCACGCCGATGTCAACGAGGGCGACCCCGTCAACCACCCCCGCTGCCCCCAGGTCTGGCCCCGCTAGCCCAACTCGGGGCCGAGGATGGAGACGAAGGAGACCATTTCGCCGGGGTAGCCGCCTAGGTTGTGGACGAGGCCGAGGTTGCGGGTGGACAAGTCGATCTGGCGGTCTTCGCCGGCTTTGTTTCGGAGCTGGAGCCAGCATTCGTAGTGCATGCGCAGGCCGGAGGCGCCCACGGGGTGGCCGAACGCTTTGAGGCCGCCGTCGGTGTTGATGGGCATGTCGCCGGTGCGCTCGAAGGTTCCGGCCAGCACCTCCTTCCACGCCGTGCCCCGCTCGCAGAAGCCCAAATCTTCCATGAGAACCATCTCGGTGGGGGTGAAGCAGTCGTGGACCTCGGCCATGGCCAGCGCCGAGCGGGGATCTTCGATGCCTGCCTGGCGGTAGGCGTCGGCTCCGGCCATCTCGCACTCCGGGAACGTGGTGTAGTCGTAGTCGGGGTCGATGAGCCCGCCGCCGGTGCCCGACACGAATGACAGCGCCTTGATGTACAGCGGATCGTCGCAGTACTTGTGGGTGTCTTCCGCTCGCACCACGATGGCTGCTGCAGAACCGTCGGCCACGCCGGAGCAGTCGAAAACCGACAGCCGCCCGGCCACCGAGGCCATCTCGCAGATCTTCTCGGCCGGCATCTCCCGGCGGAACTGGGCCAGCGGGTTCAGCGCCCCGTTGCGGTGGTTCTTCTCGGCGATCTTGGCCACCACCATGCGCAGCTCGTCCTCGTCCACCCCATAGCGGGCGGCATACGCGGGCAGCACCAGGCTGTACATGGCCGCGGCAGTCAGGTTCCGCTTGGTGCCGTCGTGGGGGGCGGGCGCGGCGTTCAGCCCCTGGTAGCCGGAATCCTTGATCTTCTCCACCCCGATGGCCATGGCCATGTCGTAGGCACCGCTGGCCACCGCGTAGGACGCCTGGCGAAGCGCCTCGGAGCCGGTGGCACAGAAGTTCTCCACCCGAGTAACCGGCTTGCCCTCCAGCTTCAACGGCTGGCTCAACGTCAAACCGCTCATTCCGCTGGAGGCCGTGCCCAACCAGAAGGCATCAACGTCGTCTTTGGCCACCCCTGCGGAATCGAATGCGGCGGTTGCCGAGTCGATCAGCAGGTCGTCGGCTCCCTTGTCCCAGTGCTCCCGGAACTGGGTACATCCCATTCCGATGATCGCTACCTGGTCTTTGATGCCATGACTGGCCATCGGTCGCCTCCTATTGCCCCGACCGCGCCGGGCGGGCCTTCCAGAAATAGTTATAGATGCCTTCGGCCTCGTACAGCCGCCGGAAGGTCATCTCCACCCGCTGGCCAATGCGGACCGCGTCGGGGTCTACGTCGGTTAGCTCCACCGGGAGGCGGCCGCCTCCGTCGAAATCCACCACGGCGAACACAACCGGCGGGCTCACCGAGTACACCAGCCGGTCGATGGTGAAGGTCACCACGGTGGCCCCGACGTCGGCCATGGGCGCGGGATCCATGGCATCGAGCTCGTCTTCAGCTCGGATGGACACCCGGGCCGGCGGCAAGTGGAGCGTCCCGCTCTCGGTGCCCCGGCTGCCTACAAAGCCGTACTTCCAGTCTTGGGCTCGGGCCGCGGCCGACGAGGACGGGCGGGTTGGTTCGGGCCGATTGGGGGGCTGGACTTGGATCATCTCCCGCCACTGCAAGAACGTGGCGTAGTTCACCTCGGCCCCGTCAGCGATCTGGTCGGCCACCGGCAAGCCCGGTGTGAATTCGGCCAGCGCGTCGGTGGTCCGCAGGATCAGCACCTCCACCCCGTCAGCCAGCATCACCACCCCGATGATCTGGCCCGGCTCGGCCTGCTCCAGTTCGTTGGCCAGCACCAGACCGGGGTGAGCGGTGCCGGTATTGCCCACCGCCGCAGAAAGATCGTCGGCCACTCGAGCCACCCCGAGTTGGCCCGCCACCCGCTTGACTGCTCGGCCGTGGGACCCGGTCACCACGGCCACATCTACATCGCTGGCTCCCATGCCAGCTGCTCCCAGCGCCTCCTTCCACGCCTGGGCAGCCAGCGGGCCGTAGCGGGTCTCGCCGAACCGCTCCTCCCATTGGCCGGTGCTGGGCGACCCTGGCTGGCGCCAGCGGTCCACGAATTCCTCGGTGGCCGACGCCGACCCCAGCAACTCGGCCACCACCGGTCCGTCGTCCTCTGTGCCGATCAAAAATGCGGCGGCACCGTCGCCGCCAGCGGCTTCGTCGGCGCCGGTGGGCAGTCCGCCCCTGATGTCGGCGGTCACCACCAAAGTCGGCCCCTTGGCATCAAGGGCCGTCCGCAGCGCTCCGATGCCGGAACGCACCGCACCCCCGAAGTCCAGCGCACCCACCGAGGTGTCCAGCCGCAGCGCGGCATGAATGGCGGTGGCGTTGGTCTTCTCCAGATAGGCGGGGTCGGCGGTGGCGAACCACAGCGCCCGTGGCTCAGCATCAACCGGGCGTAGGGCCAGTCGAGCGGCTTCCACCCCCATCGTGGTGGTGTCCTCGTCGTAGGAGGCCACTGATCGGGTGCCCCGGCCGCCCCCTTTGCCCATCACTGCGGCGATGGCCGACCGGTCCAGCCGCCGGTACGGCACGTAGCCCCCGAAGCTGATGATGCCTCGCATGATTCCGAAGTGTACGCCTGACACCGCAATTCACTGGGGTCGTAGTGTGTCCCCCATGAGCTTTGAGCCCAGCGCCGAAGTGCGGCGCATCCGCGACGCCATCGACCATCCCATTATCGACTCCGACGGCCACATCATCGAGTTCCTGCCCGAGGTTCACGACATCATGGACACCGTCGGCGGACCTGAGCTGGTGGACAAGTTCAAGGTGGTCGAATACGGAGCCCGGAAGTCCATCGACCTGTCGCTGGAGCAGCGCCGGGCCGCCGGGATGATGCGCTCGGCGTGGTGGGGGCTCCCGGCCCGCAACACCCTCGACCGGGCCACCGCCCTACTGCCCAAGCTGCTGTATGAGCGCCTGGATGAGATCGGCATCGATTTAGCCGTGCTCTACCCCACCTACGGGCTGACCTGCATGGGCCTCGAAGACGAGGACCTACGCCTCGGCGCGGCCAGGGCGTTCAACCTCTACTTCCACCAGGCCTACGAGCCCTACTCCGACCGCCTCCTGCCGGTGGCCATCATCCCCATGTTCACCCCCGATGAGGCCATTGCCGAGCTGGACTTCACCGTGGGCGAGCTGGGCATGCGCCCGGTGATGATGACCGGGCTGGTGCCCCGTCCGGTGGACCCGGAGAACACCAGCCACCGCCATGCCCGCCGCATGGACACCCTGGGCATGGACTCCCCCCACGACTACGACCCGGTGTGGTGGCGGTGTACTGAGTTGGGCGTGTCGCCCACCTTCCACTCAGCGGGCATGGGCTGGGGCAGCCGCACCTCGGAGACCAACTACGTGTACAACCACCTGGGCAACTTCGCCGCCGCCGGTGAGGCCCTGTGTAGGGCGGTGTTCATGGGCGGAGTGGCCCACCGCTTCCCCGAGCTGCGCTGGGCCTTCCTCGAAGGAGGCGTGGCCTGGGGTGTGAACCTGCTGTCGGATGTGATCGGCCACTGGGAGAAGCGCAACCGCGACGCCATCGGCCACTACGACCCCGCCGCGGTGGACATGGACGAGCTGGGCCAGCTGTTCGACTCCTACGGCACCCCGGTGGCCAACAGCCATCGAGACCGCCTCCAAGAGGCGCTGCACATGCTGAGCGAGCCCGATGAAGACCCGGCCACCATCGACGAGTTCGCCCTCAGCGGGGTGGACACCGTGGACGACATCCTGGCCATCTGGGATCGCTTCCACTTCGGCTGCGAGGCCGACGACCCCATGACCGCCATCGGGTTCAACCGGTCGGTGACCCCAAAGGGCCAGGTGGTGAAGGGCATCTTCGCCTCCGACGTGGGCCACTGGGACGTCCCCGACGTGCGCGAGGTGCTGCCCGAGGCCTACGAGCTGGTGGACGACGGCATCCTCGACGAGGCCGACTTCAGGGCCTTCACCTTCGAGCACCCGATGTCGCTGTGGGCCGGCACCAACACTGACTTCTTCAAGGGAACTGTGATCGAAGAAGCCTTGTAGTGAGCACCTGGGAAGGTCGGATCGAGGATTTCGACCTGCTGACCGGTCGAGCTCGCTTCGGCGGAGACCTCAGCGCTGAGGGCGCGCTCTGGTTGGGGTTCGTTCGATCCCCGATAGCCCGAGCGACCATTGCCGGTATCGACACATCCGAGGCCGAGGCCCTCGATGGCGTGGTCGGGGTGTTCACTGCTGACGACTTGGATTTGATCACCCAAGCAGGCTTGGAGGGGGTCTCTCCGGCCAACATCAGCCGCCCACCGCTGGCCGAAGGATCGGTGGCCTATGTCGGAGAAGCAGTCGCCGCGGTGGTCGCAGTCAGTGAGGCAGTGGTGGTCGATGCCTGCGAATTGGTGGCCGTGGACTATCGGCCTCTGCCCCCGGTTCCCGATCAAACCAAGGCCACCGCCGAAGACGCCCCACTCCTCCACCCGGCGCACGGCTCGAACACCGTGCTCACCGTCCCAACGGGTGATGTGGTCGCGACCCAGGCGGCGCTCGACGCCGCCGATGTGACTGTGACCGTCAAACAGCACTATCCCCGAGTGGCCTGCTCCCCCATCGAGGGGGTTGCCGGACTGGTAGTTCCCGACGGTGACCGGGTGGCAGTCCACATCAACGCCCAAATGCCGTCGCTGACGCATGACGAACTGGCCGCCACTCTCGGGCTCGATGATGACCAGATCAGCCTGATCGTTCCCCCTATCGGCGGCGGCTTCGGGGGCAAATGCGACGGTGAGAACGGTCTGTTTGCGGTGGCCGCCCGCTTAGCCCTGCGGCTGAACCGCCCACTCCGCCTTGCCCAATCCCGCCCCCGAGAACCTGCTGTCGATGCAGGCTCGGGACCAAGACCAGCGCATCACGTTGGCCGCTGACCAAAATGGCGTCGTCAACGCTCTGGAGGCCGAGGTGAGCGCGGATGTGGGCGGCTACGCCGGGATGGGGGCATTCGAACCCCTCCAAACCCAGCGACTCATTCCCGGCCCCTACCGGATTGACCAAGTGGCAGTGACCGCCTCGGCGGTGATGACCAACACCGTTCCCACCGGGCCGTACCGGGGACCGGGTCGAGCCGAGGCCATCGGCCTGCTGGAGCGGGCAATGGACACCCTGGCCCGCGACCTAGATCTGGACCCCGCCGAGGTCCGCCGCCGAAATCTGCTTCAGCCCGCAGACTTCCCTCGGGAGATGCCCAGCGGACTGGTGATGGATTTGGCCGACCACCTAGGCGCCATGGAACAAGCCCTCTCGGAGATCGGCTACCGGCGATTGCGAGAAGAACAAGCCGCCCGCCGTGCTACCGGGGATCAAAGGCTGCTGGGCATTGGCTTGAGCTGCTGGGCCGACTTCACCGGCCGCCACGAGCCCTGCCAACCATCCGCAGCCCGGGTGACCGACGACGGCCGAATCGAAATCGATGCTGGCATCGCCCCAATAGGCCAGGGAATGCAATCAATCATCACCCGCCTAACCGCCGACGCCCTGGGCCTGGACCCCTCCAGGATCGTGGCAGTAACCCCCAACACCGGCCGCTTCCGATCCGCGCTGGGCAGCTTTGGCTCCCGGTCAGCGTCGTTGGCCAGCAGTTCTGCTGTCCAAGTGTCGGAACGCCTTCGAAAAAAGCTGAAAGAACGGGCCGCGGACCTGTTGGAGGCCGCGGTAGACGACATCGAACTCCGCCCCGATGGCACCCTGGGCGTGCTGGGCACCCCTTCAGCCGGCATCCCGCTGGCCGATCTGGCCGGAACCGAGACCACTGCCGCCTTCGACCAAGGCCAGCCCACCTTCCCCGGCGGCACCCATGTCGCCGCCGTCGAGGTCGATATCGAGACCGGCAATGTGGATCTGATCCGCCACATGGCCGTCACAGACTGCGGCCAGCTGCTCAACGAGGTGCAGGCCTCAGGCCAAGTCCAAGGCGGGGCCGTCCAAGGCATCGCCATCGCCCTGTTCGAAGAGATGCGCTACGACGCCGACGCCAACCCGCTCACCACCAGCCTGGCCGATTACCTCGTACCAGCGGCCAGCGATGTACCCGAGGTAGAGACACACTTCATCGAGACCCCCACCGACCGCAACCCCCTCGGTACCAAAGGAGTAGGCGAAAGCGGCACCGTCGCCGCCCCCGCCGCCGTGCAGAACGCCATAATCGACGCCCTTTCCCCCCTCGGCGTCACCCACATAGACATGCCCTGCACCCCCGAAAGGGTGTGGCAGGCCATCAAGAACGGCGAGTAAGCGCCCCTAAACAGTCAGCCCGTAGAGCTCGGCGCAGTTGTCGCGGAGGACGCGGTCGATTTGGTGGTCGGTCATGTGGGTGGTCTGCTCGGTAAGCATCTCCTGTGACCACGGCCAGGTGGCGTCGGAATGGGGGTGGTCGTTGGCCCACATCACCCGGTTCACGTTCATCAGATCGAGCAGCTTGAACGCCACCCAGTCGTCTTGGAACGTGAGGTACACGTTTTCCCGGAAGTAGTCGCTGGGCTTCTTGGACAGCTCGGCGCTCTCCAGCCAGTTGCGATGCCGGTTGTAAGCGTGGTCGGCCCGGTACATCCAGTGGGGCGCCCAGCCGGCGTCAGCCTCCACGCACACCACCCGCAGGTCGGGATGGCGCTCGAACACGCCGCCGAAAATCAGCGTGCCGATGATGTCCTGGTTGCCCCGGATGATCCCCAGGAACGAGTTGATCTTGGGTCCCCGGAACTGGGCAGCCATGGGGTGGTCGTTGCCCGAGGTCAAGATGTGGAACGACAGCGGCATGCCCATCGACACCGACGCCTCCCAGAAGGCGTCGAATTCGGGGGCGTCGTAGTCGATGCCCGAGGACGGATAGCCCGGCAGCATGACGCCCTTGAGCCCGAGAGCCTTCATGGCCTCCAAGTCGGCGATGGCCTCGTCCACCGACCGCACCGCGGTCTGCCCCAAGCCGATCAGCCGCTCAGGAGCATGGGAATTGAACTCAGCAATCCACCGGTTGTAGGCGTCGAAGCACGCCTTCTTGTAGTCGGCGTCGGGGTGGTTGCAGATGGTCATACCCACCGACGGGTAGATCACCTCGGCCACCACTCCATCACGGTCCTGCTCATCGAGGCGGGCCACCGGGTCGTACCCGCCGGGGTGCAGGTCCTCCCAGCGGGTGCCGCTGGACAGGCTGATCTCGTGCCAGCTCTTGCCCGCGGCGGCGATCATTCCATAGGGCATCCGATTGCGGCCGTTGTCGATGGACATGAACGCGCCCATGTCATCGGCCCAGTCCACGCGGGGAGCCCGATCCCGGAACTTGGGATCGATGTAGTCGATGTAGGTGTTGTCGGGCTCGGTGACATGCGAGTCAGCCGAGATGCAAGGACGTACGGGGGCGACGGTGCTCATGATTTGAACCTTCTCAATCGGGTGTCACTGAGACAACCATCAACGGTAGTAGCTAGCGTTGTCGCTATGAGCAGCCAGCGATCCGCCGCAGAAATCCGGGCCGACCTCGGCCATCCCATCATTGACGCCGACGGGCACGTGTTCGAGCACTACCCGGCCCTCCACCAGTACTGCCTCGACGAGGGGCTTGAGGGAGGACTGTACCCCCAGATGTCCAACTGCTCGTTCAACGGTGAGCCCAACTGGTCGGGCCTCTCCCCTGATGAGCGCCTGGCCCGGCGATCCTTCCGGGGACCGTGGTGGGCTCTGCCGCTGGGCAACACCCGGGACTTCGCCACTGCGGTGTCTCCGGCGATGTTCCACGACCGCATCGAGGAGCTGGGCATGGACTTCGCAGTGTGCTACCCCAGCATCGGCCTCAACTTCCCGGCCTATCGCGACGACGATATCCGC
>JAJDYU010000060.1 GCA_022825005.1 Acidimicrobiia bacterium
CTCGGTGCCGGAGGGCACCTCAAGGCTGATGCCCATGACCACGGCGTTCTCGATTCCGCCGACGGTGGCGGCAATGTGTCCGGCGGCCAGGTCGGCCTGGTCGCCGTAGTGGGCCAGGTTGTTGAAGTACTGGTCACCCTCAAGCTGGATGTCAATGGTCTGGGGTGGGCCGATCACCGGCAGGTTCAGGGCTTCGACGTCGGGCTGGAGCTGGGTGCTGATGTGCGAGCCGCCCAAGCCGAGCAGGGCGATCACCTTGTCGTCTTCGGTGAGCTTGGTGAAGTTGATCGCGGCGTTGTCGGCGTTGAACTGGTCGTCCTCGGGGAGATAGTCGATCATCCGTCCCAGGACGCCGCCATCCTCGTTAACGCACTCGAAATAGGCCTCGATGCCGTGGCTGTTGAACGACTGCGAAGAAGCGGTCGGACCGGTCAGGTCTCCCATCCAGCCGACCTTGATCGAGTCGGATGTCACACCGTTGTCCGGATTGTCGGGAACCGTCATCTCCATGGGCTCTTCTTCCGCTGGAGCGGGCGCCTCAGTGGCCGCCGGAGCAGCTTCGGTCGGTGCCGGAGCGGGTGCTTCCTCTTCCGCAGGCGCTGGAGCAGCACCACCGTCGTCATCATCGTTGCCACAGGCTGCCGCGATCAGTGCGAACGCGAACAAGGCTGCAACAAGCTTCAGCCAGCGTCGAGTCATGGGTTCCCCCTCATATTTTGGATGTCTTGCTAGGCGTACCTAGTTGGTCTTCCGATTGTTGGCAATCCAATAGTCGGTATTCCTGCGCCGCAAACTAGTCGATTTGGCGCGTCGCGGTCTAGGTCTGCGGAATCCTCAGTTCTCGGCCATCTCGGTGCCGAGATAGGCGGCGATCACCCGCTCGTCCTGCTGCATCTCCGCGGGGGTACCCTCTGCGATCTTTTGGCCGAAGTCCAAGACCATCACATGGTCGGCGATCGACATCACCACGCTCATGTCGTGCTCGATGAGGAACACCGTCATATCAAGCTCGTCTTGGGCGGCGTAGATGTAGCGGATCATGTCCTGCTTCTCGTCCACGCTCATGCCGGCCATGGGCTCGTCCAGCATCAAGAGCTCAGGCTCCATGGCCAGCACTCGGCCGAACTCGACCCTCTTCTGTACCCCGTAGGGCAAGTCGCCTACCGGCTCTCGTTTGAACGCTCCCAGGTCCAGCAAATCCACCACTCGTTCGATGGCCTGGCGGGCGGCCAGTTCCCGCTTGACTGCCCTTCGAGTGAACAGGCCCCCCTCGATGAGCCGGGTGTGCTCGTGGATGTAGCGGCCGAGGAGCAGGTTGGTGAGCACGTTCTCGCCCATGAACAGTCCCAGGTTCTGGAACGTCCGAGCCACCCCCAGCCGGGCGATCTGGAAGGGGCGGTAGGACAGCAGATCCTCAGTTGGCTTGCCCGCGGGATGGAATTGCACCTGGGCGCCGGGCAGCGGTTTGTAGACGCCGGAGATGGCGTTGACCAGGGTGGTCTTGCCCGCTCCGTTGGGCCCGATCAGGGCGAACAGGGAGCCTCGCTTGACGTGGCCGTCGATGGCGTCGCAGGCCCGCACGCCACCGAACTGCACGGTGAGGTTTTCGAAGCTCAGAATCTCGTCGCTCATGACCCTGCGTCCTGGTCGATGCCGGGGGCGGAATTCCTCATGACTCTGATACCGGTGGTCGTCGGCCATGGGCTTCCGGTCGGCGACTGGGCCGCTCGATAGCGGCGTAGGAGGTGTGGGCCTCACCGCCGCCGCCCAGGTACAGCTCCTGCACCATGGGATTGCCCCGGAGCTCATCTGCGGTGCCCTCGATCAGCACCCGGCCCAGTTCGAGCACGTAAGCATCGGCGGCGTGCTGTAGTGCCAAGCTGGCGTTCTGCTCGATCACCAGAATCGACGTGCCCCGCCTCTCGTTGATCTCGGTGAGCAACTCGAACAGGCGATGCACGATTTTGGGGGCCAGGCCCAGCGACAGCTCGTCGCAAATCAAAAGGGCTGGATCCGACATCAGCGCCCGTCCCACCGCCACCATCTGCTGCTCGCCGCCCGAAAGCAAACCAGCGGTCTGGTTCAACAGCGGCCGAAGCTGGGGGAACAGCTCCAGGTTCTGTTCCAGGGAATCGTCGATGGCGTCGACGTCGGAGCGACTGGCCGCCCCGCACAGCAGGTTCTCCTTGACCGTTAGGTTGGGGAACAGCTTGCGGCCCTCGGGTACTTGGGCCACGCCGGCCTTCACGATGTCGGGGCTCTTCTTGCCCAGGATCGACTCGCCCCCCAGCGTGATGTCCCCCCGGCGCACTCGGCCCTTATGGAGATAGAGCAGGCTGGTGATCGACCGGACCAAGGTGGTCTTGCCCGCGCCGTTGGCCCCCAAGACGGTGACGAACCCGCCGGGGGGCACGGTGATGTTCACGTTGTCCAGCGCAGTGACGCCCCCGTACACCACCGTGAGGTCTTCGATCCGAAGGTCGAGTCCGTCAGAGCTCATGGCCCCCTCCTCGCCAGCGAACGGCCAATCCAGCCCTTGACGTCCTTCCACAGCCCGGCCAGCCCATCGGGCTTGAACATCAAGATGATCACCACCAAGAACCCCTTGATGGCCAAGTCGATCTCGCTGGGGTAGTCGCTGAGGAAGTCGATATCCCTCACGATCCAGAGTTCCTCTCGGGCCCACTTGAACCACTCGGGCAGGAACCAGAAGAACGCCGAGCCGAAGATGGCCCCCTGAATGCTGGAGAAGCCGCCGACCACGATGATGATGGCGTAGTTCAGCACGGTCTGGACGTTGAAGCTGTCCTCCCCCCGAGAGCCGATGTAGAAGGAGGCCAGCACACCAGACATGGACACCACCGCTGAAGACAGGGCAAAGGCCAAGAGCTTGGATCGGGCCACGTTGATGCCCAGCAGCGATGCGGACACATCCCGGTCGCGCACTGCGGCGAAGGCCCGCCCCTCCCGAGTCCGAACCACGTTCACCATGAACAGAATCGACAGCACCGTGATGGGCATGAGTACCCAGTACCACCGGAATTGACCGGTGATGATGAACTCGCCGTTGTCGTCAGGGTCGATGCCGGGCAGCCAGTGCAGCCACGAGGCGATCCGCGGGGAGTTCTCACCCTTGAAGCGGATGCCGACGAAGCCGAAGTACTCCTGGAGGTATTCCCGCCACACCAGCATCATCACGAAGTGGAATCCGAAGGTGGCCAGCAGAAGGTAGAGGTGCTTGAGCCGCAGGGCGGGCAGACCGGATATTGCGCCCACGACGGCTCCGGCCAAGGCCGCAGCGGGCAGGGCCACCCACATATTCCCGCCGCTCCACTGCACGCCGACGATGCCGCCGACGATGCTGCCCAAAGCCAAGAACGCCACGTGGGCCAGGCTGATCTGGCCGGAGTAGCCCACCAGAAGGTTGAAGGCCGCGGCGCCCATGGCGAAGATGAGCACCAGATTGACCACCGCGAACCAGGTGGCCCAGGGGAAGTCCATGGGAGGGGTGAAGTCGGAGGCCAAAATGAAGGGCAGCACCAGCAGTCCAAAGGTGGTCACCGCGGCCCACGACCGATCGCTGGGGGTGCGCCACAGCCGCATGTCCTCCCGGTGGGTCAGCTCGCCCCGGGGTGTCCACACCCAGGCCATTCGGGCGACCACGGCCAAGACCACCACCGTGATCAGCGCCTTCCACCAGAAATTCACATTCTCGGTGGTTGAGCCCAGGATGAACGGGACGACCGCGGCGATGGCGAACGGGAGGAACCGCTGGACGGGCGACGGGCGATAGGTCGGGGAATCTTCTTGCTGGGGAGCAGGGTTATCGACAGCCGTCATACCCGCTCCACGTCCTTCCGGCCCCAAAGCCCAGTCGGGCGCACCAGCAGCACCACGAACATCACCGAGAAGGCCACCGGTTCACGCCACTTTGTGCCCAAGTGCCCATTGGCAAACTGCTCGATGACCCCAACTACCAGGCCGCCCACGATGGAGCCGCCCAGCGAAGTGAGCCCGCCGACTACCGCGGCGGGGAAGGCCCGCAGGCCGATGGCCTCGATGCTGCGATCGATGGCGCCGGTGACGTGGCCGAACAGCAGTCCCCCAACGCCGGCCATGACCATGGCCGCGGCCCAGGTCATGGCGTAGACCTTGTCGGGGTCGATTCCCATAGCCGCGGCGGCCTCGATGTCGTCGGCCACTGCCCGCATGTGCAGACCCAGTCGGGTGTACTTGAAGAAGAGGAAGAACAGCAGCACGCACGCTGCCACGACACCGAAAATGATCAAGTCCACATATCGAACCGTGGCGCCGCCGACTTCGAAGCTGCCCTGGGGCAACAGGTCGAGGCGGGCTCGTTCCGTCGGGCCGTAGAAGATCAGCAAAAGGGCGCGGATGATCGTGGCGATGCCCAGGGTTATCAGCACAATGGCGAAGAAGCCCTGGCCCACCATTCGTCGCATGATCCCGTAGTGGACCAATAATCCGAAAACCAGCATGACCAGCAGCAGCACGAACACGCCGAGGAAGAAATTGAGATTCTCGGAAATCAAGAACGTCAGCGCGAAGTAGGCCCCGAGCATCAGAAACTCCCCGTGGGCCAGGTTCAAAACGTCGGTGCTCTTGTAGACCAACACGAACCCGAGCGCCACCACGGCGTAGATGGCACCGAGAGCCAAACCGCCGATCAACAGCTGAAGGTTGACGCTTGGATCGGCTGTGAAGTTGCCAAAGGCTAGAAGCATGGCCCCCCTAAGTTGACCGGGCGTTGCTGGCCAACGGAGGGCGACGGTAGTTTTCGCTGGCTGGTATCAGCAAACCAGGCTGGGGCAGCAGAACTTCGCGAACGGAGAGGAAACGGTATGACTGGCGCATCTGAGGGCTTGGCCGAGCGCATTGCCCAACTGGAGGCTCGGGAGGAAATCCGGGAGTTGGTGGCCCGCTACGGCATGGCGGTGGACGACCGGGATGTGAGTGGTTTGGCCGACATGTTCACCTCAGACGCCAAGTTCGCTTTGGCCGACGGCATGGTGGCCAACCAGGGACGACAGGCGGTGATCGACTTCTACACCGAGCGCATGGCCGCGTTCGGGGCCACCTACCACTACCCCCACAGCCAAGTCATCGAGTTCGACCCCGACCGGCCCGGCAGCGCCACCGGCATGGTCAACGCCCACGCCGAACTAGCCCTCGAAGGGCGCACGCTGATGACCGGCCTGCGCTATTTGGACGAGTACCGGGTGGAGGACGGCCGCTGGCGCTTCGTGGAGCGGAAGGTGGCCATGATCTATTACATGGACATGGCTTCGTTGGTGGACGGCGGGCTGTCGGAGTCAGACCGCAAGCGCTATTTCGGCACCGTGGGCCCGTCGGAACTTCCCGAGAGCCTCGACACCTGGCAAGAGTTCTTCGCCGAGGTCGGCTGAGCCTCGGGTTTGGTCAGGCCACCGACATGCCGCCGTCGATCACGATGGCGGTGCCCGTGGTCCACGACGACTCGTCGGAGGCCAAGTGCAGGGCGAGTTGGGCGATGTCGGTGGTGGTGCCGAGGCGGCCGATGGGGTGGCGAACAACGGCGGCTTCGATCATCTCATCGACGGTGGCGTCGGCCGCCACGGCGGCGGTGGCCGAGAACCCGCCCCGCTTCTCGTAGGTGGCCCGCACCAGGGGTGTGGGCACTGTTCCGGGGCAGATGGCGTTGACCCGGATCTTGTCGGGGCCGTAGTCCACTGCCATCTGCCGGGTGAGGCCGATCACCCCGGCCTTGGCCGCGGCATAAGCGGCGATGCCCGGCACGCCGATCACGCCGCCGACGCTGGCCTGGAGCACCAGCGAGCCTCCGCCGGCCTCAATGAGGTGACCGATGGCGTACTTGACCGACAGCCACTTACCGGTGAGGTTCACCCCGATCACCCGATTCCACTCCTCCAGGCTGAGGTCGCCGGCCCGGCCCGGCCCGTCCACCCCGGCGTTGGAGTACACCGCGTCGAGGCCGCCAAAGGCGGCTACGGCTTGGCTGGTCATGGCCTGGCAGTCGTCGGGTTGGGTCACGTCCACCCGCATGCTGATGGCCGCATTTCCAATGTCGGCCGCGGTGGCCGCGGCGGCGTCGCCGTTGATGTCGGCGCACATCACTCGGGCCCCTTCGGCGGCGAATAGCTGGGCCGCGGCCTTGCCGATGCCCGAGCCCGCCCCGGTCACAATGGTTCTCTTGCCAGTCAGTCTTCCAGTCACGGCGGGGAACCCTACTAGCGTCTCGGCATGGCTCAGGAGTTGGTGCTCGGCACGGGGGACGTGCAAGAGGAGTTCTTCGACCGGGGTTGGACCGACGGGCTGCCGGTGGTTCCGCCCACCCCCGAGCGGGTTGAGGCCATGCTCGACCACGCCGGTTTGGCCCCGGGCGACATCGTGGGCCGCGTACCCGAGCGGTCCCGGGAGGTCACTGCGGAGAAGGCGGCGATCAACGCGGTGATGGCCGGTTGCCGAACCGAGTATTTCCCGGTGGTTTTGGCCGGGTTGTCGGCCATGTTCGATTCCCGCTTCGGGTGCCACACCGTGGTGACCAGCACCGGAGGGGCCGCGTTATGCGCGGTGGTGAGCGGCCCTCTGGTGGCCGAGCTGGGGTTCAACACGGCTCGCAATGCGCTCGGGCCGGGCTACCGGGCCAACGCCACCGTGGGGCGGGCTCTGCGGCTGGTGGCCATGAATGTGCTGGGGGCCCGGTCGGACACCCTCGACGGATCGTCGCTGGGCCATCCCGGCAAGTTCACCATGCTGGTGGCCGAGGAGCCCCCGCCCGAGGGTTGGCCGCCGCTGCGGGTGGAGTTGGGCTACGGCGAGGGCGACACAACGGTGACGATGTTCCCGTCCGAGAGCCCCCATCAAGTGGCCAACCACCTCAACGGCGACCCCGAGGGGATCTTGTTGACCTTCGCCGCCGCCATGACCAACCCGGCCACCTACGCGGTGGCCAAGAAACACCAGGTACTGCTGGTGATCGGCCATGAGCACCGCCAGATCCTGGCCGAAGCCGGTTGGACCAAGAAGCGGGTTCGGGAGTTCTTGGCCGAGCACAGCAGGGTGACCCCCGAGCACTTGAACGCGGGCGGCGTCTTGCAGGAGTTCACCGCCCAGAACGACATGACCCCTGACGCCGACGGCAAGCTCAACACCGTGCGGGGCCCGGAGGACATCTTCCTGGTCACCGCGGGCAGCCCTGGGGCTGGCTGGTCGGCCTATATCCCCAACTGGGCCCCGGTTGTGCACTCAGAGGCCGTCACCCGCAAGGTGGCCGCTCCCGGCGATGGGCTACCCTTGGCATGAGAGAGGAGTTCGTGTGTCGTCAGTAACTGTTCTGTCTCCGGTGTACGAAGAAGCCCAAATCGACGAAGTGGCGATGGCTCCCCGCTTCACTCCCAGCGAGCCGGTGGTGATCGGGGTGATCGACAATGCCAAGAACAACGCCAAAGAACTCCTCACCTACGTGGCCGAGGGCCTGAGAGACCGCCTCCCGGTGGCCGACATCGTGGTCCACTCCAAGTCGGCTGCCGGCAAGCCCATCGACGCCGACGACGCCGAGATGCTGGCCGCCCGCTCCCACCTCATCATCTCTGGCTTGGGCGATTGAGGGGCCTGCACCGCGTGCAGTCTGCACGACGCCGTCCACATGGAATCCCGAGGCATCCCCTCAATGCTGCTGATCACCGAGCCGTTTGAGCCGGTGGTCGAGTCGTTCGCCCCCACCGTGGGCATGGCCACCTACCCTGCGGTCACCGTCCCCCACCCCGTGTCCACCCTCGACGACGAGTCCCTCCAAAAGCTGGCCACCACCATCATCGACGAAGCCGTCGCCCGCCTGACCGCGCTATAGTGGGTGGTGGAGCTGGGGGGACTCGAACCCCCAAGGAGTGAGCTTTGGAGGCTGTCCTTGCACCATGCCAGCCCCACCAATGGAGATCCTATCGATCTCTTTGGAACAGCGTCGGATCATATGATTCGGCGCTGTTCTACTTGTTAAGCACTGAAATGCACTAAAAGGCGCTATTTCCAGGGGTCGCGCAGGAAAGCCTCGAATTGGGTGGCGAGGTCGTCGCCGGTGGGGAGGAGGTCGTCGGCCTCGTCGATTTGGCGTTCGAGTTGGGCGACGTAGTTCTTGAGGTCGTCGTCGCCGGCCACCGCAGTGTCCACCCGCTCGCGCCATGCCGCGGCAGCCTCGTCGAGCTCGTCGTGGTCGGTGATGATGCCGGTGATCAACTCGAATCGTTTGAGCAGCGACCGGGTGGCCTCGGGGTTGGGGGGTCCGGGCACGTAGTGTGGCACTGACACCCGCAGGGAGATGACCGGTATTTGGGCCTGGTCCAAGGCGTCGTGGAGCGCGCCCACCAGTCCGGTGGGGCCTTCGTAGGTAGGGCGGCCCAAGCCGAACATGCGGGCCAACTCGGCGTTGGTGGAGCTGCCAACCACGCCCAGCGGCCGGGTGTGGGGGGCTAGGCCGACCATGGCGCCCAGGGTGACCACCAGCCCAGCCCCGCACTCGGTGGCCACCTCCACCAGGTAGTCGGCGAAGGTCCGCCACCGCAGGTGGGGCTCCACTCCGTCCACCACCACCAGGGGGTGTTTGGCGCCGTAGCGCTCCACCGCATGCACTTCGGTGATCGGCCAGTCGATTACCCGTCGGCCTCTGTCGTCTAGTCGCACCTCAGGGCGTCGATCCTGGAAGTTGAAGAACTCTTCGGGGTCGATGCGGGCCAACGGCTCGACGCCATTGGCGCTCTCTTTCATCAAGCGCACTCCGGTGGTGGCTGCATCGGCCGCATCGAATAGACCCTCTAGAGCCACCACCATTACCGGGTTGGATTGGGTGGGTTGGTCCACCAGCCATTCCAGCTCCACCGCCATGGCCCAAGACTCGCACTGGCGCGGCAGTGGGGCAAGCCAGATACGGCAAACCGAACAACAGTGGGCCAGACTGGTTTGATGGACGGGCTCGGCGTGTTCGACCTGAGCGGGCGGGTGGCATGCGTCACCGGGGCGGCCAGCGGGATCGGCGAGGCTGCGGCAGAGACGCTGGCCGCAGCCGGGGCCGCGGTGATGCTGGGCGACATCGACGGCGACGGGGCAGACCGCACTCGCGACCGCATCGTGGACGGAGGTGGACACGCGGTATCCCGGGTAACCGACACCACGCAGTCGGATCAGGTGAATGCACTGTTGGCCGCCGCGGTGGACGAGTTCGGCCGGCTGGATGTGATGGCCAACGTGGCCGGGGTGGGCAGCTATGGCGACGTGGTGGACGTGACCGAGGTCGAGCTCGACCGGGTTCTGGCCATCAACTTCAAAGGGGTGTTCTTCGGCTGTCAAGCGGCCATGCGGGTCATGGGCCCCCAGGGGTCGGGTTCGATCATCAACGTGTCGGCCACCGCCATCAACACACCGGTGGGAGGCCTTTCGGTTTATGCGGCCACCAAAGCGGCGGTGGCCATGCTCACCCAGTCGCTGGCGGTGGAGGCCGGATCGAGCGGTGTGCGGGTCAACACCATCGCCCCCGGATTCACGCTGACCAACTTCGTGGGCGGTCATTTGCGGGACGCCGAGGGCCAGGTGGATCCCGCCGAGATGGACAGCTACCTCAAGCTGATGCGGGACCGATCCCCGTTGGGTGAGGTATGCGAGGCGTCTGACCAGGCCAATCTCATCTGGTTTCTGGCTTCCGACGCTTCCCGCTATGTGACCGGCCAGATCCTTCGGGCCAACGCGGGCCAGAGCATCGGCTGGTAGTCGGTGTCGATGAGCCCCACACGAACTGTTCAGCTTCAGGTCAACGGGGTGGACTACACCGCCGAGGCGGAGACCCGCACCACTTTGGCCGATTTTGTGCGCCGCCAGTGCGGGCTGACCGGCACCCACCTGGGATGCGAGCACGGGGTGTGCGGCACCTGCACCATGCTGGTGGACGGTGCCGCGGTGCGGTCGTGCCTGATGTTGGCGGTGCAGGCCGACGGATGCAAGGTGACCACCATCGAGGGGTTGGTTGATGCGTCCGATCCTGGCAACCCGGTGTTGGGGCCGGTCCAGCAGGCGTTCGCCGATGCCATGAGCTTTCAGTGCGGCTTCTGCACACCGGGCATCATCATGTCTACAGTGGCGTGGCTGGCCCAGCGGTCTGCTGATGCCGACGAGCCGAGCGATGCTGAGATCCGGGAGTTTCTGGCCGGCACCCTGTGCCGCTGCACCGGCTACACCAGCATCGTCGAGGGCGTCCGCCTGGCCGCTCAGCGCTCGACAGGCGCTCCGTAGCCGCCCCCGCCGGGGGTGGACACCTCGAAACGGTCGCCGGGCTCCACCTCGGTGCGGAATACACCCGGATGGGTCTCGATAGTGCCGTCAGCCCGCAGAATGCGGTTGACCCCGACGGCGCCGGGCAAGCCGCCCTCGATGCCGTAGGGGGCGACGTCCCGCCGGGACGACAGCACGTTGAGGCTCATGGCCTCTTCGAACCGAGTGCGCCGCACCACCCCGTCGCCGCCCCGGTTGAGGCCCTCGCCGCCGCTGCCTTGTCGGATGGAGAAGTCCTCCACCACCACTGGATGGCGCTGTTCCAGCACTTCGGGGTCGGTGAGCCGGGCGTTGGTCATCCCGGTGTGCACTGCGTCGCAGCCGTCCCGCCGGACGGTGGCCCCCGCGCCGCCGCACACCGTCTCGTAGTACTGGTGTCGCTCGTTGCCCCACACCACGTTGTTCATCGTCCCCTGAGAGGCGGCCACCGTGCCCACTGCACCGAACAGGGTGTCCACGATGTGCTGAGAGGTCTCCACATTCCCGGCGAACACCGCGGCGGGCTCGACGGGGTTGATCATGCTGGGCGACGGCATGATCAACTCAACCGGCTCCAGACAGCCGCTGTTGAGCGGGATGTTGTCGTCAACCAGACAGCGCAGCACATACAGCACCGCGGCTCGACACACCGGCTGGGGGGCGTTGAAGTTCCCCGGGTGCTGGTTGCTGGTTCCGGTGAAATCGACGGTGAGCCTCTGTCGGGCGCGATCGATGCGAAACGCCACCGACACTCGGGAGCCGTCGTCGAACGCAACGGTAAACGAGGCGTCTTCTAGGCGATCGATCAGGCGGCGGACCGACTCGGCGGCGTTGGCCCTCACATGGTCCATGTACGCATGCACCGTCTCCAAGCTGTAGTAGTCGATCACCTCGCCCAGGGAGACGGCTCCCTTCTGGCAGGCGGCCAGTTGGGCCTTGATATCGGCGATGTTGACGTCAGGATTGCGGGCCGGCCACTCCGCACCGGTGAGCGAGGCTCTGATGTCTGTCTCCTGGAACCGTCCGCCCCGGGCCAAAACGTCGCCATCGAACAGAACCCCCTCTTCGGAGATGTGCGACGCGTCGGCGGGGGCTGAGCCGGGGACCGTGCCGCCGATGTCGGCGTGGTGGCCGCGCGACGCGGTGAAGAACAAGATCTCATCGCCATCGGCGTCGAATACCGGCATGACCACGGTCACATCCGGCAGGTGGGTGCCGCCGTTGTAGGGGGCGTTGGTGATGAAGGCGTCGCCCGGCGCCATTTCTGGATGGCGGGCGATGACCGCTTTGACCGCCATGTCCATCGAGCCCAGGTGGACCGGCATGTGGGGGGCGTTGGCGATCAGCTCGCCGTCGGGGTCGAAAATGGCACAAGAGAAGTCAAGGCGCTCCTTGATGTTCACCGAGGCGGCGGTGTTCTCCAGCGCCACCCCCATCTGCTCGGCCACGTTCATGAAGAGGTTGTTGAAGATCTCCAGCATTACCGGGTCGGCATGAGTGCCCACGGCTGCACCGGTGCGGGGGGCTATGCGGCGCAAGACGAGTTCGCCGCTTGGGGCTGTCGCCGCGGCCCAGCCCGGTTCAACCACCGTGGTGGAGTGGGGGTCGACGATGACCGCGGGGCCGGCTACGGCTGCCCCCGATCCCAGCTCGGCCCGGTCGAAAAAGGAGATGTCTTGGGCCTGCCCCTCGAAGCTGGCCTCGTGGTTGGCCAAGGGGCTGGGTTCGGGCGATGAACCGTCGATGGGCTGTTCGGCCAGGGTCTCCGACAGGCTGCTGCGGCCGATGGCCTCCACTTGGATCGACTCCAGCACGATCGGCGTCTCGGGGGAGGCGAATCCGAAGCGGGTCTGGTGGAGGTTTTCGAAAGCGGCCACCACCGGCCGGTAGTCGTCGGCAACCACTTCGAGTGCGGTGTCGGATCCCTCGTACCGCAAGAAATAGCTGGCCTCAATGTGAATGTGGGAGTGGGGCAAGTCGGCGGCCACCTCGGTGTAGGCCGCGGCGGCCAACTCCCCGATGTCGGTGGCGATGGCGCCCAGCAGCTCCTCGTTGAGGGTTTGGCCCACCGCCCGCTCGGTAACCGAGCGCACGTCGGCCAGTCCGATGCCCAGCGCGGAGAGCACTCCGGCATGAGGATGGATCAACACGGTGGACATGCCCAGCTCGTCGGCCACCCGACAGGCGTGCTGGCCACCGGCGCCGCCGAAGCAGGCTAAGGTGTAGGCGCTCACGTCATGGCCCTGCTGTACCGAGATGGTCTTGATGGCGTTGGCCATGTTCTGCACCGCCACATCCAAGAACCCCTCAGCAGCTCTCTCTGGGGTCCACGATTGCCCGGTGGCCTCGGTGATGGCCGCAGCCAATTCGGCGAAGGCGCTCTGGGCCGCAGCCGCATCCAGGGGCTGGTCGCCGCCGGGGCCGAACACCGCCGGAAAGTGGTCGGGGTGCAAGCGGCCGAGAACCACATTGGCGTCAGTCACCGTGAGCGGCCCGCCGTTGCCGTAGCAAGCCGGGCCGGGTTCGGCGCCGGCGGAGTCGGGGCCCACCCGGAAGCGGCTGCCGTCGAACGACAGGATCGAGCCGCCCCCCGCAGCCACGGTGTGGATCAGGATCATCGGCGCTCGCACCCTGACCCCGGCTACCACTGCATCGGTGGTGCGCTCGAAGCGGCCGTCGTAGTGGGACACGTCGGTGGATGTGCCGCCCATGTCGAATCCGATCAGGCGGTGGAGGCCGGCAGCCTCACCGGTGCGGGCCATGCCCACCACTCCGCCGGCGGGACCGGACAACAGCGCGTCTTTGCCCCGGAAGTGGTCGGGGTGGGCTAGTCCACCGTTCGACTGCATGAAGAAGAGCGAGGTGTCGATCTGGTCTTCCACCGTTTGGATGTGACGGCGCAGCACCGGGGTCAGATAGGCGTCGGCCACGGTGGTGTCTCCCCGGGGCACCAAGCGGATGAGCGGGTTCACCTGGTGGCTGGCGGAGACATGCTCGAACCCCACCTCGGCGGCGATCTCGGCCAGGCGGGCTTCGTGATCGGGGTAGCGATAGCCGTGTACCAGCACGATGGCCGCCGACCGCAGCCCAGCCCGGTGGGCCGCGGCCAGCTGCTGTCGGGCGTCGTCCTCGTCCAGTGATCGCTCGACGGTGCCGTCGGCCCGCACCCGTTCGTCCACCGTTATCACCTGGCTGTACAACATGTCGGGCAGCACGATGTCGAGGGCAAAAAGGTCGGGCCGGGTCTGGTAGCCGATGCGGAGGGCGTCGGCGAAGCCCCGGGTGGTGACCAGCACGGTTGGCTCGCCCTGGCGCTCTAGCAGGGCATTGGTGGCCACGGTGGTGCCCATCTTCACCTCGGCCACTTGGTCCGACGGAATCGGCTCGTCGGCGCTCAGCCCCAGCAGGGTCCGGATGGCTTCGATGGCGGCGTCGCGGTATCGGGGGCTCTCCGACAGCAGCTTGACGGTGGTGACGTCGCCATCGGGCGTTCGGGCCACGACGTCGGTGAACGTGCCTCCCCGGTCGATCCAGAAACTCCAACCTTTAGACATAGCTTCGGCCATGACCGGCTATCCGCCCTGCTCGGTGGCCACTTTGTGTGCCACTGCCATGGCATCGGCGATGGCTTCGTCTTGGTTGATGTAGCGGTAGGTGGCCAGCCGCCCGGCGAAGTACACCGGGATGTCGAAGTGCTCGGCGATCTTCTCGGCGAGCTCGGCGTTGCGGCGCTCGTTGGCGCCGTCGGCGGTCAGCACCGGGTAGTGGCGTCGAGGGGCGCCGGGCATTTCCTCGCTGACCACGGTGCCCTCGATCTGCTGACCGGTGGCGTGCTTGGTCTCCACCGTGCGGGTGTAGGGGACTCGGGTTGACGGGCGATTGGTGACATAAGCGGGGGTATGCACGCCGCCGGGGTCGTCGGTCGGTTCAAAGCGAGAACGCATCTCGATGCCCCGCCACTCCAGCTCGCCGGGGCAGCGGGCGAAGTCGTCCAGTGCGGCGGTGATGATCACCGCGTCGTAGTCCTGGCCGAGACGGTCGGCATCGGCCACGGTGATCTCGGTATCCAGGGTGACGGCCACGGTGGACAGCACCGACTCGATCACCTCGTTGATGCCGTTGGGCGGGAAGTACTGCCAGCGGTCCCGGAACAGTCCCCGGTGGCCGTCGCGGCGAAGCTCCACCCGCTTGGGGGCGAAGCGGGCCGAGAGCTCGGTGGCCGGGCGGCCCCACTGCTTGGCGGTGTAGTCCCGGATGAACAGGTCGTACAGAGTGCGGCCCATCATCGAAACCACATAGTCCTCGAAATTGTCGCCGGTGGGGTAGGGGGGAAGGGAGGCCAGCTCCTGCTCCACCTTTGGCCACACCGGCAGTTCCTTGAGCTCCTCCACCTGGGGAGGCCAGGACAACAAGTGGCCCTCGTCATCGTCGGGTGACAGGAACACCTCGGTGAGCACCTTGTGGTCGTAGGGCCGCGTGAGCCCGTGGGAGTTCACGAACTGGTTCACCGCCTCATTGTCGGTGTGGAAGATGTGGGCCCCGTTTGGCTCGTACACCACGCCGTTCATGGTCTCGGCCCGGGAGTGCCCGCCCACAACGCTGGTCTTTTCCAGAACCTCCACCGCAAAGCCCGCATCGGTCAGCAGGCGACCGGCCACGGCTCCGGTCCACCCGGCCCCCACGACACCGATTCGCCGCCTCACAGGATGTCCCTCAAGGGGCGTGGCGACATCGGGAACTCCAGTCGGACGTCTCGGGTACGGTAGGGGGGTTGAGCCCAAGGGGCCGGAAAACGACGATAGCGCAGGGGTATGACGATGTTGGACTGTGTAATTCGGGGCGGATTGGCAGTAGACGGCACCGGAGCGCCGGGTCGGGTAGCCGATGTCGGAGTGCGAGACGGGCGCATCGTGTCCATTGGCCGTTCGGACGAGCCCGCACGCGAGGAGATTGACGCCGACGGGTTGGCGGTGGCCCCGGGATTCATCGACGTGCATACCCACTACGACGCCCAGGTGCTTTGGGATCCCCACCTCACGCCGTCGTCGCTGCACGGAATCACCACCGCCATAGGGGGCAACTGCGGCTTCACCATCGCTCCTATGGTGCCCGACGAGGCCGACTACGTGATGCGGATGCTGGCCCGGGTGGAGGGCATGCCCACCGAGTCGCTGGAGGCCGGGCTGGACTTCGGGTGGTCTTCGTTTGGATCGTGGCTGGATCGCCTGGAGGGCAACGGGTTGGGCGTCAACGCCGGGTTC
>JAJDYU010000039.1 GCA_022825005.1 Acidimicrobiia bacterium
GACTCGGTCGTTTCGCTCAACGATGATGTCGCTCACGGTGGTGTCCTTTCCCCGTACCGCATACTGTCCAGCATCGTATGGCGTTCGAGCTTGGCCCTGACATCCTGGCCATCCAGCAGGAGGCCCGGGCGGTGGCCCGCCAAGTGGAGGCGTTCGCCGCGGAAGCCGACGAGTGCAGCCACGTCCACCAGCCCACCCTCGATGTGCTGCGGGCCAGCGACCTGTGCTCGCTCATGGTGCCCGCAGCCCATGGCGGTCGCCACGAGAAAGTGGATCCGCTGGCGGTGTGCGTGGCTCGAGAGGCGCTCATGCGGGCCTCCTCGCACTTGGACTCGCTGTTCGCCCTCCAGGGCATCGGCAGCTACGCCATCGCGGTGGCCGGCACCGACGAGCAGCGGGAAGAGTGGCTGCCCCGAGTGGCCAGCGCTGAGGTACTGGCTGCGTTGGCCCTCACCGAGCCGGTGGCCGGATCCGATCTGCGGGGAATCGAGACCACGCTGGTAGACGACGGCGACGAAGTGGAGCTGAACGGGGTCAAGTCGTTCATCTCCAACGGGGGAGCGGCCGGCTTCTACACCACCATGGCCAAAGAGGAGAACCGGTTCTCGCTGGTGCTGGTGCCTGCCGATGCCCCGGGAGTCTCCATCGAGCCCTCCCCGGAGATCATCGCCCCCCATGTGCTGGGCGAGGTGACATTCGACCGGGTGCGCCTGCCCGCCTCCGCCCGACTGGGCGAACCCGGCGCCGGGTTCCGCCACGTGCTGGCCACCCTGTCGGTGTTCCGCATCTCGGTGGCCGGAGCCGCCGTTGGGCTCATGGACGGTGCCTTGACCTGTGCCGCCAACCACGCCGCTACCCGAGAGCAGTTCGGACGGCCGCTGGTGCGGCTGGGGCCGGTGGCCGGGCTGTTGGCCGACTCCTGGGCCGAGCTGGAGGCTACCCGTCTGCTGGCCTACGCCACCGCCGAGGCCGCCCGGGAGGATCCGTCGGCCCACCTCGACCGGTCGTCGCTGGCCAAGCTGGCCGCCACCGAGGCGGCCAGCCGAGTGGTGGACCGCTGCGTGCAGGTGATGGGCCGATGGGGGCTCATCCGGGGCTCCGACATCGAGCGCTACTACCGCCAAGCCCGACCCATGCGCATTTACGAGGGGGCCTCCGAGGTTCTTCGGCTGGGCATTGCCACCCGGCTGTGCGATGAGGTGGCAAACCGGGAGGACAAGGAGTAAGGGCATGGCGGTGGACTGGGGCTTGGACGGCCATGTGACGGTGGTGACCGGGGCCAGCCGGGGGCTGGGGGAGGCCGCGGTGCGAGCCATGGTGGCCGAGGGCGCCCGCGTGGTGGCCGCAGCCCGCTCAGCCGACGCCCTGGCTGCGCTGGCCGATGAGCTGGGCGACAGTGTGACCGCGGTGCCGTGCGACATGCGGGATCGGGCGGCAGTAGCCGGCTTGGTGGACCAGGCGGTCAACCGATTCGGCCGCCTCGACTCGGTAGTCAACAACGCGGGCATCGCTCCCGCGTCCAAGTTTGTCGACCAGCCCGATGAAGTGTTCGACGAGGTGGTGGCGGTGAACCTGGCCGCCCCGGCGGCGCTGGCCCGACGCGCTGCCTCCCACTGGATCGACACAGGCCAACCCGGCTCGGTCATCAACGTGGCCTCCACCTCTGCGCTCAAGGGCAAGCCAACCCTGGCCGCCTATTCGGCCTCCAAGGGCGGGCTGCTGCGGCTCACCGAGGCCCTAGCCGGGGAGTGGGCTCGCTACGACATCCGGGTGAACGTGATTGCCCCCGGTGCTTTCGAAACCGACGCCCAAGCTGCGGTGCTGGGCGATCCCGACACCCTGGCCGCCCGACTGCGCAAGATCCCGGTCCGCCGCATGGGCCAGCCCGATGAGCTCGGACCGCTGGTGTGTTACCTGGCATCGGAGGCGTCGGGGTTCGTTACTGGATCGTGCTTCGTGATCGACGGCGGCGAGGTGTCCAAACTCTGACCTGCCCGCCGCTCGCCTTGTAAGTTTCACAACGCACACGGAGGAAGCAATCCATGACCATGCAAGCCACGTCCAACAACGCGGTCCACAGCGATCTGGGCAGCCCCGCGCTCTCAAGCGGCGAGCTGGCCGCCATCTCTCCCAAGTTCGCCGAGGGCTATGCCCGCATCCGCGACGTGACCGACCGCGACGGCGCCTGCCCGGCTTGGGCCAAGGCGCTGTACATGGCCTGTGCGGCGTCGGTGAGGGTCCAGCCTGAGCTAGCCCTTCGCGAGCTGGCCAGATCCCGTGAGTTGGGGCTCACCCTGAGCGACGCCCGAGGCGCGTCGCTGGCCGTGCTCATCTCCCGGGGTGAGGCCACCTACAACGCCTTTGCCCGGGCCATCGACGAGGCGTTCGACATCCCCGCCGACCAGTCCACCGATCCCATCCCCGATTTCTCCCTCGACCGCCAGGCCGCGCTGGACTACTTCGAGAGCTATTTCGGCTTCGTGCCCGACTACATCGAGGTGATGGCCGACAACGCCCCCCGGGCCCTGGAGGGCTACGTGCTCATGCGGCAGTGGTCGCTGGCCGAGAACAAGCTCGACGCCAAGCACGTGGAGTTGTTGCTGTGCACCATCAACGCCGCCGAGTTCTCCAGTCGGTTCGTGAACATCCACTGCAACGGCGCCCGCAACGCCGGGGCCACCGAGGCCGAGATCACCGAGGCGGTTGTGTGTGCCATCCCCATCTCCGGCGTGGCCTCCTGGCTGCCCGGTGCCGACGGGATCATGGAAGGCCGTTGACGCGGTCACACGCCGCCTCACGGCGGACCGACACGAGATAGTCAGCATGACGACCGGCCTTATCGACGTCCACGCCCACATCGTGCTGGAGGGCACGATGGGCGCGGCCGGACCGTGCGGCCCCGAGATCGGTGCCCACGACGACGGCACCCCCTGGTTCCGAGTAGGCGGCTACCAACTCGACGGAGTGGCCTACCGGGGGTCGCTGTTCATCGAGCTGGACATGCGCTTGGAGGCCATGGATGCCCAAGGCATCTCGGTGCAGGCCCTTTCGCCCAACCCGCTGACCTACCTGCACTTCATCGAGCCGCAGCTGGCCGTCGACTTCTGCCGCCGCCACAACGACGACCTGGCCGCCGCGGTGGCCCTGCACCCCAACCGCTTCGTCGGTTTGGCTGCGCTGCCCATGCAGGATGTCGACGCCGCCTGCGCGGAGCTTCAAAGGGCAGTGCGGGAGCTGGGCCTGCTGGCGGGCTACACCGGCACCGACTTCGGCACCCCGCTCGACGACCCAGCCCTCGACCAGCTCTGGTCGCTGTGTACTGAGCTCGACGTCCCCCACTTCTTGCACCCCACCCAGTCGGGCATCGACGGCCCGCTGCTCGACCCTCGGCTGCGCCGCTGGGACCTCGACCTGGTGTTGGAGTACTCCTACGAGGAGACGGTGGCGGTGGCCACCCTGGTGTTCGGCGGCGTCACTGAGCGCCATCCCGACCTCGACCTGTGCCTGTCCCACGGCGGCGGCACCACACCGGTCATCCTGTCCAAGCTCCGCAAGCTGGCCGAGCGCCGCCCTGCCGCCCCCGAGTGGATCAAAGAACCCGGTGCCTTCGACCGGGCCCTCAACCACCTGTGGTTCGACTGCCACATCACCGGCGCCGCCGAGCTCACCCTGGCTCTAGAGCAATACGGAACCGACCGTCTGGTCTACGGCACCAACTTCGGCGGCTGGGACCGAGGAACCGGCCCCGACGTCACCCACCTAGCCCAAACCCTAAACGCCAACGCCACCCGCCTACTCCGCCTCTAACTGCTAGTCACTTTCCTGCTGGCGGGCGGCCCAGCGGGTTTGGGAGATGGTCTCTACTTCGGGGTTGCCGTCTAGGAAGGTCTGTTCTAGGAGGCGGTGGGCTATGCGCCAGCCGTCGGGGGTGCGGACCATCTGGTCGATGTACTTGCCGCCCACGATGAAGGTGTCGCCGCCGGGAGTGTCGGCGATGTACTTGGTGGCGATGAAGTAGCAGCCGGCGATGGCCTGGTCGCCGTCGATCTGGGCCCAGTGGCAGCCGTTGAGGTGCTGGCTGGCGTCGGCCGGCTCCAGCGAGGAGGCGCACTTGGCCACGATGGCCTCGAGCCCCTCGAACCGCTCGCCCCGGTAGTCGGCCACAGCGTCGGGCAAGAAGACCTCCTTGAGCGCCTCCCAGTTGTGGTTGTCCAGGCTCCAGGCATAGCGAATCTGGATGTGCCGAATGGCCTCGCGGTCCAAGAGGTCTTGGATCCGGTCAACGTCGAGGGTCTGGGTGTCTTCTGATCTGGTCTCCATAGGCCGCTCAGATTACGGTGCCGGGCGCAGTCGATTCACAGGAGGCAAAGATGAGCGGACGACTTGACGGACGGGTGGCGGCCATCACGGGGGCATCCAGCGGGATTGGCCGGGCTGCGGCCGAGCGGTTTGCCGAGGAGGGCGCCAAGGTGGCCATCGGCGACATTCAAGACGACGCCGGCATGGCGCTGGCCGAGTCTCTGGGCGACGCCGCCGTGTTCGTCCGCTGCGATGTGACCTCCGAAGATGATGTAGCCGGCCTGGTGGACGCCGCGGTGGCCGAGTTCGGACAGCTCGACGTGATGTACAACAACGCTGGCATCGTCGGCGCGGTCGGTCCCGTCGACACCACCCCGGCCGACGAGTGGCATGCCAGCATCGACGTGCTGCTCCACGGGGTGTTCTACGGCATCAAGCACGCCGCCCGGGTGATGAAGCCCCGCCAGACCGGCTCGATCATCTCCATGTCCAGCACTGCCGGGGTGATGGGCGGCCTCGGGCCCCACGCCTACGCCGCCGCCAAACACGCCGTGGTCGGGTTGACCAAGAACGCGGCCGCAGAGCTGTGCCGCTTCGGCATCCGGGTGAACTGCATCGCCCCCGCGTCGATGCTCACCCCGATGGTGGCCTTCGCCCACACCGGCGATCACACCAACATGGACGGCGCCCGGGCCGAGCTCACCGCCAACTCCCCGCTGATCGGCCGCCCCGGCCTGGCCACCGACGTGGCCAACGCCGCCCTGTGGCTGGCCTCCGACGAGTCGGGCTACACCAGCGGCCACACCCTGGCCACCGACGCCGGCTTCACCACCGGCGCAAGGGCCGACGCCCCCGGCTTCGCCGACTACGCCCCCATGATCCGCGAGGCCGGTCGCACCGGTCTGTAGGGAATCCACAGAGCAAGAGAGGCCGACCGCACCGGGCTCCAAAAGAGATTGAAGAAAATCGACCAAACAAGCAAGGAGTATCGTCGAGTCGTGCCTGAAGAAGCCCCACTGCTGGCCAACGAGGAGGATCACCCCCAGGAGGTGGTCTACACCGACGGCGACCGCCGGATCGTGACCATGGACTCCGCCCGGTATGTGGATGCCCGCAACCGGGACAACGACGTGGTGGTGCCGTCGTCGTATCTCGGCGTGCTGCCCGCCCGGCTGATGGCCCCCCATCGGCCTAAAGGGGTGATCGGCCACGACGGCTGTATCGGAAAAGACGGCGCGGGCATCTCCGGGCTGTGGTTCTTGGAGGCGCTCGGCATTCCCGCCGCCACCGCCGACGGGATGAGCGCCGAGCTGGGCAACGGCCTTGACCTTTACGAGACCGGGGTCATCTCCCGGCTCAACATCTATGCGGAGCGCTGCGGGGTCACCGAGGGCATGACGGTGGCCGAGGCGGCCAAGCTGCTGTTGAACAACGATCCCGGCGAGGTGGACGAGGGCACCAAGATCCGCCGAGAGGTCAAGGCCACCACCGACAGCGGACGCCAGATCGTGGTTACCGACTCAATCGTGTTTGCCCTGCCCGAGGACTCCCGCAACGTGCTGGTCACCGCGGGCCACACCGGGCGCAGCGGGGCGGATTTCCTGCTGGAGGTGAGCCCGCATGGCTTCATCTGCTCCGACGGAGGCCGCAGCAAGAACGACGCCGGGATCGCCGGGTTGGCCATCACCGAGGCCCATGGACTGGCCGGAGCGTGCTGCGACGCGTGGAGTGCCCCGGTGGGCGATGCCTTCAAGGCGTACGATGAGGGGATTATCAGCGCGTGCAACCAGCCGGCCCGCGACCGTGGCGTCGAGGTGGGCATGTCCGTCAAAGACGCCGCCGCGGCTCTGCTGGGGGACTGAAAGGGGCTGAGCCAGATGACCGAGCCGACGCCAATCCTGATCACCGGGGGAACGGTGATCGACGGCACCGGTTCCCCGCCCCAGCCCCACACCGCGGTACTGCTGGAGGGCGACCGGATTGTCGCCGTCGGCCCCGATGCGGGCGCGGATCAGTCCGGCGCAACAGTGATCGACGCCGCTGGATGCACGGTCATGCCCGGACTCATCGACGCGCACGTCCACTGCACATTCGACGATGTGCAGTCCAACGATGAGCTGTTCTTCCACCGCGACCACACGCTGGCCGCGCTGATCGCCGCCCAGAACCTCCAAAAGCTGCTGCTGGCCGGGGTGACCGGATTCTGCGACCCCGACACGCTGTTCTCCATGGGCCCGTCGCTGCGCGATGCGGTGGACGCTGGCGTGGTGGAGGGCCCTCGCATGGCCACCGGGGTGCAGGCCTTGGTCACCTCAGTGGGCGGCACCGCCGGGCGGCTCATCCCCGACACCGGGGTGGTGGGCTACGCCCAGGTGGTGACCACCGTCGACGAGATGATCCAAATGACCCGCCGGCACATCAAGTATGGGGCCGACTGGATCAAGATCCACGCCACCGGGTCCATCCCCCGCCACAAGGGCGAGCTGCTGGCCTGGAAGCCCGAGGAGCTGAAGGCGGTGTGCGACACTGCCCACGAGCTGGAGACCCCGGTGATGGCCCACGCCCGCTCGGCCCACAGCACGCAGGCCTGCGCCGAGGCCGGGGTCGATCTCATCTTGCACGCCTCGTTCATGGACGACGCTGGCCTCGAGGCGGTGATCGACGCTGGGGCCGCCCTCATGCCCACCTTCACTTTCCTGGCCAACCTGGCCGACTACGGCCATCTGGTGGGTGCCGGGGCCGGCATGCAAGACGTGTTCCGGGGCGAGATCGAGGCCACCGCCAAGATGATGGCCAAGGCCCACGATGCTGGAGTGCCGCTGCTGTGCGGCTCGGAGTCGGGGTTCGCCCTCACCCCTTATGGCCACTGGCACGCCCGGGAGATGGAGGTGCTGGTGGAATCGGTGGGGCTGAGCCCGCTTCAAGCCATCGCCTGCGCCACCGCCAACGGGGCCATCGCCATGCGCATGGAAGGCGAGGTGGGCACCCTGGCCCCAGGAATGGCCGCGGACGTGTTGGTGGTAGACGGCGACCCGGCCACCGATGTAACCGTGCTGGCCGACCGGGCCAACCTCCGCACCGTGATCAGCCGCGGCCAGCCAGTGGACTTGGACCGCCCCTGGCCCACCCGGTCCCCCATCCCCGGCGAGAAGGTGGCCAACTGGGCCGCCCAGATCCTTACCAGCTACCTGGTCAACTAAAGCTTGAGAATGCGGGGCTGGGGTTTGCCGAAAGGTATTATGTACGTACACTACGTACATGCCCAACAAAACGATCAGCGTGCCAGATGACGTTGTGCCCATCATCGAGAGCCTCGATGTGCCATTTTCAAGGTGGGTAACCGAACAGCTCAGACGCCACTCGGCCAACTCGACTCTGACATTCGCCCAGCAACTCATGGCTGATGCCGCGCTGGCAGATGGAGAGCGTTTGACCGAGCAGGACGCGCTGGCAGTTGGCGAGCGGATGGAGCGCTCTGCACCGTGGTAGCGCGCGGCGCGGTCTATTGGGCCAATCTCGACAAGCGACGACCGTGTGTCGTCATGTCATCCGAGGATGTTCTCGGCGTTGATATCTGGCAGACCCATGTTGTGCCGCTGACTTCGAAGCACGAGAGAGCGGGCCTCGCCGGAAATGTGCTGCTCACCTCATCGGCCACGGGTCTGCCAAACGACTCCGTAGCCGTGCCGCTTGGCCTGGAATTGGTAGATCGGTCCTGGCTTACTGAGCGCATTGGGCAGCTGCCCCCCGCCCTGGTCGCTGCCATCGACGACGGCATCCGAAGCGTCCTGGGCGTGTAGACGACCTTTTGGACCAATCGGCGTTGACCTAATTCCGATGTAGGAGAGGTGGGCACCCTGGTCCCCGGCAGGGTAAACGGCGTGTTGGTGGCCAAGTGGGCCACCAACATCTTGACGAGCAATCTCGTCGATCGCTGATCTGAGTCCGGGTTTGGTGGGCATCCTGCATTGCAGCAGGTTGAAGTCTGGAGGTTATCGCTGCCAGCTTTGAAAGAAGCTCGGACAGTGACTTTGTCTCACTGCCCTCGTTTGCTGAGCGTTGCTGTGTTTTGAGGTATTGGGCGACAGGGGTGTGTTGTGCAGAGAGGTGGCGGGTGTAGCGGATGACGGTCGTGGCTTGCTTCCAACGCCCAGCGATCATGAGAACAAGCATGTCGGCGCCGGCGGCGGCGAGATCTTGAGCCATGCCAACGCGCGGCGAGTGGCTAGAGACCCAGGTCGGATCGATGCCGGCGGCTTGGGCCGCGGCCCGCATGCGACGAGTCACGGTGTTCGGGGAGATGTCGAAAACCGGGTCGCAGGGTTGGGCGCCGGCGGGCTTGAGGCGGACAAGCGCTGCGTAGCTGAACTCGGAGATGGGCACGACAGCTCCCTGTCCTGTTTGGTCGGTCTTGGAGCGGCGGATTAGCACCGTGCCGTAACTTCCGCTCTCCGACAGATCAATGTCGGCCCACCGCAGCGCCAACAGCTCGCTGCAGCGCAACAGGGCATCGTGGGCCAAGCTGATCATGGCGACGTCGACTGTGGCGCGCTGCTGCGCCTGGCTGCGGGTTTCTAGGCGCCCGCCGGGCCGACAGCGCCGGGGCACAACGGCCGCATTGGCGATCCGTTCCACATCGCACTGCCGCAAGGGCGCGGCCTGTCGGGGGGCGTACCCGCTGGCGGCGGCACGGCGGGACAGGCCGTCAAGCAGCTGGCGCACCTCGGGGCAGCGGGCTGGGTTCGTGCCTCGGTGGTGGCGGTGCCAGTAGGCCACCGCTGAGCGGTAAGTGCGAAGCGTGGATGGCTTCTTCCCCTCGTCCCACAGCGTGGCCAACCACCTCTGCAAGTCGCGCGGAGCAGCCGGGAACAGCGCCAGCCCACGCTCAGACGCCCACAAACACCAACTTCGCCACCCGACCATGTAGGCCTTCCGGGTGTTGGCAGAGAGCGCGGCCGCCTTGGCCTCGGCCACCAGCCGGTCGACCCTATCGCCGATGAGTACTCCATCGAGGGCCTCGTCGGGGTGGGTGACGCCCTCTGGCGCCGGCAATTCCGATTGACAAGCAATTACATTTTCCATGCCGCTGCATTAGCGGACCGCCATTGAAGAACACGAATTGCCGCCAAAACCACCCAACAAAGCTAGACATGCGGCTATTAGGCGGATAATTGCCTTTATTCCCTACTTTGAATCAGGCGCGCATGTCAAATGGTCCTCAAGGATCTCCTGAACACAAGCCACGTGCCAGCCAGACTACTGCTCCGTTGACCAGGGGAAAGAGGGAGTTATCGGGCTGACTGGACTGCTCGGGGCTTTGAACTCTCGGTATCGGCGCCATCGAGACTCGGCATCGGCCGAGACCCGGGACTAGGCCACGGAACTGCCAGTTCTGGGTGCACCGACAGAGGCCGAATCGACTCGTTTCCGACGGTGGCAATCCCCCTTGTCGTCATATTTTTGCCAGTTTCTACTCACTCTGTCATCGCGTCTTCGCCGGATTTGAACGCGGCGGATAAAGGCAATTGTCCGCCGCCTACCAGACCGGGGAACCAAGCCGATGAAACGCCGACTAGTCACCGCCACCGCTTTTGCGACAGTGCTGGGGCTCATTCTTGGAGCGCTGACACTCACTGGCACGGCCACCGCCCACGATCCCGCGCCAACGGTGGAATGCGACGCGGGCTTCACCCTGAACCCCGCTGGAGACGAATGCACGAAGACGACCACCACGAGCACCCCCGCCCAGTGTCCGAGTGGCTACCAGCTGTCGGGGTCGAGTTGTACTCGCACCGTTATCGGTACTCCTCGGTGTCCTGCCGGGTATAGCTTGGATACTCAGTTCAACACTGCGGTTTGTCGCGGCACCCGTACCGTCGCCGCTCAGTGTCCGAGTGGTTATCGGCTGTCGGGGTCGAGTTGTACGCGCACTGTTATCGGTACTCCTCGGTGTCCTGCCGGGTATAGCTTGGATACCCAGTTCAACACTGCGGTTTGTCGCGGCACCCGTACCGTCGCCGCCCAGTGTCCGAGCGATTACCAACTGTCGGGATCGAGCTGTACCCGCACCATCGACTACGGAGCGGTGAGCTACACCTGCCCAAGCGGATACTCTCCCGGGTTCGGCCAGTGCTTTCGCACCTACCGGGCCAAGTGCCCCAGCGGGTACACGCTCACCAGCAACGGCACCTGTATCGCCAGTGAATTCGGGTTGACCGCAAGCCCCTCATGCAACGCCGGGGACTCCAGAAGCGGCACAACCTGCACTGCCGAAACCCCGTACCGGCAATCCTGCAACTTGGGCACACCAAATGGGGGACGCTGCACAGGTACAGCTATCCGGACTCCCAGTTGTTCGAGCGGCACGCGGTCGGGCGGGAGCTGTGTGATTGCTGTTGAGTCGACTCCTACTTGTGACAGCGGGTCTTTGTCGGGGTCGTATTGTGTTCGCACGGATCGGCGGACTCCGACTTGTTCGAGCGGGACCAGATCAGGCGGCACCTGCACAACCAGCGTCACGCACCGACGACCGCCAATCCAAAACTGCCCGACAGGCCACGAGCCCCGAAACGGCAAGTGTGTCCACAGCGCCACCGGCCCAACACCAACACCAACTCCAGAACCCACGCCAACCGCCGTAGCCATAATCTCTGGACTCCCCAGCGCAGGCGACGGGCCTGCTGGGGAAACGTACCGGCGCAACTTCTCAGTGCTGGGCACCAACAGCCTCGCCGCGGTCGCCGGGACGGGCTGCTCGCTGGCCGAGGACACCGCGCTGCGAGTCGGCACCACCCGCCACTACACCCTCTCGGCAACGCGCAGCGGACCAGGGCAAGCCGCCTGCACAGTCACCGCCGACACCGCCAGCCGCACGATCACCATCACCTTCGGCCCCATCACCATCAATGGCCTCGCCGCCACCGGCAGCGCGAACGCCGGCAGCACCTACCAAGACCCCTTCTCGGTGCTGGGCACCAACAACCTCGCCACGGTCTCCGGGACGGGCTGCTCGCTGGCCGAAGACACCGCGCTGCGAGTCGGCTCCACCCGCCACTACACCCTCTCAGCAACCGCAGCCGAAGCCGGCGAAGTCATCTGCAGAATCACCGTTAGCACCGTCAGCCAAACAGCCAGCATCAATTTCACCGCCCCACCGACCCCGACACCCGAGCCGACGGTTGATTCGGCGCTTGGTGTTCCGTCGTGGCCATGGGTGAGCTGTCCTGGTGATGGCACGCTGCTCACGGTGGGCTGGAGTGGAGACAGCAGAGCGTCGGGGTATGAGGCGCAAGAAGACGGCGCCGACATAGCCAGGTGGTCCGGTGCTGACACGTCGTTCACTAGAGCCTCGACGCCCGGTGGGTACTACCGGTGGCGGATCCGGTCGACCGGACCGGGCAACTCAGTGTCGGCTTGGAGTGTTTGGGCCGGGGGAGGGTGTCCGGGTCCTCCTCCTGCGCCTGGTGGTGTGGAAGCGTCTTGTCAAAACGAAGAGTTGACCGTATCTTGGAACGAGGCAGGAACTGTCCGTTTCAGGGCCACCTCCTACAAGCCCCGCATCTTCACCGGAAACCCAATGGCAGAATCAACGAAATGGACCACCAACACCACAGCGACTACTGCCACCATCCCCGCCTCTGGCGAGCCGGACCTGCCTGATTCCGGCGTATTCCAAGTCATGGTCAAGGCCTCGAACGCCGCGGGCGACTCTGAATTCAGTGCTCCGGTAGACGTGACCTGCACCATCCCCGACACCCCCAGCGGCCTCGAGTGCACTGTGGTGTCTGATGAATCGATCACGATTGAGTGGAACCCCGTTAGGGGGGCTGAGGGATACCAGGTGGTAGCGTCAATATGGGATGTGTCCAGTCCTCCAGATCCTTCTGTGCTTGGATGGGAGGACGTTGGGATTCCGAGGAAGACGTCATCGGGCAAGTTCGTATACGAGATCGACGGGTTGGACAGCGAAGTCGAGTACTACCTGGGAGTAAGGGCTAGGAACGCTTCAGGTGTGAGTGAGTTGGGAACTGGCAGTGTCCGGCAGTGCGAGACCATCGACGACGACTGGTTGGAAGTGGACTGCAATGGATATAGCGCGTTGAACGTGACTTGGAACAATCCGCCGGACAGCGGCCAAGATTATGTGGTTGTCATCTCCGTTGATGGCTCTCCCGCGCCATCTTGGCGCACTGGGTCCTTCTCCGGTTCCTCAACTCAATGGGTTATGCTGGCAGATCCAAACGAGACGTATAGAGTTTCAATTGCCTCGAATGGTGAGGGTGGTCCGATATATTCCCAGTCAAGGACAAGAACTTGTCCCGAATTGATCAGGGCTATTTTCGACACTCCGAATCTATGGCCAAATGAAGGAGGCTTTGATTGGCCATTAGAGAACAATCCTGATGATGAGTACCACTACACTAACGTTCCTCTTTCGTTCCTGATAACTGGTGTTCCTGAGTACGAGCGTAGCTGCACACTCTCAGCTAAAACGTGGACTTGTCAAGAACATTGGTCGGAGCCAATGAAGGTTGAGGTGGATGAAGAGTGGGACGATATATTGGAATTGAATGACGTAGAAATCACCCATGCAGATGGCTTTACTGAAACAGAGAAGAACGTCTTCAAGCTAGCCACAAACGCAACAATTGCAAAAATTGCATCAACAATAGCGTGGACATCTGATAAAGTAATCAGATTTATTGTGGGTAGAGTAGGTAGTGGGATAAGTAAATATCTGGATGTAGGTGATTACATACTTGAAGTACTTGATGATGAACGTATGTTTGCTACAATATTTGGCCCCAAATGTTTGCCAGGTGGAGTCGATGCATGGCCAGAGAGGACTCATGAGGGAAGTTATTCCTCTGAAGTAGGTGGCTACACATTCGTTAGGAATTTTACAATCCATTATTGCCAACCACCAGAGCAAGAATGACGATGGAGGAATCGGGTCTCAAGGCTATGGACGACGCGGAGAGGCCAAGTGTGCTGTGGATGTCTAGATCATTCCTCTTTCGTGGACAACCTCTCGCGATTGCTATACCTGAAGACGCTGGTTGGCCTGCTCGCCTGGCCATTAGATTGGAAAACCCTGGTAGAGTTGGTAAGGTTCACGATGCAGTAAACTTCTATGTTGGCATTGTGATACCGGGATTTCTTACAATAGTTGGAGGTTTGGAGTTCAGAATTATTTCAGGTGCGCTTTTCATAATGGTGCTTTCATTTGCCGTATCGACGAAATTCACTTGGCTCAGAAATGGTGGATGGAGATATATGAAGACGGATGGCTGGGGGTGGAGGCCAGAGTGCCAAATATATCGTCGAGCACGGAAGCCGCGGTACCATAAAAGATAATGAAGTTGAGTGTAAAGCCTGCAAGCACGCCAGAGCTTCGGAGGAATGCGGAGATGAATCAGGGATCATGACTGAATCCCAAAGGGCTTTCGATGATTAGGCAAGCACTGAAGAAAATTGGTTCGTATTATTCTTGGTCCATTTATCTGGCAGTGTGTTTCTTCTATGTTTTGACAATGTTGGGAATCTGGATATTCCGCGATGTGGATGCTCCATTGAAGATAGCTTGTTCAGTGTTTATGGCTGTGTATGTTGTTCCAGATATAGTTTCAGACGTTCGGAGCCTTGTTCAAAAGAGGAAAGACACCGCTCAAGCCGCGAACACCACTGGGTAGCGGCCGAAGTAGGGGCGGGTGGTGGAGGCGTCCATCTCCGGTGGGTCGTCGGGGTCGGGGCGACAGCCGTGGTCGAACAGGGTCTGCACCGCGGCTGGCACTAGCCCGAACAGATGGTCGTCTACATCGTCGCCGTCCATGAACGAGACCCCGGAGGCCAGGTCTTGGCCTATACAGGCGTGCATTCCCTGACCGAAGCTCAGCCCCCACGGGGCAATTCCCTCGGGCAGGGTGCGGTCGGGGTTGAAGTCTGCGGCGTCATCGCCGAACACCGAGGCATCCCGGTTCACCGACAGGAGATCCAGCGTGACCCGGTCGCCCTTGGCGATGTGAACGCCGCTCGACAGGTCGATGTCAGCTAGTGCCCAGCGCATTCCAGTGTGGCTGGAGGGCTGGAGCCGAATGGTCTCGTGGGTGCAGCGCTGCACGAACAGCCGGTCGTCGCGCACTCGGTGCTCGTCTTCGGGGTGGTCGGCCAGCCAACCGAAGATGTTGTGTATGACTCGGTTGAAGGCGGTGGCCGAAGTGTGGGCCCCCGCCAGCATGTAGAAGGCAATCTCCCGGCGGATGGTCTCATGGCTCAGGTCCAGGCGGTCTTGGTTGTGCATCAGCACCATCAACACGTCTTTGGGCAGGTCGTCTGCGTCGATCTCTCCGGCCCCAAGCTGATCCAACAACGCTTGGCGCCGGTCCATGCCGGGAGTCAGGAACTCGGCGTCGAACGCCTCTAGCGCAGCCTCGATCTCCATCACCTTGGCCTCTTTGTCGCCGGTGTAGTGGGCCAGCGTGGCCCCCTCGATGAAGGTGGTCAGGTAGTCGTACAGCCGGAAGGTCTCCTCCGGGGTGCCTTGAGGCCGATCCACCCCGGCGGTAAACGCAGCTAGGTTCATCATGAGCTGATGTCCCAGCTTCACCAGCTCGGCCTTGCCCTCGGCCAAGTGGGGGGCCAGCGTCGACTCGATGATGGGCGGGAACAGATCCTGCTCGTACAGAGTGAACGTGTCCCGGCGGAAGAGCCGGTTCTCCAAGCGGCGGCGGTCCCGGTGCTCGTCGCCGTGGAGGTTCACCACCACGTCGCTCATGATCACCTCCCCGGCGTCGTACAGCGCTTGGCGAAGATTCTTGTTCCGATAGCACTCCCGGGCTTCGGCGAACGTGGTCACGGTGATTTCTGCCATCTCCAGCATTTTGTCACAGAACATTCTCTGTTAGAGTCCCGAACTTGTGTACGTCCGATCAGTGCACGTCCAACCAAGTGGAGGGGTTTCCATGTCCAAGCTCTTGAAAGTTCTGGCGCTGCTGTTCGCGGTAGCCCTGATTGCCGCCGCATGCGGCAACGACGATGACGACGACGGCGGCGCTGCGCCCGCCCCGGCAGCCACCGAAGCGCCCGCTCCGGCCCCGGCCGAAGATGACGACATGGCTGAAGAAGACGACATGGCCGAAGAGGACATGGCCGACGAAGAAGACGACATGGCCGACGAAATGCCTGGTGTGGTCGAGGAAGAAGAAGAGGACATGGCCGAAGAGGACATGGCCGAAGAAGAGATGGTTGACACCTGTGGCGCCAACACCGACGGCGACGTGCGCGGCGTTGACAAGGAGAACGGTGTGATCACCATCGGAACGTCCCAGCCGTTCACCGGCCGGGCCGCAGTGGCTGGCGAAGGCCTGCTGGGCGGTATCCAGATGGCAGTTGACGAGATCAACGCTGCTGGCGGAATCGACGGCTGCACCTTCGAGTTGGCTTGGGAGGATGACCGCTTCGAGATCGAGCAGATGGTCACCAACGTCCGCAAGTTGATCGAGCAGGACAATGTGTGGGCCTTTGTGGGCACTGCGGGCTCGCAAGCCATCCCGTCCACTTATCCCGACATCGAAGCTGCTGGCACCCCGCTGTGGGGTCCGGTATCGCCTGCCGACCAGGACATCCAAGAGGTGTACCTCACCAACCCAACCCGCACCGAGCAGGGCCGAATCTGCATCGACTACTTCGCTGAGCAGGGCGTGACCAAGGTGGCGGCCATCGGCCAGGACAACGAACTCGGTGTAGAAGCGTTCAATGCCATCGACATGCAGGCTCCCGTTCACGGCATGGAGATCACCACCAAGGAAGAGGTCGAGGTGCTCTCCGACGTGGTTGGCCCTGCCGTGCTGGCGGTTATCGACTCTGGTGCCGAGGCGGTGTTAACCGCTTTGGACAACGCTCAGAACGGTTTGGTGCTCGACCAATTCCATGAGGCTGGCTTTGATGCCTTCGTTTGCTCCGATGCCGGATCCTCCGGCGCTGGTGGTCAAAACACAGTGGGGCTGGCCAACCCAGAGGCTGCTGACGGCTACCTCGGTGCCCTTCAGGTGGCATTGCACGAAGGCGACCACCCATTTGTCGAGCACTGGCGCGGTCTGTGGGACGCCTACGACGGCCCCGGCAAAGAGGGCGGCGCCCCCAACTTCAGCCTCCAGACCTACTCGATCACCACCTCGTTCTTTACGCTGTTCGACCGCTTGGACGGCGACTACTCCTATGAGAACTTCCACGCCATCGCTGAGGCGTTGGCAAATGACCCGATTCTGGTACCTTCCATTCCGCCAGTGGCCTGCGGGCCGCTGCCCGGCGGGCATAGCTGCGCATCCGGCGCGGGCGTGGCTCAGTACGACGCGGCCACGGAGTCCTGGAGTCAGGTTCGTAGCTTCCAGCAGCCGGCCAGCTAATTCGATTGTTGGTCCGGGGCCGGTGAGCGCCGGCCCCGGACCGAACAAATCGGGGGGATAACAGGTGGATCAACTCCTCCAGCAAATCGTGGTTGGCTTGGAGGCCGGCTCGAGCTACGGCCTCATCGGCTTGGCCATTGTGGTCATCATGAAGTCGACCGACGTGCCCAACTTCGCGACCGCGGAGATGGGCCTGGTGGCCGCCTACATGGGTTGGTTCCTGTCCACCGATCCCGAAAAGGGTGGCGTGGGCTGGCCGTTCTGGCTGGCCATCGTGGTTGCCTTGGCTTTTGCCGGAGTGTTTGGGGCCATAACCCAGTTCTTCTTGGTCCGTCCATTGACCGGCCTGTCAACCCAGCCCTTGGCGACGTTCTCCGCTCTGGGTCTCGGCTACATCAGCATTGACTTCCTGAACAATGAGGGACTTCCCACTTTCCTGGACTGGTTCCCCGTTACCAGTGAGGGATTCCCCCTAGCGGTGGCGGTGATCCTGGCCATCATCACCGCGGTATTGACCTACCTGATGATGCGCTACTGGGTTAAGCCCCTCAGCAAAGTGGACCACTTCCCACTTCTGCTTCTGACCATCGGCTTGACGTTTGCGCTGGGCTCTTTGATCGAAAACCTGTGGGGAGCTACCCCGCAGCGCTTCGACGCCCCTTGGTCTGGTGAGACCTTCGACATCGGCAGCACTCGGATTGGCTGGGATCAGGTCGTCACCATCGTGGTGGGATTGGCCATCGTGGCCGGCTTGGGGCTGTTCTTCCGATCCAAGTGGGGCGTGCGAATGAGGGCCATTGCCGAAGACGGCCCCACCGCCCGCATGCTGGGCATAAACGCCGGTTCAGTCTCGCTCATTGCCTGGGCCATCGGAATCCTCGTGGCCGGGGCGGCCATGATCCTCAACACCAGCTCCACCGTTCTGGAGTTGGGCAGCGCAGAGGGCCTCATTCTCAAGGGGTTCATCGCCGCGGTATTGGGCGGCTTCGTGTCGATGGGCGGAACATTTGCGGGCGGTCTGCTCGTCGGATTGGGGGAGGCCTTGGCCGGCGGCCAGATATCCACCAGCCTCCAGCCAACCATCGCGCTGTTGGTGGTAGTGGTCGTGTTGTTGGTTGCTCCCGGCGGGTTCAGCCGAACCGCCCGGACTAGGGAGGTGTAGGTGATGACGGTTGCCACTGCCTCTCCCCGTCCTCTTTACCCCCCCAAGCCCCCCGGCCTTCGCCGGTATCGGGAGCAGTTGACCACCCTCGGGGTGTTCGTATTCCTGGCGTTTTTGCCGTGGATTCCTATTCTCGGCTGGACCGACATTTTCGACAGTGGCAACAACTTCGGTCGGGGCAACCTGGCATTTGTCTTTGCGTACGGCGCGGCTGCGGTGGGCTTCAACCTGCTGGTGGGTTATTCGGGCACCTTGGGCCTTGCGGTAGCTGGCCTCTTCGCCTTGGGGGCCTACGGCACCGCAGTGCTTTCCGCCCCCAGCGATGCCCGAGAAGCATTGGCTGGGTACGACTGGCCCTTCTTCTTGGCTCTGCCGGTGGTGTGCATCGCCGCGGCCATCATCGGCGTGCTGGTGGGCTTCCCCGCCGCGCGGCTGAAGGGCTTCTTCTTAGCCATCGCCACATTGGCCCTCGGTGAGCTGATTGTCACCATCATCCGTCTTGACGACGACGTGTGGAGCGGGCTGAAGACCAACGGTGGTACCGGAAAGCAGGTTCCTCAGTTCCTCATCCCCGGGCTCGACCGCATCCTCAGCGTTTACATGCTTTCGCTGGGCGCACTGGTGCTGATGATGCTGGCCTACATTGTGCTGACCAACCGGCGGCTGGGCCGCACTCTCAAAGCGGTACGCGACATCGACATCGCTACGGGTCCGTTGGGCATCTCCTCCACCTACTACAAGCTGGTTGCCTTCGGGTTGTCGGCATTCGCCGCGGCGCTGGCTGGGGCCATGTGGGCCCAGAACAGCTCGTTTGCCAACCCGCAGACTTTCCGCACGCGGTTGCTGGTGTTCTTGCTGGTGGTACTGATTGTCGGCGGGCTGGGGCGCAAGTGGGGTCCGCTGATCGGCGCGGTGTTCTTCGTGTTCCTGCGCCAGAAGCTTCAGGACACTCAGAAGCTGCTGTTCTTGATATTGGGCATCGCATTGATTCTGGCTGTGCTCGTGCTGCCCAATGGGATTGCAGTTTTGCCCAAGCAAATTCGTGACAGCCGTTGGGTGAAAGACCTCCAGCGAAGACTGGAGTCGTTGTTGGACTTTTCGACATGAGCGTCGTAGAAGCCTCTCCGCCGGGGGCCAATCCCACTGAAGGTGTCGCTTCGCTTGCCGTTGACGACCTGCATGTGGCGTTTGGTGGCAACCAGGTGCTCTTGGGAGTCGACCTGCAATTCGACCCCGGTTTCAACGGGCTCATCGGACCCAACGGGGCGGGGAAGACCACTGTTTTCAACGTCGTCTCCGGCTACGTTCGCAGAAGCCAGGGCGCCGTTCGCCTCCACGGTGAGGATGTGCTGCACATGTCCCGCACCCAGCGGGTGAAGGCGGGCATCGGGCGCACTTTTCAGGCGCCGCGGCTGATTCTCGACGCCACGGTGATGGAGAACACCCTTTTGGGCCGTCACCACCTGTTCCGTTGGGGGCACTTTGCCGAGTTGTTGCTGTTGCCGCAGCAGCGCCGGGAGGAGACCGAGGCCCGCCAGATTTGCATGGACATGCTTGACCGCTTCGGTTTGGCCGACTTGGCCCACGAGGAGGCCGGGGCGCTGTCGTTGGGCTCGCAGAAGCTGGTGGAGGTGGCTCGGGCGTTGGTGGCCGACCCCACTGTGGTCTTGCTTGATGAGCCCGCCGCTGGACTTGGGGCCGACGACGTGACGGTGCTCCTGCGGGGTTTGCGCCAGCTCCAGGCTGAGCGCGACCTGTGCGTGATCATCATCGAGCACGATCTTCAACTGGTGACCAGCCTTTGCCCCAAGATCAGCGTGTTGCACTTCGGCGAGATCATCTCTGAGGGCAGCCCCGAGCACGTAACCACCGATCCCGCGGTGATCGAGGCCTATCTGGGCCATGGTTTCGAGGCTGAGGAAGGCGGCGATATCCACGAGGTGGAGGGGCCGCTGTCGGAGCACCATCACATCGACCACGTCGAAGAGGAGAGCACCCTGGAAGAGGTGTGGACCGAAGACGACGCCCCCGAGCAGGAAGAGCCGTCGTGATGCTGCTCGAAATCAACGATCTGGTATCGGGCTACGGCCGACTCGAAGTGCTCCACGGCGTATCGCTGTCGGTGGAAGAGGGCGAGATCGTGTCGGTGCTGGGGGCCAACGGAGCGGGCAAGACCACCCTGCTGCGGGCCATTTCCGGCGTGCTCGACACCTGGTCGGGTTCGGTGGTGCTCAATGGGGAGAACTTGGGCAGCCTGGCCATCGAGCGCCGGGCCATGCGGGGCCTCGGCCACCTGCCCGAGGGTCGGGGGATCTTCCAGAACCTGTCAGTCAAAGAGAACATGGAGTTGGGCCTTGGGCTCCGCTCTGACGGTGCGGCGGCAATTCGCCGTGACCGCGACCGCCTCTTGGACCTGTTGCCCGCGCTGGCCGAGAAGATCGGCGAGCAGGCCTCATCGCTGTCGGGCGGACAGCAGCAGATGCTGGCTCTGGCCCGGGCCATGATTACCCGGCCCAAGCTGCTGATGATCGACGAGTTGTCTTTTGGCCTGGCCCCGAACCTGGTGGACCAGCTGTTTGAGCTAGTGGTGGACTTGCGAGACGAAGGCGGCACGACCTTTTTGCTGGTGGAGCAGAATGCCGGGGTGCTGGAGGTTTCCGACCGCACCTACGTGCTGCGCACCGGCAACAACGACATCAGCGGGCCGTCGGCCGAACTCCGGGCCTCCCACGATCTGGTGCGTTCATATCTCGGCCACTGACGCTGATGCCGGGTCGGGTTCTGGTAACCGGCGGGGCTTCGGGGATTGGGGCTGAGACTTGTCGGGTGCTGGTGGGCGAGGGTTGGACTGTGGTGGCTGGCGACGTCACCTCCTCTGAAGGTGTGGTCTCTCTGGATGTGACCGACGAGGCGGCCTGGGATCGGGTGTTCGACGACGCAGGGCCGCTGACTGGGTTGGTCAACTGTGCCGGCATCCGCAGCCGCAGTCCGATCGTCGACACCGATCTGGATGACTTTGAGCGCCACCTGCGAGTCAACGTGGTGGGCACCTGGCTGGGTATTCGGGGGTTTCTGCGCCGTCATCTGGCTGGTACTCAGGGAGCTATCGTCAACGTTTCGTCGGTGAACGCAGAGATCGCGGTGCCCGATCAGGCCCACTATGTGGCCTCCAAGGGGGCGGTATCGGCGCTCACTCGGGCGGCTGCGGTGGAGGCGGCGCCGTTGGGGGTGCGGGTCAACGCGGTGGCGCCGGGGCCGGTGCGCACGCCCATGACGGCAGAGCGGCTGGGCAACCCGGAGCAGGCCGCCTGGTTGGACGCCCGAGTGCCGATGGGCCGGGTGGCCGAGCCCGCCGAGATCGCCGAGGTGATCTCGTTTCTGCTCAGCGACAAAGCGTCGTACATAACCGGCGAAGTTCTATTCACCGACGGAGGGTGGCACGGAAATGCCTGATTCAACATCCCAATCGCGGGCGGGGCTGGTGCCCCTCGACGACTTCTACCACTTCGGCGTCGTGGTCACCGACCTCGATGCGGCCATGGCCGAGTGGACCGCCATCCACGGATTTGAATGGGGGCCCGTCCAGAATCGGGAGTTCATGGTCCGCCAGCCCAACGGGCTGGTGCTGGCCGAGTTCCAGTTCACCTACTCCACTGCCGGGCCGCCCCACATCGAGCTCATCACCGGCACCTCGGGAACCGTGTGGGACCCCTGCACCGCTGGCGGAGTCCATCACCTGGGCTACTGGAGCCACGATTTGGTGGCCGACGCCCAACGCCTGGCCGACGCCGGCTATGAGCCGCTGGCCTCCTATGAGGCTTCCGACGGTCGTCCGCTGGGCTTCACCTACCACTGGCTGCCAACCACCGGCCTGCGAGTGGAATTGGTGGACGCAAACCGCCGCCAAGACTTCCTGAATTGGCTGGCCGGCGCCGACTTCCCCGCCGCCACCGACCGCTAATCGGCGAACCGCCGTTAGCCTAAGAGTGCGATGGAAACATTCGATGTAGTCGTCGTAGGAGGCGGGCCTGGAGGGTCGGCCGCCGCTTTAGCCGCCGCTCGCAGCGGCGCCTCGGTGGTCCTTTTGGAGGCCGACAAGCAACTCGGCGGCAACGCCGCCCGTTCCACCGGATATGTGGCATTCGCCGACTTCGACATGCAGGCCGGCAACGGGACCGACGACAGCCCCGAGCAGTACTTGGCCGACATGCAGGCTGAGATCGACCGCCAAAAGCACCGCTACGGGCTGATATTCGACGTGGACTTGGCTCGGCGCTACGCCGAGGACTCGGCGGAGACATACCGGGAGCTCATCGAGTTGGGCTTTGGGTTCGACCGCTTCCTGCCCCGGCCGGTGCAGCACACCGTGGATCGAATGGTGAGCGTGGCCGACACCGCGATGTTCACCGAGTGCTTCGAGTCGGCCTTGGCTGAAGCCGGGGTGGAGGTTCGCTACAAGACTCGGGCTTTGCGCCTACTGAAAGATGGCGACCGGGTCTCAGGAGTGGCCTCCGATACTCGTCGGCGCTTTGGGGCGGCCAATGGGGTCATCTTGGCCGCAGGCGGCTATCAGGCCAACTCGGACCTGCGTTCCCGGTTCCAACCCGAGGCCAAGGCGTCCACCCCCTACCTGGGCAGCGAGCTTTGCCGGGGTGATGGTCACCTCATGGGTCTGGCGGTGGGGGGCGACCTGATCAACATGACCATGATCCCCCCGTTGGTCATGGTGGGATCCGCTCTGGTTGAAGATGCGATCGCCGTGAACCGCGAGGGCCATCGCTTCCACGATGAGGCCGGTCCCTATGACCACCGAGTGGCGGCCATGGAGAGCCAGCCCCACCAGCAGGCCTGGTACGTGTTCGACAACCGGATCGCCCAGGAAAAGGCCCAGTTGGTGGCAGAGATGCCCGAGTCGGCGGTGTCTGGAGCCGACGCCGCCGAGCTATCGGCGGCAATCGGGTGCGATGCCAACAGATTGTCCCAAACGCTGGGCCGCTGGAATCACACCGTGCAGTCAGGCACCGACCGCGATCCCGAATTCGGCCGGGTGATCTTCGGTGAACCCCGAACCGGCATCGTGGAGCCGCCGCTGTGGGCCGCTCCCATGGTGGTGGGCATCAACTTCCCCGCCGGAGGCTTCCGAGTGAACGCAAACATGCAGGTGCTCGACGTGTTCGGCGATGCCATTCCCGGCCTATACGCAGTGGGCGATTGTGTGGGCGGAGTCAGCCCCGCCATCGGCCTCGGCGGGGTCAAGATCACCGCCGCCCTAACCCTGGGCCGCATCGCCGGCCGGGTTGTCGCCAACGGGCAGCAGTGATCAGCGGCTGAGGGCGTGTTCGACGGCGATCTGTCCGAAGCAGAGAGCCTCGGACAAGTTTGATCCGTCGCTGGGGTAGAGCAAGCCGGAGGCCTGGCCTAGTTCCCCTGCCCCGTACAGGCCGGCAATCGGGTCGCCAAAGGCGTCCAATATGCGGCCGTGGCGGTCGCGGCGGGGGCCGCCGGTGGTGTTGGAGCCTCCCGGCCACAGCACCACGCAGTAATAGGGGGGCTCGGAGATGGGGACCATGGATTCGGGTGGGCGCCCCCACGGGTCGGGCTCGCCATTGCGGCACCGCTGGTTGTAGGCCTCGACGGTGGCGGCCGCCTGCTGGGCGGCGCCCTCGGTCATGCCCGCGGCCAGAGCTGCCTCCGCGATGATGGACCCCGGGGCGATCCAGCCTTGCTCTATCTCGGCAGTGTTGTCGTCGCTCCAGTCGTAGAGTCCTACCGCCACTGCCCCGAAGTGGGTGAAGGTGAGAGGTCCAGCTTGACGCCGAGATTCATCAAAGAACCAATAGCAGGGCACCCGGGGGTAGGTGTTGGTGGCCGGGTCGTAGGCCAGCAGGTCGTAGTAGAAATCGTGGCGCAGCAGAGCTTGGTTGTGCTCGTTGGCGAACCGGTTCCCGGCCCGGTCGCAGATCACATAGCCGGGTGGATCGATGCCGATGATGAAGTTCAGCGGCTGCCCGTTGTGGTCGAAGTGGCCGATGGCCCGGCCGATCATCTGGTTCATGTGCCACATGGAGGCCCCAACCCCGGCGGCCATGCGCACCCCGTCGCCGGTGTTGTTGGGGTTGCCGTAGAAGTGGACCGGGTAGGTCCGCAGGTGGTCCCGCTTCAGTTCTTCGTCGAACTCGTAGCCACCGCAGGCCAGCACTACGCCGCGGCGGGCGCCCAGCGCCACGGATCGGCCGCTGTGGGTCGCGGTCAACCCGGTCACCCGGCCATCGGCATCTTGGATTAGCCGAGACGCGGCGGTGTCCCACCAGATGGGGATGTCCCGTCGAGCCACGGCGGCAGCCAGCCCATCGAAGAACCGGGGACCACCCCCGGCCGCGGCGGCCAACCGTTGGGCCACCCCGCCGGGTTGCACCGCCACAATCGCCTCCGCCCCCTCGAATTCGGGATGCTCGGCCCCAGCAGAGGCCACCATGTCCAACCCGCCGATGGCGTTCTCAAACCACTGCGGCAGGCAAGCAGCCCGTTCGGCCCAGGCGTGGGACACGTCGAATGGCACCATGCCCGAGGCGCATACATCCAGGTAGCGAGCCCCGGCATCCACATCGGACACCGTCATCACCATGCCGCCCGACATGCGGGTCGACGGAGTATGGCGGTGCTCGGGGCTCTTCTCCACCAGCACAACCGAGGCACCGGCATCGCTGGCGGTGACAGCCGCCGCGGTGCCCGCTGCCCCGTAGCCCACCACCACCACGTCGAAGGTCTCGTCGAACGACTCGGCCGCCATCAGAAGTCCCCGCCGACCAGGGTCACCGTCTGACGGACGATCATGCCGTCGGCCACCTCAAAGCGGTCCGTGCCCGAGGCTCCGTCGCCGGGGCCGCCCCTCAGCGTCCAGACCACTGCCACCAATGCACCCTCCAGCCGGGGCTCGGCGAACTCCACCCGGCCATCTCCCAACCGGTCGGGCACGGTGGCGAAGTAGCCGGCTATGGCGTCACGGCCCTGGTAGGCCACATCGCGCACCAGCACCGCGTCGGCGGCATAATCGGCGGCCATGGCCTCGGGGTCGCCGGTGTGGACCGCGGCCAGATGGTCTTGGACCACAGTCAACCGGTCGCGCATGAGTCAAGCGTTGGTGATGCCGAGGCTCAGTCCGCCGTCCACCGTGAGCACCGATCCGGTGGCCCATTCGGCCCGCACCAAATACTCGAACGCCTCGGCGATCTCGGTGACCGTGCCGATGCGGCCCAAGGCGTGGGCCGGCCCCAGCCCCTCCAGCCGGGCCTTGGCCTCGTCGTCTCCCATCAGACCGGCCCGCTGGTTGATCTCGGTGAACACGGCACCGGGCCGCACGCAGCCCACCCGCACTCCCTGGGGGCCCAGCTCTGCGGCCAGGACCCCGGTGAGCGCCTCCAGCGCCCCCTTGGTGGCGGCGTAGGGGGCCACGCCGGGAAAGGCCCGCTGAGTGTGTACCGACCCCACGAACAGCACGCACCCCTGGCGTACCCGCAGGTGGGGCAGCGCCTCGCCCACCAGCATCATGCCCGCCACCACGTTGGTGTGGAACACGTCGAGCAGGGCTTGCTCGTCCAGCTCGTCCACCGGACCCCGGTACATGTTTCCCGCGTTGCTGATCAGGGCGTCCAACCCGCCGCCGTGGTCCACCGCGGCTTCGATCATGGCGGTGCGGTCGGCGGCCTCAGTTACGTCTCCAGCCACCGCCCGACACCGGTCGCCCACCCCAGACGCCACCGCCTCCACTCTGTCCTGACGGCGACCGGTGATGGTCACCCGCGCCCCCTGGCCAGCCAAATGCTCGGCCGCCCCCGCGCCGATGCCCGATCCGCCCCCGGTGATCAACACGGACATGCCGTCGGTTGGCTTCATCGACTTGCGACCTTACTGGGCAGCCGTCAAACCATCAGGGTCATGAGATGGCTAGGGTCATGCCATGGCCTATCGGGTGGAGATCGACCAGGACGAGTGCATGAGCTCGGGAAGATGCGTGGCCGACTATCCCGCGGCGTTCGCCTTCGACGACGACGAATTGGCCACCGTGCAGTCCACCGCGGGAAATCTCACCGATCAACAGCTCCTCCGGGCGGCCCGCAATTGCCCCTCCCGGGCCATCCAAGTATTCGACGACAGCGGCAACCTGCTGGAGTAGCTCTGGTTACTGCTGCTCCAAGCGACCTCCTCTGAACGGCAGGTGGACCACTAAGGTTTGCGCTCGTGACGAAATCGATCATTGTGACCGGAGCAGGACACGGCATTGGAGCGGAGATCGCCCGCCAAGCATCGGCGGGCGGCTATCGGGTAGGGGTGCTGGACATAAACGCCGATGCGGCAGAAGAGATCGCCCAGTCTTTGTCCGATGCGGTGCCCCTGGTGGCGTCAAGCACCGACTCCGGAGCGGTGGAGGCCGCGCTGGATGCCTTTGGCACCCCGGATGCGCTGGTCAACAACGCGGGCATTGTGCGGTTCACCCCTCTGGTCGACCATTCGGAGGACGATTGGCGGGCGGTGGTGGACGTGAACCTCACCGGCCCGTTCGTGTGCGGTCGAGCCGCGGCCCGCCGGATGATCTCCGAGGGCCGCAAGGGATCGATTGTCAACATCGCCTCCATAAACGGGATCGCTCCCGGTCCCAATTCCGGGGCCTACAGCCCCACCAAGGCCGCAGTCATCCAGCTCACCCGGCAGATGGCCATCGAATGGGGTCCAGCCGGCATTCGGGTTAATTCGGTGGCCCCCGGCATCATCGACGACGGCATGTCGGCCCCCGTCCTGGCCGATCCGGAAGTGCGGGCCACCCGCTCAGCCCGCACTCCCAGCCAACGTCTGGGCACTGCCGACGATATTGCCAAGGCGGTGCTGTGGCTGTGCTCTGAAGACGCCGAATACGTCAACGGCCACAACCTGGTGGTGGACGGCGGTGTGGTCTCGACCGTGCTGGCCGGAATGCCCCGCCCCGCGTCCATCGACGGAATCGACGAATAGAGCCAGACGACACAACCCGATTTAAGGAGAGGACACACGATGGCCGAGATCACCCTTACCCGGTTCGACGAGGTGCGCGACGCCTACCGGCAGAAGGGCCTAAAGCAGGCGCTATACGACGCGGCCGGGGTGATCATGGCCGACACCCTGCTCACCTTGTGGGGAGACGATCACCGCCGTCGCCGCCGGCTGGAGAATCGGCTGTTCCGCCGGGAGACGTTTGAGCACTACGAGCGGGATCTGCTCCCGCTTGCGGTGGACACGGTGCTCGACCCGGCCGCCGCCGATGGGTGGGGTGACGTGGTGCCCTTAGCCCGGCGCATCGTGGTCAACCTCACCGCGGCTGCCGCCGGAGTGGACTACTCAGAGGGCACTGCGGAGGAGACCGATCGGCTGTTCTCCTACGCGGTCAAGTTCAGCGAAGGGGCCACTGCGGTCCACAGCACCCGGGACCCCGAGGAGTTGAGGGCCGAGGTGGCCGAGGCGCTGGAGCACTGGGATGAGGAGTTCTTCGCCCCTTCGCTGGCCCGCCGCACCGACCTCTTCGAGCGGTTCGTCGCCGGCGAGATCGCCGAGGACGACTTGCCCAAAGATGTCCTCACAGTGCTGGTCCGCAATCAGGACTCCTTGGATCTCCCCCGCGACGTGGTCCGCCGGGAGGTGGCCTTCTACATGCTGGCCGGAATGCACTCCACCGGGGCGGCTACAACCCACGCCGTTCACGGCGCATTCGGATGGTTCGACGACAACCCCGACGACCGCAACCGCATGATCGAGGATCCGGTGTTCCTCCAGCAGTGCGTGCATGAGTCCATGCGGCTGCACCCGGCCAGCCCGGTGGCCCGCCGGGAAGCGGTGGAGCCGGTCACCCTGCGCGACGGCACCGAGATGGCGGTGGGAGACTTCGCGGTGTTCGACCTGTGGTCGGCCAACCGCGACACCGAGGTGTTCGGGGATGACGCCGACAGCTTCAACCCACTCCGCTCAATCCGCGACGACGTGCCCCGATGGGGCCACACCTTCGGCGGAGGACGCCATGCCTGCATCGGCATGGAGCTTGACGGCGGTGTGCCCGCCGACGAGAACACCGGGGCGCCCATCCTGTTGGGCACGGTGGCGTTGATCCTGCGGGGCCTGCTGGTGCGGGGCGCCCAGCGCGACCCCGACAATCCCCCCCAGCAAGACCCCAACATCGCCCGGGTCTGGTGGGGCACGTACCCCGTTCTGTTCTGATAGGCAGATCACCTATGGAGGGGCTGACTGGTGAGCTTGAAGACCGGAGCCTGCGCCCGCTGACCGGGGAATTCTGGGCCGCGGTGAACCAGGGGATACTGGTTCGCCCGGTATGCGGGAATTGTCATCGGAGCTTCTTCGTCCCCCAGTTCGCCTGCCCTAAGTGTCAGAGCACCGACTGGGCCTATGAGCCCAGCAGCGGGCGGGGCCGGGTGTACAGCCACACCACCGTGCATCGGCCACCCACCCCTGCGTTCGACGCCCCCTACGTGCTGGCCGACGTGGACGTGGAGGAGGGGTGGCACCTGCTGACATGGATCGTGGGCTGTGAACCCGATCAGGTGGCAATTGACATGCCGGTGAGCGTGCGGTTCATCACCGGCCCCGACGGGCAACAGCTTCCGGCGTTCGCCCCTCACGAGGCGGCCCAGTGAACGTCGGTTTGGCGTTCACCCGCAACGCGGCCCGCCATCCCGGCGGCCCCGCCATATTCGGGGAGCGGGAGCTGACCAACCGCCAGCTCGACGAGCGCACCAACCGCATCGCCAACGCCCTGCTGGAAGCCCATCGCCTGGGAAGGGGCGACCGGGTGGCCCTGCTGGTGGCCAATCGTCCCGAGGTGGTGGAGGTGCTTGGCGGAATCACCAAGGCCGGCGGGTGCTATGTGGGGCTCAATTTCCGACTCGGTCCGGTGGAGCTGGAGCAGGTGTTTGACAACGCCTACCCGACCCTAGCCATCACTGACACCGAGCACCGCGACCAGCTCGAGGGATTCGATCTGCCGATCATCGACATCGACCGCGATATGGACACCCTGGCCGACGCCGCCTCGGCCGAACCCCCGACCACCCTCCACCAAGTGCGCCCCGAAGACGATTTCTGCATCGTGTACACCAGCGGCACCACCGGGCGCCCGAAGGGAGTCCACTTCGATCACGCCCGAGTGCTCCAGCACGCCACCGTGGCTTGCCTGGAATACGAGATCGACCGCCACAGCCGCTACCTCATCCAGATCCCCCACAACTCCAGCGTGAACATCACCATCCTTCCGTGCCTGATCATCGGCGCGGCCCAAGGGTTTGTCGACAGCCGCAACTTCGATCCGGTGCGCTACGCCCGACTCGTGGAGGAACACGGGGTCAGCCACTCGTTTCTGGTGCCCACCCAGCTCATGCGGCTGCTCGACCGCTTGGAGCGGGCCGACGACCACCGCCTGGGTTCGCTGCGCACGTTGGGCTACGGCTCGTCGCCCATTTCGCCCGACCGCCTGGCCGATTTGGTGGATCGCTTCGGCCCGGTGTTCAACCAGCTCTACGGCATGGCCGAGATCGCCTCCATCGGCACCATCCTGCGCAAGGAAGACCATGTGCGGGGCCTGAAGGAGCGGCCCGAACTGCTGTCGTCGTGCGGGCAGCCGTCGTATGCGGTGGACGTGCGGGTGGTGGACCCCGACGGCCGCGACATCGCGGTAGGGGAGCGGGGCGAGGTGATCTTCGGCGGCCCCCACGTGATGAAGGGCTACTTCCGGGATCCCGAGCGCACCGCCGAGGCATTGCGAGACGGGTGGATGCACAGCGGCGATGTGGCCGAAGTCGACGAGGAGGGCTTCATCTACATCGTCGACCGGATGAAGAACCTCATTATCCGCGGCGGGCTCAACATCGCCCCCACCGAGATCGAGAACGTGCTGTACCGCCATTCCGCCGTGCTGGAGGCGTCGGTGATCGGCGTGCCCGACCCCGAGTGGGGCGAGGCCATCGTGGCCGTGGTCGCCCTCAAGCAGGGGGCGTCGGCCGACGACCAAGAGCTGCGACTGTGGTGCCGCCAGTCGGAGCTGACCTCCATCAAGATCCCCGAGCGGGTGGAGTTCACCGACTCGCTGCCCAAGAACGCGGTGGGAAAAATCGCCAAGGAGGAGCTGCGAAGCCTCTATTGGGGAGAGGGCCGACAAGTATGAGCCGAGCCCGCTATTGGGGAGAGGGCCAGCGGGTGTGAGCGGCGCCCATCCGCTGCACCGAGTGGCCATCGTCGGGGTCGCGGCCACCGAGATGGCCCGCCAGCTCGACACCACCTCGGCGGAAATCTCTATGCGGGCTGCGCTGGCCGCCCTCGACGACGCCGGGCTGACGGTGGCCGATGTCGACGGGGTGGCCGCCCGCTGGCCCGGGCCAGGGGGCACCGTGTTCCAGCCCGGCTCGGCCGACTGGGCCGAGGTGTTCGGCCAGCCTCTGCGCTGGGTGTGCGACACCTATCCCCAGGGAGTGCCCGGCGCGCTGGACGCCGCGGCCGCGGTGGCCGCCGGTTTGTGCGAGACAGCGCTGGTGTTCGGCGGCCAAGCCGGGGTCATGGGCGGGTCGGCGGTGGCCGACTACACCCGGCCCGACAACGAGTTCATCGCTTGCTGGGGCTCGCTCACCGCGGCGCAGTTCGCCCTGGTGGCCCAGGTGTACCGGCACCGCTTCGCCCCCGACCCTGAGCAGGTGGCCGCCATCGCCGCCGCCATCCGCAACGCCGGGTCGGCCAACCCCGCGGCGGTGATGGCCGGGCGGGGTCCCTACACCGCGGCCGACGTGCTGGCCTCACCGATGGTGGCCGAGCCGTTCCGGCTGCTCGACCTGTGTTTGGCCACCGAGGGGGCCGCGGCCATGGTGATCACCACCGCCGAGCGGGCCCGGGATCTCCCCCAGCCGCCGGTGGCCATCCTTGGTGGGGGCGCGGAATGGCACCGCCAGCAGTACGTGAATCCGCCCCGCTACGACGAGGTGTGGGGCCTGGGAGCCGACGCCGCTCACCGGGCGTTCGAGCTAGCCGAGTTGAGCCCCCTAGATGTGGACGTGTTCGAGCTCTACGACATCAACACCTACGAGGTGGTGCGCCAGTTCGAGATGCTGGGCTTGTGCGCCGAGGGGGAAGGGGCCGACTATCTGGCAGAGGCGGGCATCGGCATCGACGGCCGTCACCCCCTCAACACCGACGGTGGCCTGCTCAGCTACAGCCACATCGGCTGGGGCGGCCCCACCCTGAAGATCGTCGAGGCCGTGCGCCAGCTGCGAGGCACCGCCGGCCCCGGCCAAGTCCCTAACGCCGAAGTCGCCCTAGTAACCGGCGCTGGCTCCGGCGCCCAGTACCACAACATCATGATCCTGGGCCGGGGCTAGCTAGTCCGCGGCCCAATCCAATTCTGTCTGCATGGCTTCCTCACCGCGGCGGCCGATGGTTAGGAGGCGAGGGTCGTGGGAGCGGCCGTCGAGCCAGGCCCGGATGGCTCGCATTGATGCGGTGAAGGAGCGGACTCGCTCGAATCGTGCGGCATATTCCAGTCGCTCCTGATCGAGGGGGTGGCCGTAGTCGGTGGAGTCCTCGATCAAGCACCAGCCGGAGAAGCGTTGGGTGAAGGCCACATCGCACATCGGGTCGCCGGGCCAGGCTCGTTCCCAGTCCAAGATGCCGCCCAGTTCGCCCGGTCCGGTCCAGCTCAGGTTGGCGAACCGAAAGTCGCCGTGGCACCACACCGCAGGCTCGTCGCAGTCGGGTCGATTGGCTGCCAGCCAAGCCAACGCAGCCTCGAACTCGGGGTGGCGGTCGGGAGCAGCCCGCCGGTAGACGGCCTCGGTGCGGTCCAACTCGGCGTCGTAGCCCTCGGCCACGGTCATTGGCGCCTTTTGCTCGTGGATCTGGCCCAAAGCCTGGGCCGCAGCCGCGGTGTAATCCAGGCGGCGTTCGGTAACGTCGCCGAGTCGTAGCACCCTGCCCGGCATCCTGGTGTGGACGCCAAACGGCCGGCCGATGGGATTGTCGGGGTCGGGCTGCACGGCCAACACCCGGGGCGCGGGCACAACCCCCTCAACCCGGCGCAAGCTGGCCGCCTCCTCCTCCGGGTCATAAGGGTCGAGCGGGCCACCCCGCGGGGCCACCCGCACGATCACATCGTCCACCCCCAGCGTTGTCCACGAGAACCCCCGGTCCAATCGCTCGATGCTGGGATAGGCGGATACTCCTTCGCACACCTCAGATACCGCATTTCCCACGGCTACGGGCGACAAGTCCACCAGCCGAGCGTACCGGGCCGCCCATTGGCATCTGACCGCGGGACCGGTTCCGCCGCCCAGTAACGTCGCCCGGAGTGGTGAGCGGACACAACGCATGACATCAAAGCTGGAGGCTGGCCGCGGACCGGCAGTGGTGGTGGCCAGCATGATGGTGCTGGGGTTCGGATCGAGCCTGGGGTTTTTCCCGGGTTACTTCGTAGCCGCGTTGCGCGACGACCTGGGAGTTTCTCGGGCTCAAGTAGGGCTGTTGGTGAGCCTGCATTTCGGGTGTACTGGATTGGGCTCGATCATTGGCGCTCGGATCACCGAGAAGGTCGGAACCCGGTCCGCAGTGGTGGCCGACCAGTTGGTCGTGGCTGTTGCCGCGTGGACTGCCGCCCTCCTCGACAGCTACGCCGCGCTGGTCGGAGCCGCGGTATTCGCCGGTTTCGGCTACGCCCTGGCCAACGCAGCCACCAACGAGGCGGTGGCCGCCGCAGTGCCCGAAGCCCGCCGAACCCTGGCGTTGTCGGCCAAGACGTCCGGGGTGCCGATGATCGCATTGATCAGCGCCACCCTGGTGCCCTGGGCGTCCGACCGCTGGAGCTGGAACCTCATCTTGATGATTGCCGGGACTGCGGCGGGGGCCAGCGCGGTCATAGCGTCGGGGGTCATTCCCGACATCCGGGCCTCCCACCAGGGAACCCGGCCCGGGGTCTCGGTACTCCCCAAGGGGTTCTGGTGGTTCGCAGTGGCGGCTTTCTTCCTGGTCGGCTCGGGGCAACCGCTGTTTTCGTGGACGGTGCCGTATCTCGACGAGGGCTTGGGTACCTCCAAACCGGTGGCCGGAATTATCTCGGGAACCGCCGCGGGGCTGGGCGCGGTGTGCATGTCGTTGACCGCGTTGCGGGCCGACTACCTCGGCCGTGCCCGGCGCGTGCCGCTCATCGTCGGGCTGTGCTCGGTGCTGGCCGCGTCCATTTTGGTCATCATGAGCGGATTGACGCTGGGCGTGGCCATTGCCGCCATCGGCATGTTCGTCGGCTTCATCGCCCAGCTGGCGGCCATCGGCATCATGCGCGCCGCGGTGGTCGACCGGGCGCCCCACGCCGTAGCCCGGGCCACCGGCGTCACCATGACCGGCTACTACCTGGGAGCGCTGGCCACGCCGGTCACATTCGGCGCGCTGGTCGACTGGCTGGGCACCTACACCTGGGCCTGGCTGGCCATGGCCCTGTCCTGCGCGATTGGCGCCGCCTGCTTCGCCCGTACCAACCGAGTGGGCAACATTGTTCCTTGACCGTCGAGTTACCGGCCGCCAAGCTCGCTGACGGGCTTCCCAAGGTGGGGCAATGAGCTACGAACACGTTTTGGCGCCGATTGAGATCAATGGGCTGGAGATCAAGAACCGGGTGGTGCGCACCGCGCACGGCACCAACATTGGCCAAGGGCGGATTACCGACGAGTTGATCGCCTACCACGAGGCCCGAGCCGCCGGCGGATGCGGACTCACCATCTTGGAGGCGGCGTCGGTCCACCCCACCGACATGGGCACGCTGTGGCTGCACGATGGGTCGGTGGTCGACGACTACCGCCGGCTGATGGCTCGACTGGCGTCCTACGACATGACGGTGTTCCAGCAGCTCGGCCATTTGGGCTACGAGGGGGTGACCGCCGACGGCGGGCCGCCGTGGTCAGCCTCGGAGCTTCCCGGCTCCAGCATCCGCCGCCCGGCTAAGGCAATGACCGCCGACGACATCACCGAGCTCACCGATGCGTTCGCCCAAGCCGCCCGCTGGAGCGTCGAGGGGGGTGTCCACGGGGTGGAGGTCCACATTGCCCACGGCTACCTGCTCCAGCAGTTCATGTCGCCGGCCACCAATCAGCGCACCGACGAATACGGCGGCTCATGGGAGAACCGCATTCGCCTGGCCCGCGAGGTTGTCGGTGCAGTGCGGGAAGCGGTCGGCCCCGAGAAACCGCTGGGGGTGCGGATTGGATCAGAGGCCTTGGGCGACGGGGGAGTCACCGAGCACGACTGTGCCGAGTTGGTGAGGGTGCTGGCCGACGATGGCCTCATCGACTACGTGAACCTCACCTACGGCAGTTGCCTGCGGCCCCACAAGATCATGGGCGGGATGCACGAGCCGCCCGGCTACGAGTTGGAGGCGGCTGCCCCGGTGGTGGCCGCCGTCGAACTGCCGGCCATAGTCACCGGCCGATTCCGCACTCTGGCCGAGGCTGATGAACTGATTGCCGGCGGAGTGGCCGACATGGTGGGCCTCACCCGAGCCCATATCGCCGACCCCGACCTGGTGGCAAAGAGCATCGACGGCCGAGAAGCCGAGGTTCGCCCCTGCATCGCCGGCAACGACGGCTGCGTGGGCGGCCTCAACCGGGGCCGCCTGTCGTGCGCGGTCAACCCCGCGGTGGGCCGCGAGCTCATCTGTCCACCCGCGGTCCCGAGCCCCCAGCCCCGAAAGGTTGTGGTTGTCGGCGGCGGACCCGGCGGCATGGAAGCAGCTCGACTGGCGGCCGAGCGGGGTCATTCCGTGGTGTTGTTCGAGGCCCGCGATCGCTTGGGCGGCGCGGTCCGGAACGCCCAAGAGCTGCCCACCCGGGCCTTGCTGGGCGACATCTGCGACTGGCAAGAGCGAGAGCTAAGCCGCCTCGGCGTCGACGTGCGTTTGAATCAAGCCGCCGATGTCGAGACAGTCACCGTGGCCCGCCCCGACCTCGTGGTTGTGGCCACCGGTGCCACCGGCGCCGAGCTCCCCGAAACCAGCACGATACCCAAGGGAGCCACTGCCGTGGTCGACGACCGCTTCGGCGGCTACGAAGCCCTCGGCCTCGCCGAGTGGCTAGCCACCCACGGGCTAGCCGTGACCGTGACCACCCCCGGCCGCCGGGTAGCCTCCAACGCCCTGCTCGACTTGGTAGTCCAACCCGCCCTCGAACGTCTTCAAGCCCTAGATGTCAATATCCAAACCAAGGTAGATACACCCCCCGAGGCCGATCTCACCCTCACCGTGGCCAAACACCCTCACGACCCCCTGTCCGCCGACCTCACCAGTGCGGGTCTAAACGTCCAAGTAATCGGCGACGCCCGCAATCCCGGCACCATCCTCACTGCCATCACCGACGCCCATGGCATCGAGCTCAGCGACTGAAGCCCTATTGGAAAGATACGAATACTGAGTTGGGGGTGAGTTCTAGGACTTGCTCTGGGGTGGCCATGGGGGAGTCTTCGTCGTAGAAGTTCTTCCAGCCCCAATGGAATTGGTCGGCGTCGTCCATGGTGGTCAGGGCGTTCCAGGTGCTGTATTTGGCCCCCAAAGAGCCTTGGCCGTCCATGTGGATGAGAACCGCCAGCTCGGGCGGAGTCTCGATGGCGCCGCGGTTGGTGATCATGGAGTAGCGGAACTGGTGGACGATCAGCAGCTTCTGGGGGAGGGCGTGCTCGCGCACCAGTTCGGCCAACCACTCCACCACCTGGTTGATCTCGGCTGCGTCCACTGTGCCGATCTGTTGTAGGTGTACCTCGTGGGGCTTGAGCCTCCACTCAGGATCGAGGGCCAGGCCCACATGGGGGAGGCGGAGGAATTCCTCGTACACCTTGGCCTGCGACAAGAAGTCGCTTCGCCCCGACTGGAGGTCCAGTACCACGTACATCCCATTGGCGGCCGCGGTCTCAATCCACGGCCTGATCGTGTCCCGAGCGGTCATTGCCGAATAGTCCCCGTCGGATCCGGCGCCGGCCGATGCAACGGTGGCGATGATCTCGAAGGTGGGCAAGATCACAGATCCGTCGGCGCCGTATCCCTCGGCGATGGATCGGAGGCGCTCCGCGCCCTCCTCAGGACCTTGTTCGCCCAGCACGCCAAGGCTCGATGTAGAGGGGTGCCCGTAGATGGCCACCATTCGGCGATCAATGCCGCCATCGAACATGAGCAGGCCGCCCCCGGGAATCCGATGACCCCCGAAGACGGCTTCGAGCTGCCACCGTGCGTCGTTGCCGAGGCTTGGATCCACCACAATTTCTGAGGCGTCGAGGATGGTCTTTATCGCCTGCGGGGAAAGCGCCCGGAGGTCGTCGGTGGCGACGATCACCGAGTTGCCCACCTGGTGGCCGTTGGCCGCCAGCGTTGCGGCTTGCTCGTCATTGGCCACCAGCCATACGCGCTCCGGCACTGCTGTGGGGGAAGGGGTCGGGGGCGGTGCGACCGCCGTCGCCAGGGCAGGGTTTGGATTGACCGAGGCGCCGGGGTCGTTTCCTTGATCGAATCCGACAGGGGTCAATCCACCCCTGGTTGCCGATGAGGCCCCACGCGTCGTCGTTACTGCCTCGACGAACTGCGAGGCCTGACTCGAACCGTTGGCCAGGCCGTCTTCAGAGATGGCCGACGTAAGCGTGTTCGTGGACGCATTCCCCACCGGCAGGCACGACGATGCCACCGCCGCCAGGGCAATTACACCAACCAGCCGGGCCACTCGGCAGCCGGTCATGCTCTTGGATTTGGGGGCTCGGGCACCTGTCGCAGAACCCAACCCGCAAGGGTTGGGCCGAGGGCTATTTCGCACCAATGGCTCCTTCAGATTTCCCCAGGCCTTGGCGTCAAACAGCGCCAAGCCTGTTATGAAATCCGCATGCCCTGGTGCGAACCCGAGTTACCGGATAAGTACCCCCTACGAAGCGGCAGGCAACATGCTAGCGCAACACCAAGTATCTCGGAAGGGCAATCCCCAAGATTCCCTGCTTGTAATTGACGCAGGCGCGCCGACCTGAGTGTGTTGGCCGTGTGTAGTGGTGCCTACTGCTCGATTGTGCCGTGGTGGGAGGCTTGCAGATCAGGGCCGATGTCGTCGTAACGGGGACGGCCAACCAGGGCCAATGTGCGGTCGATGTCAGTGCGGTAGATGTCAAGCATCCGGGCCACCCCGGCCTCGCCGGCTGCGGCCAAGCCCCAGAACCAGCTTCGCCCGCCCATCGCCGCCTGGGCGCCCAGGGCTCGGGCCTTCACCACATCGGCGCCCCGCTGGCAACCGCCGTCCACCAGCACCTCGGCCCGGTCGCCCACCGCCTCGGCTATGTGGGGGAGCACGGCGAAGGCCCCCGGCACCGAGTCGAGCTGGCGCCCGCCGTGGTTCGACACGATCACCCCGTCGGCGCCCCAGTTCACCGCAGCCTCGGCGTCGGCCACCGAGATCACTCCTTTGATCAGCAGCGGGCCGTCCCACTCCCGCCGCAGCCAGGCCAAGTCGTCCCAGGTGCGGGACGGGTCGGCCAGCTCCCGGTCGACGTAGGCCCCGATGGCGCTGGCGTCGTCGCCGATGCCCAACTCCACCAGGCTGCCGAAGGTGATATCGGGGCCGGTAACCAGTTGGCGCAGCCACCGCAGCCGCCGGGCCGTGTCCAGCGCGCTGCTCAACCGGATGCGAGGGGGAAGCGACATCCCATTGCGCAGATCGCGCTCTCGCTTGCCCACCACCGGCACGTCCACCGTCAGCACCAGGGCCTCGTAGCCTGCGTCTCGGGCCCGGTTCACCAGCGACTGCACCACCTCGGGGCTCTTCCACAGATAGAGCTGGAACCACCGCCGGCAGTTGGGGGCCGCCGCCGCGATGTCCTCTAGGGAGTAGCCCGATCCGGTGCTTACGGCAAACACAGTGCCCGCTGCGGCGGCGGCCCGGGCTGCGGCCAGCTCGCCTTCCCGATGCACCAGTGTGGCCAGCCCGGCCGGGGCCAAAAGGAACGGAAGCGACACCGGCTGGCCCAACACAGTGGTGGACACGTCCCGGTTGGCCACGTCCACCAGAAAGCTCGGGGCTAGCTCCACCTTGTCGATGGCAGAGCGGTTGGCGGCGATGGTCAGCTCGCCCTCGGCACCGCCCTCCACAAAGTCGAACACCATCTTGGGGAGCCGCCGACGGGCGGCCTCTCGGAAGTCCTCGTAGGTGTGCCACCGGGCCGCCCCTTTGGGGGCTCGGGCCAACATCCGGCTCAGCTCTCGCAGCTTCATGGTTTAGTCATCCTCCAGACATTGCCGCGGCCAGCAGTCGGGTCGCGGCCCGCAGTGTGGGCACCTCGAGTTTGTGGCCGTCGGCAATCTCGACCAAGTCGCCGAACACCGCCTGCACTTCGAAGGGCCGCCCACGGTCGATGCTCTGCAAGATCGACACCCGAACCTCGGTCTGCCCGGCCGCCTCCATGCCCTTGCCCACGGCTTTGAGCCGCTGATGGGCCTCAGCCCGGCTCTCCCGGGTAAGCGCCCGAATTTGAAACGGCCCGTGCCCGTCGATCAGCTCCACGCCCTCTGCGGCAGCGATGGCGGCGCCCTCGCAGGCTAGGTCGTAGAACACGTCCCGGGTCTCGGGCATCAAGAAGATCCGGTGGTACACCAGCCGAGTCAGCCCCACCACCCCCATGGCCGCGGCGGCCAATACCCCTTTGGACCACAGGGCGGGGGCGATGTCGTCGTGTACCTCCAGCTTGCGCCCCGGCAAGGCCGCGGCGATGGCCGCCGCCGTGCCCGGTGTGGTGCTGGAAAGGTCGCCCAGCAAGGTGGGGCCGTCAAAGGAGTGAGAAGCATGGCCGGGCTTGCCCAGCGTGCCGCCCACCAACGACACACAGCCCACCGCAGCGGTCCCGAATCGAGCCACCAGCGGCTCGGCTTGGCGCACTCCGTTTTGCACCGAGAAGGCGGCCTGTGCCGAACCTCGGTAGCCGCCCAGCAATTCGGGATTGTCGAATGCCTTGCTGGCCAGCAGGAGAATGTCGCAATCACCCGCCTCCGCCGGGTCGGTTATCGCCCGGACCTCCACCGGGGACCGGTCGTCAATCCGCAGCCCGCTCCGGTTCACCGCATCGGCGTGGGCCGGTCGGGCCACCAGAGTCACCTCGGCCCCTGCTTCGGCGAACCACGCGCCGTACACCGATCCCAGCGCCCCGGCACCGAGCACTACGACAGTCGTCATAGATGCTGCCCTCGATTGGGGTCGCAATCAGCCGCCCCTGAGGTCACACACTGGCGCTGTTCCATTGATGCCGTACTCTAGGGGCCATGAGCATCACCGAGAGCGAAGCCAGAGAGATTGTGGACGACATCGTGTTGGCCTGTAGGGCCTTGACTGTTCGGGGGTGCGACACCGGCATCGGCGGCCACGTCAGCGTGCGGGCACCAGGGGAAGACGCCTTCTGGATCAACGCCTTCGACCGGACGCTGGGCGAGATCACCCCTGATGACGTGATAAAACTCGACTATCAAGGCAACTTGCTGGAGGGTGACCGTGAGGTGAGCCTGGGCTTCGAGTTCCACGCCGGGGTGTACGCGAACCGCACCGATGTGAACGCCATCGTCCACAGCCATGGCCGGTGGATCACCGCGCTGGCCTCTTTGGCCCGCCCGTTGAAAATGCGCCACAACCTGTGCTGCATTTTCCACGACGATCAGGTGCTCAGCCCCGACGACCGCTTCGAGTCAATCGGGCCGGCCATCGAGACCAACCACACCGTGATCATCCCCTGGCACGGCGCTATCTGCGTGGGGGCCACCCTGGCCCGGGCCGCCGCCCTCCACGCCACCCTGGAAGACCAAGCCCAGCTCGACGTGCTCCTTGAGCCCACCGACGCCCCCGAGATTCCCGAGCACCTGAGGCTCGGCCTCAAGAAGCTGGTGGACGACCAGGCCGGCTACTTGGAGCAGACCTGGACCCTCATGCGCCGCCAGGGCCAGCGCCACTTGAAGGCCCATCCCACCGGCTAAGCGCGGCTAGCCGCGGCTAAGCCAAGTCAGCCATCGAGGCCAGCTCGTAGGGCTGGCTGGTCAGCCACTCCTTCCAGCTATCGGTGCCGAACAGCTCGTACTCGTCGGTGCGCACATGGAAGGAGTCGGGCTCAATCACCTCTATCTCGCGGCCGCCGGGCGCGTTCGGATGGAATGCGCAGAACACCAAGTTCTCTTCCAAGCTGCCAAGCATCTCCTGATAGTTGGGGGGCTGGTGCGGCGCCCGAGAGAAATCAGTCTCCAGCACGGCGTCGAACACCGGCATTCCCACCGCCCGAGCGGTAGCCGCGGCCGATTGGATGGCCTCGTCGGCCGCTTGGGCCTCATCCGGGCTGGCCACATGGCGGTTGGGGCCGTAAGCGGCCAGCGAACCGGTAATGAGCACCGGCACCCCGTAGTCGATACCCACCGCCACGTAGCGGTCGCACCACTCCGGGGCCAGCGCTGAGCCCATGTGGGCATCCAGGTGGGTCACGTTTATCCCAAACGCCAGCGCCCGGTCGATCTGGGCCCGCCACTCCTCCTCCACCGCGTCGGGATGAGCGTTGCGCCGTACCTCGGCCACGGTGCGCCACAAGAAGCCGTGCTCGTCCACCAGCCCCGACGCCGGCCCGGCCGAGCTCACCGGACCCCAGCGGTAGTGCTTCTTCTCGGCGTTGAGGGTGAGGTGGATTCCGCAGTCGAGGGAGTCGTCGTCCGCCGCGATCTCGGCGATCTCGCTGAACCACGGGCACGGCACCATCACCGAGCCGGAAGTAATGGCGCCGAAGTGCGACAGCTCCACGTAGGCCCGGTTGGCACCGTGGCACATCCCCACGTCGTCGGCGTGGATCACCAGTCGAGTCACCGTTTCGAAACTAGTCCGCTTACCATCTTGGCGTGGCTTTGAGTCATTTCCGCCCCGACGCCGATCCGGCCACCGTCAGCGATCATCTGCGCCGCTTTGGCTACGCCATCATCGACGACGTGGCCGACGCGGCCACCATGGACCGACTCCAAGCCGAGGCCATGCCGTACATCGAGGCATCCGATGCCGGGCGAGACGAGTACGACGGTCGCTTTACCCGCCGCACCGGCGCCTTGGTGGCCCGCTGTCCCACCGCCCGTGAGCTGGTGATGGACCCCGTAGCGGTCGGGGTGGTTAGCCACTTCCTCAGCCATGTCAGCGCGGTGCAACTCCACCTCACCCAGATCATCTCCGTGGAACCGGGCGAGACCCGCCAAAAGCTCCACCGCGACGAGATGGCCTTCGACTTCTTCCTCTTCGGAGTCGACTACCACGTGCAGTGCAACACCATGTGGGCGCTCACCGACTTCACCGCGGCCAACGGTGCCACCCACATCCTGGCCGGAAGCTCAGTTGTGGGCGACGACGAGGCCCTCAACCTGGCCGATGCCCAAGCCGAGATGGGCCGGGGCAGCGTGCTGTTGTACGACGGCAAGGTGCTCCACGGCGCCGGGGCCAACACCAGCGGCGGAGTGCGTCGAGGGGTGAACATCACCTATGCGGTGGGCTGGGTGCGCCAAGAGGAGAACCAGTATCTGGCCTGCCCGCCCGAGATCGCCCGCACCCTAGACGACGACCTCTTGAGAATGATGGGCTACACCCAAGGGGCGTTCGCCCTGGGCTATGTAGGCGACCAGACCGACCCACTGGCCGCGCTGCGGGGAGGCACCGCCAAGGCCAAGACCATCGGGACGGTCGCTGAGTTCAACGACAACGCCCGCGAGTTCGTCGCCGACATCGACGACCTAGAGCGCCCTCGGTAGCACCGGCTACCGTGCCGCCATGGCTTTGATCACCGACCCATTCCATACCGGCATCGTGGTGGCCGATGTCGAGGAGTCCATGGCCCACATCTCGACCGCCACCGGGCTCACCTGGCACTCCTTGCAGTCCCTCGATCTGGATCTGCTGGTGGACGGCGAGGTGGTGTCCACCAGCGTGCAGTTCTCCTACACGGTGGAGGGCCCGGTGCAGCTCGAACTGGCCGCTGGCCCCAAAGGGTCATTCTGGGATTTCGACCTCTACGGCGGTCTGAACCACATGGGCTATTGGACCGAAGACCTCCACGCCGACATCGCCTCGCTCCAAGCCGGGGGGTGCGAGCTGATCTACGGCGGGGCCAGCGAAGACGGTGGGCTTCAGGGGTTTGCCTTTCTGGTTCCGCCCACCACCGGTCTGAGGATCGAATTGATAGACGTGGCCATGCGCCCCGCATTCGACAGCTGGTTCGCGGGCGGAGAGTTCGGCTGATCTCATTCGGGGGGCCTCAGAAATGACCACTACGCTGGACAACGTGACCGCTGCGGCCGCCTTCGATCAGATTCCAGTGGTAGACCTCGGCCCGCTGTCGGGGTCGCTGGCCGAGCGAGAGGCCCTAGCCGAGGAGCTGTGCCGGATCTGCCACGAGGTCGGCTTCCTGTTGGTAGTGAACCACGGGGTCTCCCACGACCTGAGCGACAACATCTTCGCCATGCTGCGGAAGTTCTTCGCTTTCTCCGAAGAGCAGAAGAAGCTGATCGACAAGCGTCGCTCCCGCCACTTCCGGGGCTGGGAGCCCGAGGGCGCCGAGTACACCAACAATCGCCCCGACATCCGAGAACAGATCGACTGGTGGACCGAGTGGCCTGCCTATCCCGTTGACGTCGAGCCCTATTACCTGCGCCTGCTGGGCCCCAACCAATGGCTGCCCGAGGACATGCTCCCCGGCCACCAAGAGCTAACCAACCAGTGGTTCGACGAGCTGGGGGGCTTGGCCAACCGCCTCTTGGGGGCGCTCTCGCTGGGGCTGGGGCTGGGCGAGGACTACCTGGAGCGGTTCTTCGGCACCCAGACCATGTCGCTAGCCAAGTTCATTCACTATCCCTCCACTCCTGAAGGCGCAGCCGGGGTCAACGCCCACCGTGACACCGGTTTTTTGACCGTGCTCGACCCCGGCCCCACCGCCGGGCTGCAAGTGCAGAACCAGGAAGGCCAATGGATCGACGTGCCCTCGGTGGAGGGGTCGTACGTGATCAACCTGGGCGAGACGCTCCAGGCCATGACCGGCAACTATCTGGTGGCCACCGCCCACCAGGTGATCACCACCGAAGAGCGCTACTCGGCGGGCTACTTCCACGGCCCCTCGCTCGACGTGGCCCTGGCCCCGCTTCCGCTCGATGAGAAATTCGCCGCCGCCGTGGCCGCCAGCCCCCACCACACCTCTGCCGGCTTCATGGCCAGCATCGCCGAGACCGAGGCCGGCGTGGCCGACATGAGTAGCTCCTATCGCCCCTCCACCTACGGCGAGCAGCTCTGGAACTACTTCTCCCGCAGCTACCCCGAAAACGTCGCCGCCCACTACAGCTGAGAAGAGGCTCCGCACAAAGGGTGCGGCCCGGAGCGGGGTTGGGCTTCGCTCCGGGCCGTTGGGGGGTGGGTGGTGGTCGGGACCGGCGTCGATCCGGTGACCTTCCGCTTTTCAGGCGGACGCTCTGCCAACTGAGCTACCCGACCATGTTCTGTTGTGCGGTC
>JAJDYU010000061.1 GCA_022825005.1 Acidimicrobiia bacterium
CATCCGCTACGACCTCACCTGGCGCTCGTTCCTGTGGACCACCGACGAGTGGACCCGCAAGCTGGAGGCGGCCGGGGCCGAGGTGGTGCCGTGGTGCTCGGAGTCCCGCCAGGACGTGAAGCTCGAGGACGCGGTGCTCGAGGAGTTGGACGGCTTCGCCACCGACGTGGACATCGCCATCGTCGGCTTGGGCAATTGAGGCAGCTGCACGTCCTGGACCGTCCACGACGCAGTTGCGGTGGCGGCCCAGGGCAAGACGGCGGTCGCCGTCGTAACCGAGGAGTTCGTGCCGCTGGCCGAGATAATGGCCCGCAACATGGAGCGGCCTGGTTTGCGGCTGTGCGTGCTGCCCTATCCGCTGGACACCCGTCCCGAACCGGAAGTGCGCCAGATCGCCCACGACTTCTGGTCGTCGCTATTGGACTCGCTGGGAGTGCCGTCGTAGATGGCCCCTGAAGGCGATGCCATTGCTGAAGGGCGCGTCGAGGCCCCCGACGACCCAGCGGAGTTCATGGCCTGGGCCACCGCTCAGGGCTGGGGCGACGGCCTTCCACTTATTCCGCCCACCCCGGAGCGGGTGGCCGGCTTCATTGCCGCCGCGGGCCGCCCGGCCGATTCGGTGCTGCTGGAGGTGCCTCCGGCCAATGCCTGGTGCACGGTGGAGAAACTGGCCATCAACGCCTGCATGGCCGGGGCCGCTCCCGAGGCCATGCCGCTGATGATGGCCGCGCTGGAGGCCATGGCCGAGCGGCCCTTTGACCTGTTCGCCCTCAACACCACCACCAGCTCAGTGGTGCCCTGCCTGTTTGTGAACGGCCCGGCCCGCGACCGGCTCGACCTGCCGTATGAGGCCGGATGTTTCGGCGGAGCCGCCGGGGCGGGCCCGGCCATCGGGAGGGCCATCCGACTGGTGATGCGCAACGTCGGCGGCCAGGTGGCCGGTGAGACATCCAAGTGCGTGCTGGGCCAGCCCGCCCGGGTGGTGGGTTTGGTGATGGGGGAGTGGGAGGAGCGCTCCCCGTGGGCGCCGCTGGCTGAGCGCCGGGGGGAGAGCGGCGACGCGGTCACCGTCTACGGCACCATCGGCACCATGGACATCGCTGACATCGCGGCCGACAACGGCCAGTCGCTGGCCTGGGTCATCGGCCAGTCGCTGGCCTATGTGGGCACCAATGCCTACATCTCCCATTGGGGGGCCGAGGTGATGGTGGTGGTGCCCCCGCCCTGGGCCGACATGCTGGCCGCCGCCTACCCCACCATCGAAGACGTGCAAGAAGCCCTGTGGCAAAACGCCTGCCACAAGGTGGGGGACTTCCCCGAAACCCACAAGCAGTGGCTGGCCGAGCGCGACCGCATCAGCCCCGACGGCACCGCCTACATCGTGGAGCACCCCACCGACGTGATCGTGATGTGCGCCGGCGGCCTCGGCAACCTCCACGCCGGCGGCCTCCACAACTTCGGCCCCACCCGAGCCATCACCCGCCCATTCTGATGACTCCGCCAACCGACCCCGGGGTCACCGTAGTGGTCGTAGCGGGCGGCGACCCTCCCACACCCGAAGAGATCGCCCGCCTCCCCGCCAACCCGGTGGTGGTAGCCGCCGACCACGGACTGGACCATGCGGTAGCCGCCGGGCTGACCGTGGCAGTGGCCGTGGGAGACATGGACTCAGTGTCGTCCGAAGCCCTAGCCGCCGCTGAACAGTCCGGAACCCGCGTCGAACGTCACCCCCCCGACAAGGACCAAACCGACCTGGAGCTAGCCTTGGAGCTAGCCGCCCGCCTCGCCGACCGAGTGATCGTGATAGGCGTTGGCGGAGGCCGTCTAGACCACCTAATCGGCAACCTCACCGTGCTGGCCTCCCCCGCCTGGGCGGGTATCGACATAGAAGCCTGGCTAGGCGACGCCCAAGCCGTAGTAGTCCACGGCCACCGCGCTCTAGAAGTAGAGCCAGGCACAACCGTCTCCCTGTTCGCCCTCGGCGGCCCCGCCCGGGTAACCACCACCGGCCTCAAGTGGCCGCTAAGCAACGAAGTCCTAGACCCCCTCACCAGCCGGGGAGTAAGCAACCGCGCCACCACCCCCTCACCGGGAATAGCGGTGTCCGAGGGCGTGGTGCTGGCGGTTATCCCCCACCCGTAGGGGTCGGGGGGTGGCGCCGTAGGTGACAGGACCCGCCGACCCCGGTGGATGGTTAACCAGTAGGCCGCTCCGCCGGAAACACCCGATTCCCCTCGACCTCAACCCGCTGTCGCCGCAGAAGCAGCGAAGCAATCCGCCACTGTCCATCGTCGCACTTGCGGTAGGTCTCCTCGTACCACCCCGTGCCCCACATCTGCCCCACGCCGCTCTCCGGCGGCCAGTCCAAGTGGTCCTCCATCGACCACACCGCGGAGGCGGTATCGGGCCCGTCGATGCTGATCTCGCTCATGTGCCCGTGATGGGTGGTGATGATCGGGGCCAAGATGGGCTCCAAGTACACCCGGAAGGCCTTGTTACCGGTGATGTCGGAGTCCTCACCGGTGTCGTCAGGGGTGGAGATCACCACGTCGTCGCAGAACACGTCCTCCCACTCGTCCCACCTCTTCTGGTCCATCAGCCGGAAATACCGGGCCTTGAGCTGGCGAATGGCCTCAATCTCAACCAAGTCCTCAGGAGTCATGGCTGGGACGCTAGTCGGCGACACCGCGGCCAAGTCATCTCCCTTTGACCGACTCCGAATTTGGCAGCTTGTGCCTCATTCGATCTGCCGGCAATCAAGTGCCTTGCCCGTCGGCACTGGCCAGATCGGAGAGGCGCTGCACATTGCCGGGGTCGAGCATTTCAATTACGCCGCAGATCGGCTTGTCGGGGCCGGTAACCGCATTGAGAGCTCGGTGGCCTGAGCTGTTGGGAACCGGCTTGTCAGTGGTCAGCAGCACCAGAGGTGCAACGACACCTGAGGAGTGCAACACAGAAGCTCTTCCAATTGCTTTCCACAGTGTGTCGGTGCGGCGCAGTCCAGGGCGCTGGGTGACGCTGAAGGCACCGGACACGTCGAACAGCCATTGCCGCCCCAGTTGGTCCACGGCTTCGAAGTTCACCTCCACCCCGCAAGGGAAGCGAACCTTCTCTCGGATGTCTCGGAACCCGCATTGTTGGAGAATCTCACGCGCCACCTCTTGAGCTTTGCGGCCCTGTTGCGCGGCTCGGATTTGGAAGTTGTCGCTCCATTCAGGCTTGGCGCTGCTTGCTGATGGAGCGACCGTGACCTCCCACTGAAGCTTGTCTGATCGCTCCTTGAGCCGCTCGCGTTCATCGGCTATGCGCTGTTCGGCCAGCTCGATGTAGTCGGCGTCGGTGTCGAAGCCCACATAGTGCCGACCGGTGCGAACTGCGGCCACAGCTGTTGTCCCTGCCCCAACGAAGGGATCGAGCACGAGATCGCCCCGGTAGGTGTATAGGTCAATCAGCCTTTGGGGCAGTTCCACCGGGAACGGGGCGGGATGGCCGACACGAGTGGCTGACTCAGGGGTGATCTCCCATATGTCGGTAGTGGCCTCCATGAACTCATCCACAAATGCAGTTCCCTCGGAGGGCAGCTCTTGAGCCGCCCGCTCGGCTGCGGTCAGAGCCCGGTCGAAGCGTCCCTTCGAGGCAATCACCACCCGCTCCGTGATGTCCCGCAATACCGGGTTTCCCGGACGCTGAAAGCTGCCCCAAGCACAACTGCCCCCTGCACTGGAGGCTTTCTTCCAGATCACTTCGCCTCGTAGAAGCAGCCCCAGTCGGTCTTGGAGTATTGAGGTCACGTCGGCTGACAAGGACCTATACGGGCGGCGTCCTAAGTTGGCTACGTTTACCGCGAGGCGCCCACCCGGCTCCAGCTTGCGCATGCATTCGGCGAACACTTCTTCAAGCATGGCGAGGAAGTCCACGTAGTCGGCGGGGATATGGCCTTGTCCCACTGCTTCCTCGTATTCCTTGCCCACAAAGTAGGGGGGAGAAGTCACCACGAGTGCGACTGAGTTGTCGGCGACCTCTCCAGACAGGTCCATCTTGCGGGCATCGCCCACCCAAAGTTGATCGACACAAGCCGGAGGGGAGACCTCATCCTCCTCGCTGATTTCCGGCACCGGAAACCGGTTGTAGAACGCGGAGGAATCGTGTCCTTCCCGCCGACTTACACCGAAATTGGAAGTAGCCGTCCCTCGTTTAGGCCGGGCAGATCCCATCTATCGAAGTTACATCGCAGCAGTGACAACTTGGCGGAGCGATCCCGTAGCGGGTTGTGACTATTGGGGCCCGTCAGGTCTCGATTCCATCGCTTCGGCTCGGCCTTCGAGGCGGCCTATCCGGTGGCAAAGGTCCATGACGACGTCGGTGAGCTTGTCGAGGCGGCTGTGAACGTGCTTGAACCCGTCGTTCATGTCGTCTCGTAGCTTGACGTTTTCGGCTCGCACCGCCTTGAGGCCGTCGCGCATTTCCTGACGGATTTGGGTGTTGCCGTCGTTCATATTCTCTTGGAGCTTAGCGATGTCGGCCCGACGGCCGCGGTCGAGGTAGAGCGTGAGGGTAATGCTTATCCCCAGCAGGGCGAGTATGGCTTGTTCCACGTGTCCTCCTTAGAGGGCGTGTCGCGTGGGGGAAGCTTGGGGTCAGTGTAACAGGATCGTTAACCGCAGCGTCAGCAGGCCTGAGAGTGCCAGCGGCCGTTGCGGTGCTCTAATTCTAGGGACAGGTTGAAGCAGGCTGAGAGGGATTCGGAGGTCAGAACTTCTTCCAGGGGGCCTTGGGCTAGCACTTGGCCCTCGCGCAGGAGCAGGGCGTGGGTGAAGTTGGCGGGGATCTCCTCGGTGCGGTGGGTGACCACCACCAGGGGAGGGGCGCCGGGGTCGGCGGCTAGGCGGGAGAGATCGGTCACCAGCATCTCCCGGCCGCCCAAGTCCAGGGTGGAGGCGGGCTCGTCCAGCAGCACTAGGCCGGGTTCGGTCATCAGGCTGCGGGCGATCTGCACCCGCTGGCGTTCGCCTGATGACAGGGTGGCGATGGTGCGTTCGCCCATTCCTCCCGCTCCCACCTGCTCCAGCAGCGATGCTGCCCGCTCCCGATCGGCATCGGTGTAGTCGTGCCACCACGGCTCCAATGCCCCATGACGGGCGGTCATCACCACATCGACCGCTGTCAGATGGGGCCTCAGCATCTGGGCCAGCGCAGGCGACACGAACCCCACCCGATGCCGCATGCGGCGCACGTCCACCTCGCCCAGCCGCTGGCCCAGCACCTCGACGGCCCCGGTGGTGGGGTGCTCGTACAGCGCGGCGATTCGCAACAGCGAGGTCTTGCCGCTGCCGTTGGCCCCCAGCACCACCCACCGCTGGCCCGACGCCACCTCCCAGTCCACATCGGCGAGGATGGGCCGCTTGTCGCGAGTGAATCCCACCCCGGTCATCCGCAGCGGGGTCATCCGGTGCCCACCCCGGTCATCCGGTGCCCACCCCGGTCATCCGCAGCGCCATAGTCCGCGTCTGGCTGCCCATCGTGCTCAGTTGGCGTGGGCCATCCAGGTGGCGTACATCTCGGCGTAGTGGCCGCCCTGGGCCACCAGCTCATCGTGGGTGCCGATCTCGGTGATCTTGCCGTCTTCCACCACCGCGATCCGGTCGGCTCGCATGGCGGTGGCCAGCCGGTGGGCGATGATGATGGCCGTGCGCCCCTCCAGCACCACGTCCAACGCGGCCTCGATCTTCGACTCCGATCGCAGGTCGAGGTTGGAGGTGGCCTCGTCCAGCACCAACACCCGGGGTCGGGCCAGAAACGCCCGGGCCAGCGCCAGAAGCTGCCGCTCGCCTGCCGACAGCGACGCTCCCCGCTCGTGGACTTGGGAGTTCACGTCATCGGGCAGCCGCTCCAGAAGCTCGGTCAACCCCACCGCCCGACAGGCCTCCAAAACCTCGGCCATTGATGCTTCGGGCCGTGCGAAGGCCACGTTGTCGCGGATGGATCCGTAGAACAAGAACGGCTCTTGGGGCACAACCCCCAATTGGCGGCGGAGCGAGGGCAGCGTCACCGTGCGAAGGTCGTGGCCGTCGATGCGCACCGTTCCCTGCTGAGGGTCGTAGAACCGGGCGATGAGCTTGGCCACAGTGGACTTGCCCGCCCCGGTGGGCCCGACCACCGCCAGGCTCTCGCCCGGGGCCAGTCGCAAGCTCACGTCGTGCAGCACCGGGGTGTCGTCCTCATATCCGAAGCTCACCTGGTCGAGAGTGATCTCTCCCTCGATGGGGGGCAATTCCACGGCATCGGTGGCCTCCACCACCGAGGGCTCGTTCATCAGCACCTCGCGCAGCTTCTTGGCCGAAGCCTGCCCCTGCTGGTAGCCGTTGTAGAGCTGCACGAGCTGCTGGATGGGGGCGAAGAAGAAGGTCAGGTACAGCACGAAGGCGGTGAGCTCACCGGGGGTCAGGCTCCCGTTGATCACCATGGTCCCGCCGATCACCACGAGGAGGGCCTGGCCGATGATCACAATGGCCTCGGTG
>JAJDYU010000065.1 GCA_022825005.1 Acidimicrobiia bacterium
GATGGCGCCCAGCTCCTCCTCCAACTTGGCGATGTGCTTGGACACGTTGGACTGCACGGTGTGCAGCGACCGGGCGGCCTTGGAGAACGTCTTGTGCTCGGCTATCGCCAACAGGGCATCGAGCTGGCGGATGTCCATGGCCGTAAATCTACGATCGACAGGAAGGGCGGATGTCCATGACGGCTCTCGGCGGGCAGTCAGCACATGGTCCGCTGGCGGATCAGGTTCAGCGCGCTGCCCGCCTGGAACCACTCGATCTGGTCGTGCGACAGGGTGTGCTCGGCGGTGATGTCCACCGTGGTCCCGTCGGGCTTGGCCACCTGCACCGCCACCGGCGCGCCGGGGGCCAACTCGGCTAGGCCGAGCACCGAGATGCGGTCGTCCTCGTCGATGCGGCCGTAGTCGTCGGGGTCGGCGAAGGTGAGGGCCAGCACGCCCTGCTTCTTCAGGTTGGTCTCGTGGATGCGGGCGAACGATCGGGCGATCACCGCGGCGCACCCCCGGAAGCGGGGCTCCATGGCGGCGTGCTCCCGGGACGAACCCTCGCCGATGTTGCGGTCGCCCACCACCACCCAGCGCTGCCCGGCGGCGTGGTAGGCCGCGGCCACGTCGGGGAACGAGCTGGTGGTGCCGTCGAGCTGGTTCTTGCCCTCGCCGACAGCGCCGGTGAAGGCGTTCACCGCCCCCAGGTAGAGGTTGCCGGAGATGTTCTCCAGGTGGCCCCGGTAGCGCAGCCACGGCCCGGCCATGGAGATGTGGTCGGTGGTGCACTTGCCCTGGGCTTTGAGCAGCACGGGCAGATCGGTGAAGTCCTGACCGTCCCACGGGGAGAAGGGCTCGAGCAGTTGGAGCCGCTCGGAGTCGGGCGACACCCGAACATCCACGCCGCTGCCATCGGAGGGCGGGGCCACGAAACCGCTGGCGCCGGGGTCGAAGCCCTGGTCGGGCAGTTCGGTTCCCGGCCCCACCATTAGCGCCACCTCGGTGCCGTCGGGGGCGGTGATGGTGTCGTTGGCCGGGTCGAAGTCCAACGTGCCGGCCAACGCCAGCGCCACCACCGTTTCCGGGGAGGTCACGAAGGCGTTGGTGGAGGCGTAGCCGTCGTTGCGCTTGGGGAAGTTGCGGTTGTAGCTGGTGACGATGCTGTTGGGGGTGCCGTCGGCCACATCGTCGCGGCTCCACTGGCCGATGCACGGCCCACAGGCGTTGGCCAGCACGGTGGCCCCGATGGCCTCCAAGTCGGCCAACAGGCCGTCGCGCTCGATGGTGGCCCGCACCTGCTCGGAGCCGGGGGTGACCATGAGGGGCGACTTGGCGGTGAGCCCGTGGGCCGCGGCGTGGCGGGCGATGCTGGCCGCCCGGGTGATGTCCTCGTAGCTGGAGTTGGTACACGACCCCACCAGAGCGGCGCTCACATCCAGGGGCCAGCCGTTCAGCTTGGCCTCGGACCCCAGATCGGCCACCGGGCGGGCCCGGTCGGGGGTGTGGGGGCCGTTGATGTGTGGTCCCAGCTCGGACAGGTCGATCTCCACCACCCGGTCGAAGTAACCGCCGGGGTCGCCCAGCACAGCATCATCGGCCCGCAGATTGTGGGCGGCGGCGTTGGCCGCGTCGGCCACGGCTTCGCGGCCGGTGGCCTTGAGGTAGCGGCCGATGGCGTCGTCGTAGGCGAACAGCGAGGTAGTGGCGCCGATCTCGGCTCCCATGTTGCAGATGGTGGCCTTGCCGGTGGCCGACAGGGAGTGGGCGCCGGGCCCGAAGTACTCCACGATGGCCCCGGTGCCGCCGGCCACGGTGAGGATCTCGGCCACCTTTAAGATCACGTCTTTGGGGGCGGCCCAGCCGTCGAGCTCGCCGGTGAGGTGTACGCCGATGAGCTTGGGCCAGCGCACGTTCCAGGGGAAGCCGGTCATCACGTCCACCGCGTCGGCGCCGCCCACGCCCACCGCCACCATGGCCAGGCCGCCGGCGTTGGGGGTGTGGCTGTCGGTGCCGATCATCATGCCGCCAGGAAAGGCGTACTGCTCCAGCACCACCTGGTGGATGATCCCCGAGCCCGGCTTCCAGAATCCGGCGCCGTAGCGGGCGCACACCGACTCCAGAAAGTCGTACACCTCCTCGTTGTTGTCGAGGGCGGCGGCCAGGTCGCGCTGGGCGTCGATGCGGGCCGAGATGAGGTGGTCGCAGTGGGTGGTGGTGGGCACCTGCACCTCGTTCAGCCCGGCGGTCATGAACTGGAGCCAGGCCATTTGGGCGGTGGCGTCCTGCATGGCCACCCGGTCGGGGCGCAGATCCACGTAGGTTGCTCCCCGCTCCGGGGTGACGGTGGGGTCGTCTAGGTGGTTGACCAGGATTTTCTCGGCCAACGTGAGCTCTCGGCCAAAACGCTCCCGGGCGGCGTCAACCCGCTCGGCCAGGGTGGAATACACGTTCTCGATCAGCTCAATGGGGGTGGAAGCGGCTACCGGCATACCTCCGATCCTACGGGCTTTCCGGCAAAATGGCCTTGTCGCGGAATTGGCCGATTTAGGGGTTTTACTTGGGCCAGCGGCGGTGTTGACCGAGGGGTCCTACTTGGGCCAGCGGCGGTGTTGGCGGCGGGAGCGGGGGGATCGGTCGCCGAGGGCCCAGGCCCGACGCCAGGGGGAGACGTTGGGACCGGTGAGGCCGGGGGTGGTTCCGGCGTGGGCTCGGCGGCGGGCCTGGTACCAGTCGGTGGCGCACTCGTCGGCCAGGGCGGCCACCGCCACCTCGATGCGGGCTGCGAATCGGCGGGCGTTGTCCTCCTCGGTGGGCACCAGGGGATCGCCGAAGGTCACGGTGGTGGCCGACACCTTGGGCACGTTGCGGCCCTTGGGCAGGATGCGGTCGGTGCCCTCCACATGGATCGGCACCACCGGCACGCCGCAGCGCACCGCGAGGTAGCCGGCGCCGCCCAGGAAGGGCTGGCCCCAGCCGTCGGGGCTGCGCCCGCCCTCGGGGAAGATGAGCAGGCTCCAACCGTCTTCGATGAGCGAGGCGGCCAGCCGGGCCGAGCGCCGCCCCACCTTGGAGCGCTCGATGGGGATGGCTCCGATGACCAGGGCCGAGGCCGCCGACGTGATTGCCCCGGTGAAGAAGTAGTCGGACGCCGCCCCCACCACCAGCCGGTTGCGCCACCGGGGAGGGATAGAGGTGAACAGCAAGGGGGTGTCGATGTGGCTGTGATGGTTGGCGGCGAAGATCACCGGCCCCTCTATGCGCTCCAGCCGGTCGAGCCCCCGGCGCTGGGGCCGGGCCAGGGCGGCCATGGCCGGCTGCATCACGACTTCGGTAATGATCCGCCGGGCGGCCCGGGCCGCGGGCTTGCGGGCCCAGTCGGTGTCGTAGTCGGCCCCCCGGTTCTTGATGTCGGGCGCCGGCGGCACCCCCGCGGGCGGCCGAGCCGCCCGATAGGGGAACTCCAGCTTCGAGATGACCCGCCTAGCTGACATCGGCCATCAGGATGGGGGGGTTGTGAAGGTGGGTGACGGTGGGCTGGCGGCCCACGGTGTCGCTGGCAATCTCCAGGGCGTCTTGGAGGGTGGAGGCGGGGCGGAAGCCCATGCGCTGAACCGCCCGGGTGTCGCCGCCCACGATGATCACCTCGCCTAGGTGCTGAAGGGCGTGCGCCCCCCAGTACCACATGTAGAAGGGGTGGACGCCGTGGTAGGCGTACGACGTGCGGTACAGGTGGATGTACCACTCGTCGGTGGCGAACTGGCGCTCGTACTTCGCCTCTATCTCGACGGGATCGGTGGTGTCGGCCAGCACCTGCTCGAAGAAGTCGATGTAGCTGGGATGGTGCACGGGGTGGAACTCCCAGCGGGTGGGGTGGCCCATGATCACCACGCCGCCCTCTCGCACCAGCGGACGGCCCCGATAGAGGTTGAAGAAGTAGCCCAGCCCCAGGCACATGACCAGGATCGGGTTCATCACCGAGTTCACGTTGTAGGGGCAGATGTAGGGCAGGCCCATGGTCAAAATGTCGGTCTGGCCCTCCACAGGCACCAGATGCTGGGCGTACACGTTCTCGGTGGTCACCTTGTGTACGGCCTCCACCTCGCCGGTCTGCACCGAGGTCAGCTCGTAGGGCGACCGCCACGACTGGAAGATCTGGCGGGCCATCTGGGGCGGGGCGTACTTCAGCCCGGTGGTCATGGCCACGAACGCGGCCCGGTCTTTTGCCGTCCACTCCCACTCCCGCTTCTGGAGCATGGCCAGCGGGCCGTCCACCCCGAAGGTGTTGTTGTTGACCGTGGTCTCGATCTGGAAGATCTTCACCCCGGCGTCGCGCAGCACCTTGCCCATGCGCCAGTTGGAGGCGTGCAGCTCGGAGCGGTGCTGGTCCATGAACGACATGGACTCCTGCATCGTCTTGACGTTGTGGTGGTGACGCAGCCCCTGGTAGCCGGCCAGCCCGGTGGCGGTGCTCTTGTGCCCGCCGTCCATGGCCACCAGGTTGATGTTCACGTATACCACTAGGTCGCTCTCCGCGGCGCGCTTGGAGAACTGCACCTCCTCGCCGTGGGGGGTGGTGCCCAGCAGCACCATGCCGTCGGGATCCTCGGCGTCGTGGTTGTAGAGGCAGCCCGAGGGGGCGAAGGCGTCGTAGGTGCGGTCGCCCAGGCAGTAGCGCAACTCGTCCTCGGTCATGCGCCGGTGCAGGGCCAGCGCGGCGATGATGTGGACGTCGTCCACACCGGCCGCCGCGGCCATCTCCAGTACCTGCTCGATCACCATCTGGCGGATGTCGGGGCGGCGCATGGGAGGAAGCGGTAGGGAGATGTCGTCGAAGGCGATGGTGAGTTTCATGCCCGGGCGCAGTTGGGCGGGCAGCGGATCTTGGTCGATGGGGTTGAGCAGCGCCCGGCGGATGGCACCCTCGGGATCGGCCAGGCCCAGCAGCGGCTCGGCCGGGTAGATCACCCGGCTGCGCCCCGCCGGGAGCTTCTCGGTGCGGAAGCCCTCGCCGTGGTGGAACAGGATCGGCGGGGTGGAGCGGTCCACCTCCAAGACCATGCCCGGACGGGGGGTGGGTCGCACTCTGTCTTTCATGACGCCTTCCGGCTGGCGATGGGCAGCAGCTTGCGGGGGCCGCCGGGGGCCTTGTCGAAGTATTCGATGAGCCAGCCCCGCTTGCGGGCCAGCACGGCCAGCTTGGGCTCGGGATTCACCGCCACCGGGTAGCCCACCGCCTCCAGCAGGGCCAGGTCGCTGGCCGAGTCGGCGTAGGCCACCGACTCCGACATGAGCAGCCCCTCGGCGTTGGCGAAGTCCCGCAGCACCTCGGCCCGCGACTCGCTGGTGGGCGGCACCTCGGCCAACTGCCCGGTGTAGGCGCCATTGGCATGGGCCAGCTCGGCGCACACGATGTGGTCGAACAGCGGGCGCAGAGGCTCCACGATGAAGTCCAGCGCGCCGGTGATCAGCACCGTGGTGTGCCCCGCAGCGCGGTGCTGGCGTACCCGGCGGATGGCGGCGGGGTAGGACTGGGTCAAGATCAAGTCGCTGAACATCTCGCTGGAGTCCTCGGCCATCTGCTCTATAGGCGCCCCTTGGTAGCGGCGGTAGAAATGGCGGAGGAAGTCGCTACGGTCCCGGTGGTCCAGGGCCAGAAGCGAAGGTGCTTCCAGCAAGATCTTGGCCACCAGGCGGGCCCGCTCGTCCAACGGCAGCCGTCGGGTGGCCAGCCAGCCGTAGGCCATGACCACGTTGGCTGCGATGACGGTGTTCTCCAGGTCGAAGGCCGCCATGTGCCGGTCTGGAGAGAGGATCTGGATTCGCTGGCGGTCTTTGCGCGAGGAGCCCGACCGCCCCGACGGGGCCGTCTTCACCCGGCCCTGGGCCACCACAGTGGGCAAGTGGATGTCGGTCACGTAATGGGGCCAGTCGATGATCCGGGGATCGAAGCCGAACGCCGCTTGATCGTCTTCGTCCAGGCTGTCCCACATCTCCAGCAGACGGTCCAACCCGAATAGGGCCTCGCACTCGGTGTAGGCCCCGTACAGCTCTACATAGCCCAGCGCCCGCTCCACCTGCTCGCGGCGCTCATCCAAATCGGCGGTGATCTCGGCCTGGCGGCCCCTGATGGGCAGCCGCCCCAGCACTCGCTCGCTTGCGTTCAGCCCCGTGCGCAGCCGTTTGAGCTGGCGAACCACCCGACCCCGGCCCGGATAAGTCCAGTTCGGCGGGGGGATGGGCTGGTCGCGGTCGTCGTAGATGGGGTTTTCGCTGAACCAGCCGTGGGCCAAATCAGCCAACTGGTTGAGCCGGAACGGGTTGACTGCTCCCGATGCCACCTGTATCACCAATCGGTCGGGGTCGTGGCCCCGGGCGGCCACCGCGCAGATGGCCGCGGCAACCAGGTCCACCGGGATCACGTCTAGCACTCCCTGGGGGATGCCGGGGAAGTCGGTGAGCAGCCCCCGCCCGTAGCCGATGATGATGGGCTCGGCCATGCGGAACCCCCGGATCCACCCCGGGTAGGGCTCGGCATAAGCCGACTCGATGATCGACGGGCGCACGGTTGTCACTTTCAAGTCGCCCTTGATCTCGGTGACCGCCGTCTCGGCCAGTGCCTTGGTGAAGGCGTAGGCGTCGGGGAAGCCCAGCGAGGCGGCCCGCGACCGACCCGCCTCCACCATCTGGTCGTGCACCCAGCGGCTGCGGAGCTGCTCGGTCTTGGCGGCCAGCGCCGGGGTGCCGGCCGCGCCCAGCTCATGGCGGGCCCGGCTGCGGAACTCCTCCAGGCGGGCGGGGTCGCGGCTCTCGGTCTCGGTGGTTATGCGCCGGCGGCGGCTGGCATCGGCCTCATCTTGCCATGACACCGGCACGTACATGGGGCCGTCGGCCAGAGGCTCCTCGGGGGCGTTCCCCCGGCGGCTGCCGGCCACGTAGCAGGTGGACACCGCGATGAAGTGGGGCGACGCTCCCATCTCGTTGAGCATGTTCACCAGCCGGACCGGCCCCAGCAGGTTGACCTCCACCGCGGTGTCCAGCGGGTTGTCGAACGCCACCGCAGCCGCCGAGTGGATGACGATGTCGCAGCCGGCGATCAGCTCCCGACCGGCGTCGTCCAGACCCAAGCCGTCGATGCCCACGTCGCCAGCCACGCCGGTGATCTGCTCCTGGCACAGTCGCTCAAACTCGTCGGTGCCCATGTCGTCGCGCAACCGGTCGAAGACGTCGTTGCGGATGATCTCCCGCCGGATGCGCTGCTCGACGCCTCGGCGGCCGGGCCGAACCAGCAGCACCAGCTCCACCTCGGGCACGCAGCGCAACAGCCGCTCCACGAGAGCGGTGCCCAGGAATCCGGTCGTGCCGGTGATCGCCAGCCGCTTGCCGGCCAGCGCATCAGAGATCACCGCAGTGTTTTACCAAACCCAGGGACTTTTCCCCAGCCCACTCGCTCTCTCAGTGGTCGATTGCCGCGGTGTTGGGCCTAAGTCTCAGCGGTCGGTGCGGCGGTGTTGGACCCTCATCTCAGCGGTCGGTGCGACGGTGTTGGCGGCGGCGTTCGTAGCGCTCTACGGCCAGGTCGACCAGTGTCTCGATGAGCTGGGGATAGGGCAGGCCGCTGGCCTCCCACAGCTTGGGGTACATGCTGATGGGGGTGAAGCCGGGAATGGTGTTGATCTCGCTGAGCAGCATTCCCCGGCCGTCGGATTCGTAGAGGAAGTCCACCCGGGCCATGCCCTCGCACCGCAGGGCGCGGTAGGCGGCGATCGCCAGGCGCTGGGCCTCTTGGGCAGCAGTTTCCGAAATCTGGGCGGGAACCAGCAGCTTGGCGCCGTCGGTTAGGTACTTGTCGGCGTAGTCGTAGAACTCGGCGCCGGGCACGATCTCGCCGGGGACCGATGCCTCGGGATCGCGGTTTCCCAGAACCGATACTTCGATCTCCTGGCCGGCGACGGCCTCCTCGATGATCAGCGTCTGGTCGTATTGGGCGGCGGCCTCAAGCGCTTTGACCGTCTCGAATTCGGTGGTGGCCCGGCTAACCCCTACCGATGAGCCCATGTTGGCCGGCTTCACGAACAGCGGCAGCCCCAACTCTGCAATGGCCTGTTGGGCCACAGCTTCGGGTTGGTCGTCAGCCGATGCCGTCCGGAAATGGCATTGGGCAAGCCCGTGCCGGGCGCACACCAACTTGGCCATGGCCTTATCCATGCACACCGCAGAAGCCAGCACTCCCGATCCCACGTAGGGCACGTCGGCCACTTCCAGCAGTCCTTGAATGGTGCCGTCCTCGCCCATGGGGCCATGCACCAGGGGGAACACCACCGTGTTGGGCTCGGCGAAGATCTCGGCTGGGGCCACGGCGAGTCCGTCGGCATCCAATTGGTCGGGAAGGGGTTCGGAAAGCTCAGCCAGCCGCCATTGCCCATCCCGGGTAATGGCCAGAGCCACCACTTCGAAGCGTTCTTTGTCGGCCGCGGCAACCACATGGCGGGCCGACACGCACGACACGTCGTGCTCGGCCGACCGGCCGCCAAAAAGCAGCACCAAGCGGGTGCAGGTTCCCACAGGCCGACGGTACCCCACCGATTGCCCCGACAGTGGGAGGCTAAGCGTGTGCGAATGTCGGCATCGGAGGTGGCCCAGGCGGTGGGGGGCCGGCTGGTGGGTCCCGATGTCGAACTGTTCGGTGCTTCTATCGACTCGAGGACGGTGGCTTCAGGCGAATTGTTCGTGCCGGTGGTGGCCGAGCGAGACGGCCACGACTTCATCGACGACGCCTTGGCCGCGGGGGCAGCGGCCTATCTGACCGCTGAGGCCCCCCAGGGAGCCACCGCAGTGGTGGTGGACGACACTGCCGCCGCCCTGGCCCAGTTGGGCCGCCACGCCCGCAGCCGGTTCAACGGCCCGGTGGTGGGCATCACAGGGTCGGTGGGCAAGACCTCGGTGAAGGACATGGTCGCAGCGGCCATCGGGGTGGACCGACCCACCCACGCCAGCCCGATGTCGTTCAACAACGAACTGGGCGTGCCGCTCACCTTGGCGAATTGCCCGGAGGGCGCTGAGGCGGTGGTGGTTGAGATGGGGGCCCGGGGCATGGGCCACATCGCCTGGCTCTGCTCGCTGGCCCGGCCCACCGTCGGAGTGGTGACGTCTGTCGGGGCGGCCCACACCGAGTTGTTCGGCACCGTGGAGGCGGTGGCCGAGGCCAAGGGCGAGTTGGTGGAGTCGCTAGACAGCTCCGGCGTTGCCGTGCTCAACGCCGATCAGCCCTTGGTGGCGGCCATGGCCGAGCGGACCGAAGCGCAGGTGCTGACCTTTGGCCAGACGAGCGGAGAAGTGCGGGCCACCGAGTTGAGCTTGGACGACAGCCTGCGGGCCCGATTCCGGCTGGAGACACCCAATGGGCAAGCCGAAGTGGCCCTGGCGGTGTGCGGCGAGCACATGGTGGACAACGCCCTGGCGGCGGCGGCGGCCGCGTTGGCCGTCGGAGTGGGGGTAGAAGACATCGCCACCGGATTGGGCTCGGCCCAACTGTCGCCGTGGCGCATGGAGGTGGCCGAGCTGGCCTCGGGGGCGGTGCTCATCAACGACTCCTACAACGCCAACCCCATGTCAATGGCCGCCGCGCTGCGCTCACTGGCCGCCGTGGACCGACCCCGCCGAGTGGCGGTGCTGGGGGTCATGGCCGAATTGGGAGACCGGACCGCAGCCGAACACGCCGCCATCGGCGCCTTGGCCCAAGAGTTGGGCATCGAGGTCATCCCCGTAGCCACTGCCGACTACGGACTGGCCCCGGTGGATGATGCCGCCGCCGCGGTAGCAGCTCTTGGTCCACTCGAAGGCGACACCGCCGTCCTGGTCAAGGCCAGCCGCGCCGCTGGCCTAGAAGCAGTGGCCGCTGCGCTGGTCGAAGGCTGAGGCTGGCCGCGGCTCACAGCGGCATTGGCTGGATGTACTGTCGGGGTTTGGTCGACGGAGGAGACGAAGATGGACTTTCGTGAGCGGTCGGTGCAGGAGTGGGCCGCGGCGGTGCAGAGCAGGGAGGTGTCGGCCCGGGAGATGGTTGAGGCTTCCTTGGCGGCGATTGATGCCCAGCAGGAGCTGAACGCCTTTGTGGCCATGAACCCCGAGAGGTCGTTGGCCGAGGCCGACGAGATAGACGCCCGGTTGGCCTCAGGCGATGAGGTCGGGCCGCTGGCCGGCATTCCGTTCGGGGTCAAAGACTTGGAGGACGCCGCCGGGTATGTGACCTCGCAGGGTTCGTTTCTGCACGCCGGTGACCCGCCGGCGGAGGCCGACAGCGTTCTGGTGGAGCGGCTGCGGGCCGCGGGCTGCGTGGTGATGGGCAAGACCAACACCCCAGAGTTCGGCTGGACCGGCGACACCTACAACCCCGTGTTCGGGGCCACCGGCAACCCATGGAACCCGAAGCGCTCGCCGGGCGGGTCGTCGGGGGGCACTGCGGCCGCTCTCATGGCCGGCCTGGTGCCGTTGTGTACCGGTTCCGACGGGGGCGGCTCCATCCGCATTCCCGCCGCGGCCTGCGGATTCAGCGGCTTCAAGGCCAGCCTGGGCCGGGTGCCGGTGGAGGGGACTTACCGGCTGTGGCCCCTCTCGGTCCACGGGCCGATGGCGTTGCGGGTGGCCGACATCGCCTTCGTGCAAGACCTGGTGATGGGGCCGTCGCCCCGCGACCTCGACTCGCTGCCCCGTCCCGACCGGTCTTGGCGCCAGGCGCTGGACGAGGGCTGGCAGCCCCAGCGGGTGGTGTGGTGCCCGGCGCCCGACGGCAAGCCGTCGGATGCCGAGGTGGTAGCGGTGTGCGAGGCCGCGGTGGCTCAGATGGAAGCGGCCGGCGTGGCCGTGGAGGTGCGGGAAGAGGGCCTTTTCAACGACCCGATCTGGGAGTACGTGCTGTTGTCGGCCAACGCGGTGTCGGGTGAGCTGGGCGAGCTGACCGACGAGCAGATGGAGCAGATCACCCCCGGTCTGCGCTACTACTTCGGGCTGTCCACTAGTCCCCAAGTGGCTGATTTCAACCGGGCGCTCGACATCTTCTACGAGATGTCCGAAACACTCAACGGTGTGCTGGCCGAAGCCGACCTGCTGCTCACCCCCACTGTGGCCGGCCATTTTCCCGAGTGCGGGGGGCAGGGACTGGTCAACGGCGAGCTCGTCGACAATTGGATCCGCCACACCTACCCGTACAACCTGACCCGGCTGCCGGCGGGCAGCGTGAGGGCCGGTTTCGCCGCCGACGGCATGCCGGTGGGGCTCCAACTCGTGGGCCCCCAACTCAGCGATGTGCGGGTGCTCCAAGCCATGGCCTACTGCGAACAACTCTTCGCTCCGCCAATGTGGCCTGAGCTATCCTGAACGACCCCCGGACCGTTAGCTCAGATGGCCAGAGCGCTCGCCTCACACGCGAGAGGTCACTGGTTCAAGTCCAGTACGGTCCACCGCTGAGTCTCGTTTTGTACAGGTTGGGCTAGCCGCCCATCAAGGGGCCATCGGACATCGACTCGATGGTGGAGGTGGCCAACACATTGTGGTCGGCGTCGAGGGTTTCAAACAGTTCGCCGGTGGGGGAGTGCAGGTTGAACAGCACGATGGCGCCATCGGGTCCGCCCCGCTCCATGTGAATTTCGCCGGAAGGGCTTTGGCTGTAGGTGCCGGCGGGCTTGATCTTGTGGACGGTCTCGCCGTTGGAACCCACATCGAACACATGGTGCTCGCCCTGGAGCACCAGGGTGCGG
>JAJDYU010000079.1 GCA_022825005.1 Acidimicrobiia bacterium
CCAGTCGCCCCGCAGCGGCCGGTCGGTGTAGCAGTAGTCCATCTGGAACAGCCAGAACGGGATCCAGCCCACCTCGTGTTCCACCGATCCCACCTTGAGCTGGGGATGGCGCTCGAATACGCCGGCGAAGATCATCTCGCCTAGCGACTTCCGCACGAAGTGATCTTGCAGGTAGAACGCGGCCTCGGTCACAACCCGGACATCGTTCTTGGTCTGACCGCTGGCGCTGGCGAGTTGTCGACCGGTGGCCACGTGCATGGACAGCGGAACGTCGAGGTCGACGGCGGCCGACCAGAACGGCTCGTAGCGGGGGTGGTCGTAGCCCTGGCCCGGCGGGGGCATCACGCTGATCATTGCGCCCGACAAGCCGATGTTGCGACAGCGGGTCATCTCGGCGATGGCCTCGTCGACATCGTCCACGTTGATGAGGGCGATGCCCTTCAACCGCTGGGGGTCATAGGCGCAGAAATCGGCAATGAAATCGTTGTAGGCGGCCATGGTCACCGAGCACAGCTCGGAGTCGGGGATGCTGTAGGCCAGCAGCGCCTCGCTGGGATATATCACCGAGGCGGCCACCCCGTCGGTGCGATTGTCGGCGATGAACTTCTCGGGGTCATAGGCCCCGGGGCGGACCTCGTCGAACGACGCCTCGATGCGGAGCTTGGTGGGGTCTTGGTCGAACCGGTTGCCCGCTTGGAAGCCCAGAAACGACATGGAACGCTGGCCGTCGATGTACCACCAATCGCCGCCGGGCTCGCGGCGCACCTGCGGCACCCGCTCGGCCATCGGACCGGAGGTCACCCGCTCGGTCCACAGGTCGGGCGGCTCGATGATGTGGGAGTCGGACGAGATCATCATGGGGGTGGGGCTCATGGCGCTCCTTTTCTCATGTCTTCATTTCAGCAGTTCGGCGGCCCGCTCGCCCACGGCGATGCAGGTCAGGTTGGTGTTGGCCCGGGGGATCATCGGCAGGATGGAGGCGTCGAATACCGACAGGCGGTCGATGCCGTGGACCCGCCCGAAGTCGTCAACCACGTCGCCGGCGTCGGGGTAGGGCCCCATCCGGCAGGTGCCCGAGGCGTGGTACCAGGGAAAACTGAACTGTCGGGCGTATTCGGCCAGGGCATCGTCGTCGCCTTCGGCAAGGGCGGCCTCGTCGAGAACCGCCACCCGCTCGAACCTCTCCGACAACGCCTCATGGGTGGCCAGTCGATAGCAGAGTCGCAGCCCAGCGGTGAGCTGGTCAACGTCGTAGGGGCTGTCCAACAGGTTCAGGTCGATCACCGGCGGGTGGCCGGGGTCGGGCGACAGCACCCGCAGCCGCCCCCGGGACCGAGGGACTTGGATGCCGGCGCAGATGCCCCAGATGAGCTCCGAGCCGCACACCTCGGCCAAAGCCTCGTTCTGGCTCAGGTCCCAGTGGTTCATCATGCCGATCTGCATGTCGTTGGTAACCGGGCTGCCCGGGGAGCTGTAGCGAATGAGCAGTTGATGCTGCACCACGTCGGTGGTCACCGCTCTGTCGGGAGGAACCACGAAGATGAACGCCCCCACGTGCTCCATGAGGTTGGCGCCCACGCCAGGAAGGTCGACCACAGAGCGGATTCCCACCGCCTCAAGATCCCGCACCGGGCCGATACCCGAGCGCATCAGCAGCGCGGGGGAGTTGAGGGCTCCCGCGCACACCACGATGTGGCGTCCTCGCACCTGCTCCAGGCTGCTGCCGTCCGGTGAATAGGCCACCGCGGTGGCCCGATCCCTCTCGATCACTATGTGGTGGGCATGGGCCCCGCCGATGATGCGGAGGTTGGGCCGCCCGTCGGCCGGGCGGAGGTAGGCCATGGCGGTGGACACCCTCACTTTCTCCGATGCGGTTGGGAGCGACGAACTTGGCCACCTGGACCGGAGCCACTCGTCGTCTCCGTCCACCACGTTCTGGGGCGACGGTCCGATGCCCTCCGACACGCCGTCGTTGTGATCGTCCACCCACATCAACCCGTTGTCCTCGGCGGCGGCCTGAAGCTGCTGTTGGGGGGCGACCAGCTCATCCTTTGCCGCCCGTCGGATGGGGATGGGGCCGCCGATACCGTGGAGGTCGCCGCCTAGGGGATCGTCTTCCAGGCGGCGAAAGCAGGGGGCCATCGCGTCCCAGCTCCAGTTAGGGCTGGCCCAGGCGTCGTAGTCGCTGGGCATCCCCCTAAGGGCCACCCCTCCGTTCACTGCGGAGCCCCCGCCCAACGTCCGGCCCTGGGGGTAGGGGGCGGTGGCGTCGCCGGTGGTGCGGGCCTGGAATCCCCAATCGCGCCCGGTGTGGGAGAAGTCCACCGCACCCAGCCGGTCGGCATCGGGATCGGGCTCGATGGGCCCGGCTTCCAGCAGCAGCACCGAGGTGTCTGAGTTCTCCGACAGCCGTGCGGCCAGCACCGCGCCGGTAGAGCCCCCGCCGACGATCACGAAGTCGTAGATCATGAGCCGGGCTCAATCACTACTGATCGAAGGGCAGGTGGAGCATCTTGATGGCGTTGCCGCGCATGATCTTGTAGATCACCTCGTCAGACAGTCCCTCGCACAGCTTCTCGGCCACCTCCTTGGTGTGGGGCCAAGAGCTGTCGTTGTGAGGGTAGTCGGTTTCGAAGGTCACGTTGTCGGCGCCGATGGCCTCGATGTTGGCCAGTCCGTGTTGGTCGTCGAAGAAGCACCCGTACACGTGGTCGGTGAAATACGTGCTGGGCCGCTCGGGAATCACCCCCCATACACCGTTCCACCCCCGGTTCTGCTCCCACACGACGTCGGCCCGTTCCAATATGTAGGGAATCCAGCCGATCTGCCCCTCGCTGTAGGCGATTTTGATCTCGGGGTAGCGGATGAACACGCCGGAGAAGAGCCAGTCGGCCAGCGATCCCATGGCGTTGTTGAACGTGAGCGTGGACATCACCGCGGGCGGGGCATCGGCCGAGGTGGACGGCATGCGCGACCCCGACCCGATATGCATGCACACCACGGTGTCGGTTTCCTCGCAGGCGGCGAAGAACGGTTCCCAGTGGCCTTCGGCATCGTGGATCGACGGCAGCTCGAGGTTGGTGGGCAGCTCTGTGAACGAGACGGCGTGCGCACCCCGCTCAGCGTTGCGGCGGACTTCGGCGGCGGCCAGGTGTGGGTCCCATAGCGGAATCAGCGGCAGGGGAATCAGCCGGCCGTCGGTGCCGGCACACCACTCCTCGATCATCCAGTCGTTGTAGGCCTGCACGCACAACAGGGCCAGTTCCTTGTCGGCAGCCTCCAAGAACGTCTGGCCGCAGAACCGGGGGAACATGGGAAAGCACATGGCGGCTTCAACGTGGTTGATGTCCATGTCCTCGAGGCGGGCCTTTTGTTGCCAGCAACCGGGGAGGATGTCGTCGTAGGTGATCGGCTGAGGACCGAGATCGTCTTTGGGGTAGCCCGACGCGGCGCTGAGCCGGATAAGGGGCTGCTTGAGGTCCTCATATAGCCAGGAGTCGATCGTTCGCTCCACATCGCTGTCCACCCACTCCGGCATGTGATTGATGATCGCCCGGTCTTTGAAGAGCTTTTCCCGCACCACCCGGGGCCCGACGTCGGCGTACTTGCGGGGCAGGCGGTCGGTCCACAGAGTGGGCGGTTCCACAATGTGGTCGTCCACCGAGATGATTTTGGGGATCTCCGGCATGGGTGGAGCGTACTCTTGGCGCTGCGCCCAGAGCCTGCTGGGGATCATGCCGCTGTGCGCTACTAGCCTGTCGCCATGCTGGATTTGATCACCAAGGGCGGAACCGTTGTGGACGGTACCGGATCGCCGGGCGCAGTCGGCGATGTGGGCATCAGCGGCGGGAGGATCACCGCTGTTGGGGAGGTCGACGACACCGCGGCGCAGGTAATCGACGCCGACGGGCTGGTGGTGGCGCCGGGCTTCATCGACGCCCATACCCACTACGACGCCCAGTTGTTCTGGGATCCGCTGGCCTCTCCCTCCAACGAGCACGGGGTGACCACGGTGTTGGGCGGCAACTGCGGTTTCACGCTGGCCCCCTTGAAGGCCGACGACGCCGACTACATCCGCCGGATGATGGCCAAAGTGGAGGGCATGCCCCTGCCTGCACTGGAGCAGGGCCTGCCGTGGAGCTGGTCGAGCTTCGCGGAGTACTTGGATGCTCTGGAAGGGCGCATCGGGGTGAACGCCGGATTCCTGGTGGGCCACTCGGCGCTGCGCCGCTTTGTGATGGGGGCCGAGGGCACCGGGAACGCGGCCTCTGCCGAGCAGGTGGCGGAGATGGTGCGGCTGCTGCACGAGGCGCTGGAGGCCGGCGGCTTGGGATTCTCGTCGTCGCAGTCCACCACGCACTCCGACGGCAACAATGATCCGGTTCCCTCCTACTTCGCCGACCGCGACGAGATGCTGGCCTTGTGCGCCGCGGTGGGCGACCACCCGGGCACTTGGCTGGAGTTCATCATCACCGGTTGCAATGCGTTCTTCACCGAAGAGGAGATCGACCTGATGACCCAGATGTCGGTGCGGGCCCAGCGGTCGCTCAACTGGAACGTCCTCTCTCACGCTTCCACGATGATGGACCGCACCCAGCACCAGCTCCGGGCATCGGATGTGGCCGCCGAGGCCGGTGGGCGCATCGTGGCGCTGTCGATGCCGTCGATCGGCGGGCTGAAGATGAGCTTCGCCAGCTATTGCGCCCTGTACCTGCTGCCCAACTGGGGCGATGTGCTGTACCTGGACCACGACGAGAAGAAGGCCAAGCTGGCCGATCCCGCGGTGCGGCAGTGGCTGGATGAGCAGGCCCGCAGCTCCGAGGGGCCGTTCCAGTTCATCTCCACCTGGGCCAACATGGAGATCGGCGACACCTACGCCCCGGAGAACGCCGGGCTCACCGGTCGCAAGGTGGGCGACATCGCCGCAGAGCGGGGGGTCGACCCGTTCGACGCCTTGCTCGACATCGTGGTGGCCGACGATCTGCGCACCGCACTGTGGCCCCTTTCGTCCGACGACATCGACGTGGCCTGGCAGCAGCGGGCCGATCTGTGGCAGGACCAGCGGGTTCTGGTGGGAGGCTCCGATGCTGGCGCCCACCTCGACCGCATGTGCGGCGCCCGCTTCCCCACCGAGATGCTGGCCCAAGCAGTGCGCGACCGGGGACTGTTGTCGATGGAAGAGTGCGTGCGGCTCTTGACCGACGAGCCCGCCCGCCTGTTCGGCCTGAAGGGCCGAGGCCGGGTGGCCGAGGGTTACTGCGCCGATTTAGTGGTATTCGACCCCAACACCGTTGCCTCCGGCCCCATCGTGGAGCGCACCGACCTCCCCGGCAGCTGCGAACGCCTCTACGCCAGCGCCATCGGCGTAGAGCACGTGCTGGTCAACGGCACCGAGATAATCGCCGCCGGCCACCCCACCGGCACCACCCCCGGCACCCTCCTGAGATCAGGCCGCGACACCGAAACCGTGCTGCCGTAAGGCAAGAGGATCAGGCAATGACTGACACGCTTAGAGCTTGGTTGGTTCGATCTGGTGGGGGAGGTGAGAGCGAGGACTTTGCCCTCGAGAATGGATTTGCCGCCGGGGGTGGGTTCAATGAGATTCCAGACTTGACCGAAGTAGCTTCACGCGACGAAATGAAGGAGATCGTTAGGGTCTCCTTTCCTGATGCCTCAAGCGCCAGCGTGGCGAATTACACCAGTCAGTTTTGGGCGATGCGTCGCGCGATGCCCGGTGATCTGGTGGTTCTTCCGCTGAAGACGACATCCCAAATCGCTCTGGGCACCGTGAAGGACGGGTACAAGTACAGAGAAGACGACGATGCCCGGAAGAGACATGTGATCTCGGTCGATTGGCATCGCACAGATGTCCCACGGACAGCTGTAAAGCAAGACCTTCTGTATTCACTTGGTGCAGCTCAGACTGTGTGCCAGGTCACTCGAAACGATGGAGCATGGCGTCTTCAGAAGATCATGGAGACCGGAGAGGATCCCGGTGCTCGAGACGAAACTGTCGAGTTGTTGGAGGCGGAGGATGCGGATGCGACTGACGCGGCGGAATCAACCTTTGACCTTGAGAGAATCGGACGCGATCAGATTCAGGCCTATGTTGCCCAGGAATTCGCTGGTCGTGGTTTGGAGAGACTCGTTGCAGCTGTTCTATCTGCAGAAGGGTTCTCTACCCAGCAGGCATCTCCGGGCGCTGACGGCGGGATCGACATCTTCGCTGGTCAAGGCCCACTGGGGTTGGATAGCCCTCGATTGATTGTTCAGGTTAAGTCAAGTCCTGCACCGGTTGATGCGAAGGTGGTTCGCGAACTCCATGGAGTGCTCACAACCCATGGTGCCGAGCAAGCACTCCTGGTTGCATGGGGCGGAGTCAACAAAGTGGCACGACAGGAGCTTCGAAATCAGTTCTTCCGTGTCCGTGTCTGGGATGCCGAAGACCTGCTCAATGCCGTTCTCAAAAACTACGAGCAACTCAGTGAAGAGATTCGTGCCGACCTCCCCCTAAAGCGAATCTGGTCCCTCGTAGAGGAGTAGCGCAAACTGACGTTCGTCCTTTGCCGGGGTAGGATAAGGATTGCCCCGCCGGGGTGAGCAGCCCTGGCCTGACGGCCCCGACTTCGGTCGGGGCTGTTTCGCGTTAGGGAGATCGGCGATTGCAGTTGCCAGTTAGGCAGAGGTAGTCATCGGGGTCCATTAGTCCTGACAGCAGCCTGTATTGCCCATAGGGTTACACCCCGATGCGAGGATGGGGCGGTGCTGAGGCAGACACATTCCGAGGCTCGGGGCAGCCAGTCCCTTCGTGACGGAGACTGATTGTGGACGTATTTGAGCTTCGGGAGCGGGTGGTTGGGGAGTACCGGCGGTACGCCGAGAGCTTCGTGGAGATCGCCGACGGGCGCATTCGAGATGGTGTAACCGAGGCGCTGGACGGTGGACTGTTGTGGCCACATCCACGGGTCGGAGTGAACCCGGCGTTTGAGCCGGGGGCGTCGATCGATGAGCTGGTTGAATCAGGGCAACTGCACCAGACGGCGGGTGACATCTTCCAAACGGGCAAATCGGCCGACAACTCCCAAGGCCACTTGCTCACATTGCACCGGCATCAGAGTGAGGCCGTCAATGCGGCCGCAGCAGGGCGGAACTATGTGCTCACCACCGGAACCGGATCGGGCAAGAGTCTCGCCTACATCATTCCCATCGTCGATCATGTGCTGCGTTCGGGGTCGGGCCAGGGCGTCAAGGCCTTGGTCATGTATCCGATGAACGCTCTGGCCAACAGCCAATATGAGGAACTGTCCAAGTTCCTCGACCACGGTTCGTGGGCGACAACGCCCGGTTCAACCGTAGACCGGCCTGTCACGTTTGCGGTGTACACCGGCCAGCAGAACCAGCACGAGCGGGAGGCGATCCTCACCAATCCGCCCGATATTTTGCTCACCAACTATGTGATGGCCGAGCTCATTCTCACCCGCTACATCGACAAAGCCTTGGTAAGGGCGATGTCTTCACTGCGTTTCCTGGTGCTTGACGAATTACACACCCACCGAGGTCGCCAGGGAGCGGATGTGGCCATGCTGGTTCGCCGCATCCGAGAGGCTACCGGTGCATCCGACATGCAGTGCGTGGGCACGTCGGCCACACTCTCGACCGAGGGCACGCCCGCAGAGCGCGATGCCCGAGTCGCAGAGGTGGCCACAAAGCTGTTCGGCGCTGAAGTCGGGCCCGATGACATCATCTCTGAAACACTGCGGCGGGTCACGGACGATCGAGACATCAACAGCCTTGAGTTCGCCGGAGAACTGGCTCGCCGGGTTGATAGCCCACCCCCAGGTGCCGTCACCGTTGATGAATTCTTGACCGACCCATTGTCGATCTGGATCGAATCAACGTTCGGCCTGGCCGAGGATGCCAGCGGTCGGCTGGTGCGGGCTACGCCCATTCCCATCGCAGGACCCGATGGTGGAGGAGAACGTCTCGCCGCGGCGACAGGCCTGCCTAGTGCCCAGTGTGAGAAGGCGATTCAAGACCAGCTCTTGACCGCCAGCCGTCTGCCGTACCAAGCAGCGGGCCAGAGCGTATTCGCCTTCCGTCTGCATCAGTTCCTCAGTGCGGGAGACACGGCATACGCCACCCCAGAGGACGCCGAAGATCGAGAGATCACAATGCGGGCGCAGCGGTTTGTGCGTGACGACCGGAACCGGTCGTACCTCCCATTGTCGTTCTGCCGGCAATGTGGGCAGGAGTATTACGTAGTTCGGCAATCAGCGGTTGATGGCGGATCGGCTCTTGTGGCTCGCGACTTAGGTGACACTGATGATGGTGATGGTGAACCCGGCTTCTTGTTCGTCGATCCGCATCCCGATGCACCTGGCCGGGGGAGCCGACCCACCGTTGAAGCAGCGGGGCCAGATGAGCAAGGCCCAAGAGACATTCCATGGCCCATTTATCGCGAGGGCATCGAAAACCGCCTGCCCTTTGACTGGTTCGACGCCAACCAAAGGTTGCGCGACGGTCGGAGGGATAGTGTTCCCAGACCTATCAGCGTCGCTGCTAATGGTGCGTTTGTCCCGCTGGTGGATGACGACTTAGCCACATTGGACTCTGGAGAAAGCCAGGCTGGCGCAACCATCGCCTTTTGGCTCCCAACCCCATTCCGGTTCTGCATGAACTGCGGCGTTTCCTACACCGGGCGCCTTGGGAATGATTTCACTCGGCTGGGCACCCTCGGCTCGCAGGGGCGCTCGACGGTGACCACGATCACATCCCTGGCCACAGTCAGCCACTTGCGCGAAAAGGGTGAACTCAGTCCCAGAGCCCACAAACTTCTGTCATTCACCGACAACCGCCAAGATGCCTCGCTCCAAGCGGGCCACCTCAACGACTTTGTCGAGGTCACCATGCTGCGGTCAGCCCTCTATCAAGCCCTGCGTATGGCCGGAGAGGAGGGCCTTCACCATGACAACGTGGCCCAGCGAGTTGTCGAAGTCCTCGACCTGCCCCCGCAGACCTATGCCCTTCAGCCCGAGGCAAGGGGTCATGCCCAGAACATGGCAAGTCAAGCGCTCACCGAGGCGATTTCCTATCGGCTGTATCTCGACTTGCGCCGAGGCTGGCGGATCACCCAACCCAATCTCGAGCAATGTGGACTCCTATCGATCGGCTACGAGTCGCTCGACGAGCTGGCCGCCGACGAGCAGGAGTGGGCGACTCGCCACCCTGTCCTTGCCCAGAGCGACGCCGGAGTCCGTTTTCAGATCCTGCGGGCCATGTTGGATGTCGCCCGCCGGGAGCTGGCCATCCGGGTCGGAGTCCTCGACCGAACCAACCACCAGGCAATGCAACAGCGCAGCGAGCAGAACCTATGCGATCCGTGGTCGCTCGAAGGCGAGCGTTTGGAGTACAGCTCGGCACTGGTCGCCCGGCCCCGCCGGCCAAATGATGACCGAAGCCTCACCCACCTCGGACCCCGCAGCGGCTTCGGCCAGTTCCTCAACCGCCTCGACACGTTAGGTAGCGTTCAACACCTGACGCTTGATGAGCGGCAGCAGATCATCGACGACCTTGCCGGAGCCTTAAACGTCTACGGGTTGTTGTACCAAGCAGGCCTCGAAGACGACGGCTGTAGGATTTGGCAGCTTCCCGCGGGGGCGATGCGCTGGGAGTTGGGCAACGGCCAGCCCTACTACGACCCGATTCGTATGCCGACAGGGCCAGAGCACGGCATCAGGCCTAATCCGTACTTTGTGGGTCTATACACCCAGCAGGACGCCCAAGAGCACCGCATCGAGGCCAGGGAGCACACCGCGCAAGTCACCCACGAACTGCGTGCCGAGCGGGAGCACCGATTCCGCGACGGGGAGTTGCCGGTCTTGTACTGCTCACCCACGATGGAGTTGGGCGTCGACATTGCCGAGCTGAACGCAGTGAATATGCGAAACGTGCCGCCCACGCCGGCGAACTACGCGCAGCGCTCGGGGAGAGCCGGACGCAGCGGGCAGCCCGCATTGGTCACCACCTTCTGCGCAACCGGCAACAGCCACGATCAGCACTTCCTTCGCCATCAGGAGCAGATGGTGGCGGGCCAGGTGGAGGCTCCCCGCCTTGATCTGGCCAACGAGGATCTAGTTCGGGCCCACGTCCACTCGGTGTGGCTGACCCACAGCGGCCTCAATCTGGGCAGCAAGATGGGCGAACTGCTCGACCTATCAGGCGATGAGCCTTCGTTGGAGTTACTGGCACACGTAGATGACGCGCTGTCTGATGAAGCTGTCCGCACGCAGGCTCAGATTCGCGCCCAAGCGGTCCTCGAGAATCTCGGCCCAGAGCTGACCGAGGCCGACTGGTGGACTGCTGACTGGCTCGATGGCACCATGCAGGCACTTCCCAAGCGGTTCGCAGACTCGCTCGATAGATGGAAGTCGCTGTACCGCTCGGCGCTTCACCAGGCTGTCGAGCAGGCCCGCATCCGGCAGTCAGCCGGTCGTACTCGCCGAGATCGAGAACAAGCAGACCGCCTTCGTCGCGAGGCCGTCCGCCAGCTCGATCTGTTGCGAGGTGACTTGAGCGACGGCTTCCACTCGGACTTCTACCCTTACCGCTACTTTGCGGCTGAAGGCTTCCTGCCAGGGTATTCGTTCCCCCGTCTCCCGTTGTCGGCGTTCGTGCCAGGCCGACAGCAACGCGGCACTGAGTTCTTGCAACGCCCCCGCTTCCTGGCCATCTCCGAGTTCAGCCCCCACAGCCTGATCTACCACGAGGGCAACCGCTATCAGGTCAACCGGGTGATCCTCGACGCCGAGGATTTCGAGAGCGACCCCGACGGCGGGTCGATAATCACCACGTCGATCAAGCGATGCGAAGCGTGCGGCTACCTGCATGCCGACTACACCGGTCCTGGTCCCGACGTATGCGAGCATTGCTCCGAGCCTCTGCCTCCGCAGACTCGAAACATGTTCCGACTGCGCAACGTGTCTACTCGCCGCCGCGACCGGATCACGTCCGATGAGGAACAGCGAGAGCGGCGGGGCTACGACATCGTCGCCGCGGTCCGCTTCGCTCGCCGCCAAGGCGAAAGATCTGTTCGCGAGCGAATGCTCTGCGCTGCTCAGACAGACGGGGCCTTTCGCGATGACGGACCACTTTTGAGATTGTCGTATGGGGACGCGGCCACAATCTGGCGAATCAACGAAGGGCAACGGCGACGTGCCAATCGGGCGCAGCTCGGGTTTGTGCTTGACATCGAGCGGGGCTACTGGGCACGCGACGCCGATGCCGCCGAGGGCGATGCCGACACATCCCATCAAGATCCTTTGTCTCAGCGCACGGTCCGGGTGATCCCCTATGTAACTGACGCCCGCAACGCCCTACTCATTGAGCCAGTAGCCCAGAGGAGCAGCCAGAGCAGTCCAAACCCCGCCGATCTTGCCCCCGCCGGGCTCGACATGGAAACGATGGCCTCGGTCCAGGCCGCATTGACTTCCGCCCTGCAAGTGGTGTTCCAATTGGAGCCGAGCGAGATCGCCGCCGAGCCGCTGCCATCGCCGGATAATCGCCGTCAACTGCTGGTGTACGAGGCGGCCGAGGGTGGTGCGGGTGCCCTGAAGCAGTTGGTGGACGATCCGTCGCTGTGGCCGCGGATCGCTCGCGAGGCGCTGCGACGCTGCCACACTGATCCCGATACCGGCCATGACCAAGACGGGCCTGGTCAGGTGGAGGCGTGTGAGGCGGCTTGCTACGACTGTCTGATGTCGTACTCGAACCAAGGTGATCATGGCCTGCTCGACCGCCGTCTGGCGGCCGAATATCTCATGCCTCTGGTCCACGGCGCGACCTTTGCCCGAGACAAGCACGATGACGAATTGGCCGACTCCGCTGATTCCGGCCTTGAGCAGCAGTTTCTAGCCTTCCTCGAACGCGGCGGCTATCGACGCCCCGACCGTTCGCAGGTCTACTTCGAGACCGCCCAGACCCGCCCGGACTTCGTCTACGACGAGGCTTGCGCGGTGGTATATGTGGATGGCCCTCATCACGACTACCCCGAGCGAGCGGCGCGAGATGCCATCCAAGAACATGCCATGAACGATCTCGGCTATCAGGTCATACGCTTCGGCCACGCTGACGACTGGCAAGCCATCGCCACCCGCCATCCCGCAGTATTCGGCATTGGCAGCCAGGGGGCCTCATGACCTTCGCACCTGGCTCGCTGGTCACCGCGCGAGGGCGCGACTGGGTTGTCTTGCCCGACAGCACCGATGAGATAGTGATGGTCCGCCCGCTGGGCGGCACCGACGACGAAACCACCGGCATCCTGGCCGCAGTCGAAGATGTCTCAGCCGCCAGTTTCGATCTGCCCGACCCGTCTCGGCATTTGGGAGATGCCCACTCAGCCCGTTTGCTGAGAGATGCGCTGCGGCTCGGGTTTCGCTCCGGTGCGGGACCATTCCGCTCGGTTGCCCAATTGGCTGTCGATCCCCGCCCTTATCAGCTGGTGCCTCTGTTGATGGCCCTTCGCCTCGACCCGGTGCGCCTGCTGATCGCCGACGACGTGGGCGTGGGCAAGACCATCGAAGCCGCATTGGTGGCTGCCGAACTGATGGCCCAAGGAGATGCCGACCGCCTAGCGGTGCTTTGCCCGCCTCATCTCGCCGAGCAGTGGCAAGTGGAGCTAGCCGACAAGTTCCACATTGAAACTGAACTTGTGCTGGCATCCACCGCCACCCGCCTCGAACGCGGTCTGGCCGTCGGCCAGTCCATCTACGACCGCTATCCGAATGTGATCGTCTCCTTGGACTTCATCAAGTCTGATCGCTATCGCGGCGAGTTCATTCGAAATTGTCCCGACTTGGTGATAGTGGACGAGGCCCACACCTGCGCCCAAGCAGGCGAGCGTGCCGCTAGCAGCCGCCACCAGCGCCATGCATTGGTGAGGGATCTAGCTGCCAAGGCGGCGCGCCACCTAATCCTGGTCACTGCCACTCCGCATTCGGGCAAGGACGACTCGTTCCGCTCACTCTTGAGCCTGCTTGATGGTGATTTCGCCGACCTGCCCCACGACCTTGCCGGTGAGCACAACCGCCGTCATCGAGAGCGGTTGGCTCGCCATCTGGTTCAGCGCCGTCGCAGCGACATCGACAACTACCTGGACATCGACACGCACTTTCCGGAAAGAGCTGACCGCGAACAGCACTACGACCTATCACCTGGCTATCGGGCGCTTTTTGACGAGGTCTTGGAGTATGCCCGGAGCTCCGTGGTCCAACGAGGCACCGGACAGCGAGGTCAGCGCATTCGCTGGTGGTCGGCGTTGGGGCTACTGCGGGCGTTGGCGTCCAGCCCGGCAGCGGCTGCCGCCACGCTGCGGACTCGGGCGGTCACCGTTGATGCCGACACTGATTCCGTTGAAGACATCGACGAGTTGGGTCGCCGCATGATCCTTGATCTGGATGATGTCGAAGAGGCACCTGATGTCGTGCCTGGTAGCCAAACGGAAGCAGCCGAGTCAGCAGTGTCCCGCCGGTTGCAGGAATTCGCAAAGCAGGCCGACGAGATCGCCACTGGGGGCAAAGGGGCCGATACCAAGCTCGAAGCTTTTGGTCGGAATCGTGAGCGAACTACTGGCCGACGGTTTCCAGCCCATCGTGTTTTGCCGGTTCATCGAGACCGCCGAGTATGTGGCCGAACGGCTGCGGGCACGCCTGCCCAAGCGCGACTGTCCCGAAGTGGCCGCTGTTACCGGTCGCCTACCTCCGTCTGACCGGGAGGCTCGTATCGTCGAGTTGGCCAATCATCCCCGCCGTGTGCTGGTGGCCACCGATTGCCTCAGCGAGGGCGTCAACCTGCAAGACCATTTCTCGGCGGTGATCCACTATGACCTGCCGTGGAACCCCACCCGCCTTGAACAGCGGGAAGGGCGGGTAGACCGCTACGGCCAGCCGCGGCCTGAGGTACGGGTAGTCACCTACTGGGGTGCCGACAATCGCATCGACGAGACAGTGCTAGAGGTCTTGCTTCGCAAGCACCGCAAAATCAGGGGTGCGCTGGGAGTGTCAATTCCGGTGCCCGGCTCCACGAGCGACATCATCGAAGCGCTGGCCGAGCAGGTGCTGACCTCGTCTGGCCGGGCAATCGATGTCCCTCTCCAAGGGATCATCGAGCAGCTGCGCCCCAAGACTGATGCACTCGACGCCGAGTGGGAGCGGGCCCGCGACAATGAAATAAGTCGCCGCCGATCACTGTTCGCTCAGAGGCGAATCGACCCCAGTGAGGTGGCTGACGAGTTGGCCGCTATGCGCGAGGCCATTGGCTCGGGAACTGACGTTGAACAGTTCATGACCGCGGCCCTGCGCTCTTACGGAGCGGCTATTGCCGATGATGCTGCCGCCTCGGATCGAACGTATGAAGTCGACCTGGCCGAGGTGCCCGACGCGGTCAAGGATTCTCTGGCGCTTCGCGACACAAATGACTCCAATATGGTTCTCGGGTTCGGCCAAACAGCGCCCAAGGGCGGGTTGGTGCTCTCCCGTACTCATCCCGCGGTCGGCGGGCTGGCCGGCCATGTTCTTGACCAGGCCCTCGATTCATCTGGCGCAACCGAAGGAGGAAGGCAGTTTGTCGCCGCTCGCTGCGGAGTTATGCGAACGGGTGGCGTGTCGATCATCACCACGCTGCTTCTATGCCGGGTGAGGATGTCGATCGCTGCGTCGGCCCGCGGTGGTGAACATCACATGCTGGCTGAAGAGGCCATGCTGCTGGCCTTCGCAGGCGCACCCCACAGACCGGATTGGCTGACGCCCGAGCAGGTTCGGCCCCTCTTGGATGCTGAGCCCGCGGGGAACGTGATGCCCGAGGTAGCGGCCGAGCGCATCAAGGCGATAATCGATGCTGAGCCGCGTTGGCGCCCAACGGTTGCTGCCGAGGCCGAAGCCCGCGCCGAAGCACTGGCTGAGGCCCACGCCCGAGTGCGGGATGCCGACCGACGCCAAGGAGCCGTCGTGCGCGGTCCTGGTCCTGGTCGGGTCGCGGTTGAGGCCCAAACCCCAACTGATGTGCTCGCCGTGTACCACTTTCTGCCCAAGGAGGCCTCCTGATGAGCCGGGAAGCGGTTTCGGTCCTAGGTGCTCTGTTGTCGCGAGAGCTTCTAGAGCGAGTGGATAACGTGGATCTCAAACTGTCGGGAATGAAGGCCGTCGATTACGGTTTGGCCCCCGGCGAGCGGATACGGGACGCCATTACCCGCTCGTGGCAGCGGTTGACAGCGTTGTGGGCCGGGTTTCGTCAGGCCGAGGTATCGCTGGAACTGGACGAAACCGGAACCTCCTTGACCCGCGAGCGATGGCTTCTGCCCTTGCTCGACGAACTGGGCTTCGCCGGGCTGTCGCTGGTGCAGAGCCTCACCGTCAAAGAAGGATCAAGTGAAAGCGCCGCAGGAAAGGACTATGCCATCAGCCATGAGTGGGCCGGTTGCGTGCCCGTCCATCTCATGGGTTGGCGGGTTGATGTAGACAGGCGCTCGTCTGGAGTGCGGGGCGCGTCAAGAGCCTCGCCCCACGGTCTGGTCCAGGATTTCCTAAACCACTCCGACGACCACTTGTGGGGAATCGTGTCCAACGGACGGGTGCTGCGCTTGCTGCGAGACAACGCTTCGTTCACCCGTCAGGCGTATGTGGAGTTCGATGTGGCCGCCATCTTTGACGGCGATTCATTTGCGGAGTTTGCACTGCTGTGGCTGTGCTGTCACCGAACCCGGTTCGAAGCTGACCAGCCGCATCGCTGCCTGTTGGAGCAGTGGTCTCAAGAAGCCGCTTCCGCTGGCACCCGCGCTCGAGACAAGCTCCGCGACGGAGTGGAGAGTGCCATTGTCGCTCTCGGTTGTGGTGTGTTGGAGCACCCAGCTAACCGGGCGCTGCGCGCCCGTCTGCGGAACCGAGAGTTGGTCCCCGAGGCATTGCAGCGCCAACTCCTGCGGATCGTCTATCGCTTGTTGTTCCTGCTAGTGGCCGAGGCCCGTGGTCTGCTCCATCCCGCAGACGCCGACCCTGAGGCAAAGCAACGCTACGAACGCCACTACTCAGTGGCCCGTTTGCGGCGTTTGGCCGAGCGCCGCCGCGGCGGCGACCACAGCGACCTGTGGTCAGGCTTGGCGGTCACTATGGCAGCGCTCGACATAGGCGACAACGAAGAGCAGCAAAATGCCCGAACCGCGCTAGGCCTTACTTCGCTGGGCAGCTTTCTGTGGTCATCTGCTCAAGTCCCCGACTTAGCTGATGTCCAGATAGGCAACGCGCGCTTGCTCGAGGCCATCCGCAACCTGGCCTTGGTGCGTGACGACGAAGCACGTCTGTGGCGACAAGTGGACTATCGCAACCTTGGCACCGAGGAGTTGGGGTCGATCTATGAATCGCTTTTAGAGCTGCACCCCGACACCGACACCGATGCCCGCACGTTTGAACTCAAACGGGCGGCTGGCAGTGAGCGCAAGACCACCGGCAGTTACTACACCCCACCAGCGCTGATCTCCCGCTTGCTCGACGACGCTTTGGACCCAGTGATTGACGAGGCCGCAGCCCAACCCGATCCCGAGCAAGCATTGCTGGCTCTCAAAGTGCTCGATCCCGCTTGCGGGTCGGGCCACTTTCTGATCGCCGCCGGCCACCGAATCGCCGCTCGCCTGTCCCGTGTCCGCGAGGGCGGCACCGAGCCGAGCGCCGACAAGCTGCGGGCCGCATTGCGGGAGGTAGTGGGTCGCTGCCTGTATGGGATCGACATCAATCCCATGGCTGTGGAACTGTGCAAGGTGAGTCTGTGGCTAGAGGCCAATGTCCCTGGCCGGCCCCTCGGCTTCCTGGAGCACCGCATCGCCTGCGGCAATAGCCTGCTGGGAACCACCCCCAAGCTGCTGGCCGAGGGGATACCCGACGCCGCCTTCAAGGCCCTGACCGGCGACGACAAGAAGCACGTCAGCGCCCTCCGCAAGAGGAACAAAACCGAGCGCAATGCGCGAGGCCAGCAATTGCTTGAGCTGGACTATTCGATGGCAGCAGATAGCGCCAAGCTTGTTACCGCTTTCCAACGTATTGATGAAGCCCCTGAGCACACTGCCGAGCAGGTAGCAAGCAAAGAGGCTGAATACGCAAGGGTGCAAGGCGGAGGACTTGCGCAAAAGGAAAGACTGATCGCCGACACTTGGTGTGCTGCATTCGTAACTCCAAAGACTTATGAGTCACCTGCTGTCACCGATGAGGTGCTGAGGGAGGTAGAGAGGCTGACTCCCAACCAAGTCCTTGCCATGAGCAATAGCGATAGTCAGCCGCGGGGCTCGCACCTAGACGTAGGAGCACTAGACGCCATTCGAACCATGGCCGACGACTACCAATTCACCCACCTGCACCTGACTTTCCCCGATGTATTCTCCGTGCCTGACAATCCCTACGACGCCACCAATCCCCAAACCGGCTGGTCAGGCGGCTTCGATGCCGTTTTGGGCAATCCTCCATGGGGACGAGTAAAGCTCAAAAAGATAGAATGGTTTGCCACTAGGGACATCCAAGTTGCCATGGCAGACAACGCTGCCGCTCGAAATCGTCGGATCGACTTTCTTGAAGAGGAGGATCCGGTACTGCACACTGCCTTCTTGTTGGATTATCGCAAATCCGAAGACTGGACTTCTTTGTTGTGCAATAGTGGACGTTTTCCGCTGGCGGGTAGAGGCGATGTGAACACGTATCCAGTGTTTGCTGAGCTCATGAGAGCCAGCCTCTCACCTTCTGGACGACTAGGGGTGATAGTTCCTTCAGGTATTGCCACTGATGACACCACCAAGTATCTCTTTCGAGATCTAGTTGAAACCAGTACTTTGGTGTCGCTATACGATTTTGAGAATCGAAGGAACATTTTCCCGGCAGTGCATAGCGGATACAAATTCTGCTTGCTTACGCTTACCGGCGCAGGACGTCCAGTCGATCAGGCAGTGTTCTCCTTCTTTGCCCATGAAATCTCAGATCTTGACGACAAGGAACGAGTTTTCACACTCGGTTCAAATGATTTCTCCATGCTCAATCCAAATACAAGGACGTGTCCTGTATTTCGAACTCAAAGAGACGCTGAACTCACAAAGCAAATCTACCGCAGAGTGCCTTCCCTTCTAGCTGAAAGTGATCCAGATGGTAATCTGTGGCATGTATCCTATCAACGCATGTTCGAAATGGGTAATGATGCAGACCTGTTTCGAGATCGTGAGGCGCTAGAGTCAGATGGCTATGCAATAGATGGCAATCACTTTGTGCGATCATTGAACGATCACGCCTGTGAACATTTTATGCCGCTTTATGAAGGCAAGATGGCCACCTTCTATGACCACCGTGCAGCACACGTAGTCGAAAGCCCAACTGCTACTCGTCGCAAAAGCCAACCACGCTACCTCATCTCAGAAGAAAAGATGGACCCTTGTACTGTTCCCATTCCGCTTTTGTGGGTGAATCAAGTCCATGTCAATGAACGAATCGGTGAGAATCCAGGATGGCTTCTTGGGCTCAACGACATTACTAGCGTAACCAATGAACGTACTATGGTGTGTAGCGCTCTCCCCGTTACTGCTGTGGGTCATTCCGAACCCTTGATTTGGACTGCAAAGCAACCACACCTGCTTTTGGTTACGCTTTGTTCATTTGCTCTTGACTATGTTGCCCGCCAAAAGGTGGGTGGAATTCACATGACATGGACTAATCTGAAACAGCTCCCCGCTCTGCCTTTAGAGCTTCTTAATGGCCACGCAGAGCATATAAATCAAGCAGTATTGGAATTAGTGTATACGGCTTGGGATATGGAACCCTTCGCTGGGTCTCTAGATCATGATGGCCCACCATTTCAGTGGAATCAAGATCGCCGCTCCTTGATCTGCGCAGAATTGGATGCCCTAATGTTTCACCTTTATGGCATTAATCGAGACGATACTGCCTATATCATGGACAATTTCCCAATAGTCAAACGTAAAGACGTAGAGCGATTCGGTCATTTCCGCACCAAGAACCTGATTCTCGATCGCTACGATGCCATGACCCAAGCCTATGAAGCTGCCTACGGCGTTCTCAGTGACTCTCCCAACAGCACCACTCCTCCCCTCGACTTGGCATCCCTGGCCCGATACAGCAATGACTTGGCCCAGGCCCTAGCCACTCACTACCAAACGAATATCAACCCCCCACCCGCCCATCCTTCCCAAGCTCACCCTGCGTCGACCCGTCCTTCTTGGGCAGATAGAAATTAGGCCGACTTCTCGATCGCATCCTCGAGGGTCCTAAGGAAGAGATTAACCTGCTGTTCCATCAAACCAGATCGCTCGCGACTAAGAGCGTCGTGTTCTCCGTGGGCAGCCTGATTGCGCACGCCAGCCATTTGCTCCACATCTTTGATGTCTTGTTTGGACAATATTCCCTTACTGCGGAGCGTCGAGGCATATACGTTTATGCTCGGTCGGCCTGAGACACTAAGCCCAACTTCTTCCACGGCTGACCGGAGTGCTATCTCGAGGGCCGCTCCTGCCAGCACGATCGGTGCTGCCGGTGTAACCGTGTCATCAGCATTCAGAGCACGAACCTGCTCCATGAGATCAGTTGATGCGATGGCCCTAATGCCACTGGTCTCCAAGATCCGGGGTCTTGCCTGACCTGCGCGGACTTGACTGGCCCATTCACTTATGATGTCGCCGATTGCCCGTGCCCCACTTTCCATCGATGGTCGCTCGCCGTTCTTCTTGAACACTTTGTGGGCATCTTGAGCCCAGCGGGAGTCGGGTCCAGCAAATCGTTCCAAGAAGCTGAGAGCAGAAGTCGCGCGAGCGCGGATCGCCCCTTTCGCTTGTGGGCTGCTGGCTGTCCAGTAGTTGCCGTATCCGAGCTCTCTGGGCACCCATTTCATGTCCAACGTCAGTTCTTCGACATGGCCATCAGCCCACTTCAGGATTTGTTCAGTAGACTCCACGAACCCAGTATCCCCGAAGGAGCGACAACTTAGCGCTCCTTTTCGCTTCAACCCTATGTGGAGTTTTTCTCTACCCAGATGTTGGCCTCTAGGGGGCCCGACAGTGTTCTGCTCTCTCTAGCAGAGCGGGCGGGGCTATCGAGATATGAGCCAACTCGATTAGGTGGGATCCAACCCTGACACTGTGGCTCATCTCAGAAGCCAACCACTTGATGGAACGCCACCGTGGAATGCTGGAAGTGCGGTTGTTGGGATTGGGATGCGGCCTGTGGTGGGTCTTATGAGGCTGTTCGATCGGTTATCTGCCTGATGGCGCGGACTGCGGCGCTGCCGACCTCCGGATCGAGGGTGTAGATACGCAGGTTCTCGGCGGTGGTTTCGTCCCCCACAAGTCCCAGCATTCGGATGGTGAAGTTCAACGCGCCGTTGTTGTGGAAGAAGGGGTGAGTGGGTATGTCTGCCAGATTGTCGAGTGCCCACTCGAAAAGGTGGCGCATGGATTCCGGGTGGTCCTCGGCCATTTGTGGGAGATCGCGGCGGCGATAGGGCGCTTGGTTTTGGCGATCCCACAGGTACCGCTTGTCGGCGCTGTCGATGTGGGCCAGCGTTGCGACTGCCTGGCCCGGTTCGGTAAGAAGAGCATCCCAGATTCCTTCAGCATCCACTGCCGCTTCATCTCGCTCGCAGCAGAGCAGCAATCTGGCGACGAGGCGCCAGCTTCTTTGCGCCGGGGTCGGGTCGACTGGCCCTGGTGGAATCTCAGATTCGAATTGGGCCCACCCTCGTATGGCGGACCGGCAAGCGGCTGATGCCTCCTGCAGCATAGAAGCGTCTTCGGGCGGGCCGTCGAGGTACGCCGAAAACACGTTCTTGGCCACATTGTCAAGATCAGCGTCCCCGGTGGGGACTAGGTCCGTGAGCTGCTCCAACGTCGAGTCGAGAAGCCATGAATCGGGATCGGAGCCGCGCGCTGCCATTGTGAACAGCCAGGCCTTCTCCGCATCAGTGAGTTCACCTATGGCTTCGCAGTAGGGGCCGACGAGTTCTTGGGTCTCGTACTGCATGGCCACGATGCTGCGGGCCGCACGGCAGCCCTCCATGTCTTTGGGGCCCGAGATGGTCTGCCGGATGTGGGCTTGCAATTGCTCGACAGTGGTTTCGCTCTCGATCTCGTCGAATTCGGCGAGCGCTTCGAGAAGCGAGCTTTGTAGGAACAGATTGCTCGTCTCGATTGAGCGAAGTACGTCTATGACCTCGGAGCGGTGCGGGTCTTCGGTTCCGCCGAAGATACCTAGATCTCTGGCTGTGTGAAGGGCTTGAAGTTGCAAGTGGTATCCCCCGGCGTCCCAAGCTCGTCGCAGCAAGGAAGCGAAGGCTGCTTGGTCTGTTGGGTCGAGAGGATCAACTGCGTGCAAGGCAAGGTAGTAGCGGCCCCACGAGTAGTCCCCTGCGCTGTTGGCCAAGCGTCCTGCTAGCCCTATGCTGTCCCGAGGGCCACTGAGCGGGGCTTTCATTGAGGCGCGCTCGAACGCGACGGCGACGTAGGGCACAGCGAGCCCGCAATTCTCCCGGTCTGATTGGTGCGCCATTTGGCTGAGCGTCGCTTCTACGACCGTCGAGATGGGGTTCGTTATGCCGTCGACTTGCAAGAGCCGCGCCTGGGTCTGGCACAGCTCATCGGTCTTGTCGATCAGCTCGCAGAGTTCTTCGACGAGTAGGCCTCGGTACCAGCCCCTACCTGCGGTGGCCAGCAGCTTCAGTTCGGTATCTGACCACCGGCGGCTTGTCAACCAACGTCCGCCGATGGCCAAGCTGTCCTGATCGTCGGATTTGAAGGTCTCAAAGGAGGCGTTCTCTGGGTTGGCTGCGGCGATGCCGACATGGAGAACGTCTCGGATGTCCGCAGCGGCGAGAGCGGCAACTTCGGGGCCGTACTCGCCCACGAGGGCCGAGAGCATTAGCCATTCATCGCAGAGCGCCCTGATTACATCCCAGATCCGGTGGCTGTTTCGCTCGATTTGAAGGGCAGTTTGAGCGAGCGGCTTATTGGTCGGAAGGCCAAGTTGAGCGGCGAGGCGTTGGGCTGAGTCGGAGGAGCGGACGAGGTCCTCGGCGGCGAGGAACTGGGCAAATAGCTCGTGGCGGAAACGGACACGGTGGCGGTCAATCTCTATGAGCGGATTAGCTAGGACTTCGTCGGTGAATCGGGCATCAGGTTCAAGGCCTGGTGAGTTGAGGACTGACGCAGCGTCGAGTTGCGGCATGCTGGTCCTGAACTTGGAGTGAAGATTGGCGGCGAGGGCACGCAGCCCGGCTCGGACCCGTTCTGTGGGGGCATGTCTCCGGATGAAAGCGTCGTGCAGGTCTGCGACCGAGGCGCTATCGGCTAACTCACTCTCGCATTCTGCGGCTATTGCCAGTTCGTGCGGCGAGCGGAACTGGTCGCTTATGCGCTCAGGCTGTCGTGCACCGTAGGAGCGGAGTATGGCCAGTCTGGTCTCTGCATCGGGCTCGTCGAAGTACAGGATTCTCGCGCCGAGCGTGCCGGCCAGACCCTCCTCTGATGTGCTCGTAACCAGCACCCCCGCGGAGTATCGCAAGCAAAACGCCTTCAATTGTTTCAGTAGTTCGGTCCGCTCACTCTCCGGGCACTCGTTAAGGCCATCGAGCACGACAGTTACGCCAACTCCAATTTTTTCGGCGGCCCGAATAAGGTCCATTTGCCGCTCGATGCTGTACGGAGCTGTAGCCAGGTTGAGCAAGTTGCTGAATCGGCCCTCGTAGTCAGCGGCTCGAATCCAGACGACTAGGCGGCCAGCGTCGCAGTGTCTCACCACCAAATGTCGAGCGAAAAAGGTCTTGCCGCTTCCCGAGTGGCCTGTGATCGCGACCATCCTGCCAGCGGCGACCATGTTGTCGATGTCGTCTGCCGCCAATTCGGTGCCATCGTTGTCAGTTGCGCCCAGATCGACCAGAGGCCCGAGACCGTCTGAGAGACTGGCTCGGGCCCTTGGACGGTAATCAGCGATGATTTCGAGGCTGTCGCGCCTGCTCTGCTCGGAAGGCGAGATGTCTTCGGGCTGGAAGAGGCTGTGGCGGCGGGCGAATTCATCCCACTCTTCTTGCATCCACGGCACACATGGCCCGGGTTTGACTAGCCGCTCGAGGAGGTCTTGGTAACCCAGTACGGTCACATGGGCTCGTGGCTCAATTTCCGAGCCTTCGGGGATGGCTTCCCACAATCCAACGATCGTGTCGATATAACTGGAAAAATTGCTATCTACCGCAGCGACGCCCCCTTTCCTGGCAAGGTCTCGCATGGCGTCGCTGATCGCATAGGTGCCACGAATGGCCTGTGAGCTGCCGTTTGTAATCTGCCGCTCTGTCCCGTCAGCAAGGATCTGAACCCAAAGACCGTTCACATGGCCGCGCACCGGGTAGTTGGCATTGAAACCCTTGATCTCTACATGCGCTGTGTGGGTTTCAGTGTGGACGAGCAGGTCGATCTGGCGCTGCTGTCCGGGTCGCGGGATGAAGTTCGCGTACAAAGTGCCGCTAACACCGCGCTGCTCTAAATCAAGGCGCAAGCGGCTGATGAGTTTTTGCTCTGCGGGATCCTCGATTTCTTGACCGAGGAACAGCCGGACTTCTGAATTGTTCATCTGGTGTTGCGCAATACGCAACGGCTGAGGACAATGTTACAGGTCAACATGGCCACTTCAAACAATGACAATGCGCACCCCACAGCCGACCTACCCAGTCGAGCTAGCAATCTCTGCGGGCAGAACGTCTAGGCCCCATCTGGATCGAGGAGCCGTAGCATAGGAACGTCGTCGAAGATCGAGTCTTCAGTGGCCAGCGGGAGTTCTCCGGCAATGGCGACAGCGGCGACCCACCGGTCGGCTTCGTGGCTCTTGGCGCTCAGGCCGTGTCCGTTGCGAACGCTCCAGGCTCGTAGATCGACATACGCATCGGTGATGTCTTCAAGCGGAGGCACTACTGCGGCACGCGCTATCACGTTCTCCAGCCTCGCTCGGCGTCGAGGGCCCCAACCGGCCACCTCGGCCCCGAAGCGCATCTCGGCAACGACCACGAATGGGAGTATCCATAGGGCCTGCGCCAGAACCCTCAACCAACGAACCTGGCGCTCTACCTGGCGGTTGGCGAGCCAGGCACTGGCGACCATGGTGTCAACCACTACTTGTGGCGGCATGTGGTCAGAGGTTTTCGATGATGGCGAAGAAAGCGTCCTCTTCCTCGGTGGTCAAGTCCTCGATGGAGAACTTGCTTGGATCGCCCATCGGTTCCAAACCGCGGATGATCTCTGCGATCGTGGCCGGGCCAGGTGCGTCTGGCATCTGGTTTGCTGTTCTGTCAGACATCGTCACCTCCGCAAGCCGGTAGGCATTCAGACTACCCGGCCAAGTCGCCTGTTTCGCCACCCCATTTGCTTTGGTGCCTTCGGGGCCTTGCCAGCAGGCTTTTGGAGGGTACGGACCTAAGGCCCACTGGATCACGGGCCGGGCAGTTCATGACAAGAAAGGAGCCCCGTGCATTCTGGGGCCCATCGCCCGGGTGAGGTCAGATTGCTGGTGGCGGACAGAAGCCGGGCGGTGGCAGTGCATCGAGCGTAGTTACACGGGCGGCGTCGTCGAGCAAGCAAAACGGGACCCTGGGGTTGACCGCGAACGCCGCCGGGGTGGGAAATCGAGTGACGAAGAGGGGGACTACGTCCCATGAGCGTTCTGGATTGTCGACACCTAGCGCTTGGGCCAGGCTCGCTGTGCTATTGCGGACAGCTTCGGTCTTCGCCAGCAGCTTGCCCACGTGCCCGCCTTCCTTGTGGTAGTCGTCGAACAGCCGGCGGGCCTGTTGGTGGTAGTACGGCGTGTATTTGTCTTTGACCTCCATCACCCAGACTCGTGATCGGTAGGCGTCAAGGCACAAGAGATCGATCTCGCCGGGCAGTCCGACGATGCCGATCTTCTGGGCCTTATGCGGTTTGACGTTGGAACGGATGATGAGGTCCGTCTGCTGGAGTGCTGCGGCGCCATCGCGTTCAAGCTGCAGGTTGCGATCCTGTCTGTAGCGGTCCATCGCTTCCGTAACTGGGTTGGGGATGCTGTCGTCTGGCCAAGGAAGCCGCCCGTCGCCCAAGTAGTTCCCATAAATTTGGAGCGCCGCATCCGCTGTCCATGGCAGAACGAGAAGCTTGTCGCCCTGCTCGACGAACGGCCGCACGGCGATCCTGGCATCCCTTCTTTCCGTCTCCCAGTGCTCGGAGTCGCGCCGGTCGTCGGCGATGTCTGGACCGCGCAGGGTGAGCCGTTCCAGGGCTTTCCGGCATTCGTCCTCTGATGCTCCGACGGAAAGGTCGACTGCAGTGGCGGCGATTTCCGATGCAGAGGCAGCGCCGACGGGATTGGTGTCGGTGACTTCCCAGGCCATCGCAGCTTTCAGTATTCCGAATAGGGCGTCGATGCCGAAGCCGAGGGATGTCCTCATGGCGCTGTCTATGCCAGCCACGTCTGGCAGCATTTCGGGAATTGACGTTGGCTCCTCGTCGTCCGTAGCGGACGGAGCCCCGATCGGCAAGGGTTTAGGGAATCCGGCCTGCCCCCGATGCAGCGCGTGGGAGCGGGCATCGATGTCCGTCGGCTCATCCGACCATTCGATCTCGACCTCAAAGCGGTTCGAAACAGTGATGGCCGCATGTTCGAGACTGTGGAGCGCGGACATTCTTTGGAATCCAAAGTCGAAACAGAGGCCGCTGATGGCAAGGGCCTCCTGCCAGACGGCCCGATCTGGCTGTGTCTTGCCGCCTGGCGGGCGTGCTAGCACCTCCTCGACGATGAGAGCGATTTCCCGCGACCGTTGGGTTGCCTCTTCGTATTGGTCATGCCAGCTCTGAGGGTTGCTGTGGACCGGGAAGCCTCGCCACATGGCTATCTGGCGGAAGTTGCTCAGACGCTCGCTGGTTGCCCTTTCCAACTGGTTCAGCGCCATTTCCAGCAGGGCCTGTCCGTCGCACTGGTCTAGAAAGTGGCGGAGGTCGCTGATCAGCTGTGGGTAGACGTGATCCTTTGACAACCCGCCCGCCCTCGGCCCGGCATACCGTCCCGGCTCCACGCCTGAGTCCCGTAGGTGGCGGCCAAGCCGATGCAAGGCATCGGCGCGGGGAGATGCATGGGCGCGGATCGGCGGAGGGAGGTGGCGGGAACTCTGGTAGACCGTTATCTCGTCGAAGCGGACAGTTGGCGGCGCTGCGTTCCAAGCGGCGAGGAACCTATTCCTGGGCGGCCCGACGGCGAACTGCTCGGCGAGCAGCTTGCCGACGAGTTGCTCTACAGCGCGGGAGTCTTCGAGCATCGCCGCTTCCAAGGCGTGCTGGTCCCAGCCGAATACGAGGGACCGCTCGTCTTGTTCGGCAATCCACAAGGGTGGGCCTCCGTCGTAGTTTGAGGCGCTGTGCACGAAGCCGATCCTGAGGGCGGTGACGCCAGAGTCGGAAGCGGCGGCGAGGAACTCCGCTTTAGTGTGCTCGAGTTTCAGGGCGATGCCCTCTCCGACGCTATTGAGCTGGGAATCAGCTTCCGCTTTGTTCGGATCCGTTTTGGCGACTGCCACCGGAACCGGCCATGCCAGCAGTTTGACCCAGATGCCCCGGTATGTATCGCCCACATGTTTGACACCGTTGCTGTCCTCGTCGATGAGCGGCCATTCGGACAAGGGAGGCAGGTCGAGCGCGAGCAGCGCTTTTTCGGCGGGACAGGCAGCGGCTGCGGTATCCCATTCGGCACTGACGCTGAGGTCTGAGTCAAACATTGTCGCTTCGAAGGGCTCGGCGCCGTTGTGGAAGCTCTTGCCGTTTTGGCACCACGCTTCCCACCCGTCGGCCAGTTCGGCCATTCTCAGTTGGCCGGTTCTTTCTGGGTCGCCCAAGTCGCGGGCGAAGTGCCACAGGTCGACTGGCTCCGAGCAAGTTCGGGCAAACCACAGCAGGTCTCCCAGGGTGGCGATGGCGCGATCCCCGCCAGGGTGGAACATCAGGCAGTCCTCGGGGGCGGCCACGAAGTAGAACCTGGCCACCTCGGCGTCACTGGCGATCTGAAATTGCCCTCTAGGGGATTCGAGCACGGATTCCGGTGCCACCCGGTCGATGCGGCGGGCGCTTATCTTGGACCGCTCGCGAGTTGTTTCTGGAGTGAGCCCGGCGGCGAAGCCTATGACCAGTGCCTGTCGACGCGAGTACGGCACCACGGAATGTATGCCGCTGCCGTCCGCACCGACGACAGGTCCGATTATTGGGTGTCCCGCCCCGGTGAGGGCGTGCCCTAGGGCTGCCCCGGCTGCCCCCGCCCAATCTTCCTCGACAGTTGGGTCGATGCAGAACGCCCGGACGGCGAGGTCGGCTGAGATAGCGTCGAGCGCGTTCACGAGCATCCCGGCGGGCACCGCTATGGCCTGCCCGCCTGTACGTACGGCGACCGTCGGGCCGAACCACGATACGGGATCGGGGTGCCGAAACCGCTTCGCTGGCAGCGTAAAGGCGGCCAGCGCCCTGGCTGCTCTTTCCGGGGATGTGCAGAGGGCGGCCTGCTCGGAAATGGGGCTGAGCCTGCGGGCGGCTTCGATCTCTGCTTCGGTGATGTGGGGCTCATCGTCCGGGGCCGCTTGCGGTTCGTCAGGCCACACTGAGGAGAGCGTTTCGACAACGTGGGAGATCCGGCGGAGCACCAGTTCGACCGCGTCGCCTAGGCCGTAACCGATGCGGGCTATCAGCACTGGGTCGATGACAGGCGCGAGCAGGCGGAGGAACTCGACTTTGCTGACGGTCCGATACGGCCCCCCTGGGACGAGCCGGTGAAGCTCACCTTCCCAGCGGGCTTGCACCCCAGCCCTTAGGTCGCAGGATGTCCAGCTGTTCGACCAGTGCAAATCGGGGAACTCCCGAAACGCTGCTTTTGTGAGCCTTGTGAGCAATTCCGGTGAAGCGGACTGCTCCCCTGTACGGGTACTGCGCACACCGGAGTCGAATATGTGGGCGAGTGACAGGAGACGGTGCGAAGCGGTTGGCGAAACGGAGGCCGCTTCGAGCAGGGCAGAAACCTCGGACAGCGATGTGTGCTCGACTGCGAGGGCGATTGGGCCCGGCCCGTTCTCTCGTCGCATCCGCTTCTCCCTACTCTTGCGACCCAAAACGAACTGCCTCCTATCTTGCTTGCTCGATCGCAGCTAGCAGGGTTGATTCGCAGGCGGGGCTGAGGTCGAGCACCACCACCACGCAGCCACTCTACCGGGGGCTATTGCGCTGCCCTTTGCCCTTTTCGGCCAATAGGGCGGGGGAGGTGGCGGCTAGTCAGCTGGGCCTCTTATCGTCATTGACCAGGGGGTGCCAAGGGGTCCGTCGCCTACGTGGAATGGGACGCAAGTTGCAATCCTTAGCACCCTAAATCACGGGCTGGACGGTTCGTGGCGCAAAAAAAAGGGGCCCCGTGCGGTCCGGGGCCCCGTCGCCGCGGTATGTCGGCTGCATTCGGAAGATTCCTACTAACCGGACCGCAGGCATTGGTGACAGTAGCGATGCCGCTGTGGAGAGGTCAACGATTTTTCAGATCAGAGTGATCCTGTTGATGTAGGGCCGACCCTCGTTGGAGGCGGCGGCTGTACTCTGAGGCAGGGTGCGGATGGCCTCTTTCGGCTTGCGTACCAGGGGTCAGGCTCAAAGGGGTGTCTGTCCAGAAGGTTGGCACGGAATCCGCCGGACATGTCCGGTAATGGCAGGGGGACGATCTCTAGTCAGCCGGTTTGGTCGCCCCATTCGGCAGCGGTGAAGGGTTTGGGGAGTCTCTCATTGGGTATCCGTATCCGGCCCTTGTATCGCCCGCGGATGCCGGGGGCTTGCTGTGTGGCCGGCACTAACATGGAAACCAGCTGTCCTTGCTTTGTGATGAGAATCGCCTCGCTGGATTGATCCACCTCGTCCATGAGCTGAAGGCACTGGGTCTTGAATTCCTCCGCTGGGACGACTCGTGTGGCGCTATGAGGCTTCACGGCAGCGAGGGTATCGGAATCGACCGTAGGCGATGACTGTGGTTTCCAACACTAAAGCGGGGCGCGCCTACTGTGGTGGGCATGTTTGATCTGGTGATTCGGGGTGGCGCGGTTGTGGACGGGACCGGAGCTGAGCCGGTGGTGGCTGATGTGGCGGTGTCCGGGGGGCGGATCGCGGAGATCGGACAGGTGGATGGTGCGGCGGCCCGGACGGTGGATGCCGACGGGCTGGCGGTGGCACCGGGCTTCATCGATCCCCACACCCACTACGACGCGCAGCTCTTTTGGGATCCGGCGGCCACACCGTCGCCAATGCACGGGGTGACCACTGTGCTGGGGGGCAATTGCGGGTTCTCCCTGGCCCCGGTGAACCCCGACGACGCCCGCTACCTGCAAGAGATGATGGCCATGGTGGAGGGGATGCCCCTTTTGGCGCTGGAGCAGGGGCTGCCGTGGGACTGGGAGACGTTCGGGGAGTTCTTGGACAGCCTCGACGGCAACACCGCGGTCAACGCCGGATTCCTGGTGGGCCACTCGGCCCTGCGCCGCTATGTGATGGGGCCCGACGCCAATCAGCCGGCCAGCTCTGAGCAACTCGACCAGATGGTGCGGGCCCTCCACGATGGGCTGGCCGCCGGTGGCATGGGGTTCTCCACGTCTTTGGCCCACACCCATTGGGACGGCGACAACGAACCCGTACCCAGTCGATTCTCCACTACCGAGGAGGTGCTGACGCTGGCCGGAGCGGTGGCCGACCATCCGGGCACCTGGCTGGAGTTCATCACCTCTGGATGCCTCAGCATGTTCAGCGACGAGGAGATCGAGCTGATGAGCCAGATGTCGGCCCGGGCTCAGCGGCCGCTGAACTGGAACGTGCTCACCGTCAGCGCCGACGCCAAAGAGCGCACCAACCACCAACTCGGCGCCGCTGATGCGGCTGCTGAGGTTGGCGGTCGCATTGTGGCACTGTCGATGCCCACCATCGGCGGGTTGAAGCTCTGCTTCGCCACCTACTGCCCGCTGTACAACATGCCGGGGTGGAAGGACACCATGAACCTTCCCCATGAGGAGAAGATGGCCGCGCTGGCCGATCCGGAGACCCGGCGGTGGCTGAACGATCAGGCCCAGACCGGGAGCGGCGGCTTCTACCACATGGCCCAGTGGCAGAACATGGAGATCGGCACCACCTATTCCCCGGAAAACGACGGGCTCACTGGAAGGCGAGTGGGCGACATCGCGGCGGAGCGGGGACAAGAGCCGTTCGACACGCTGTGCGACATCGTGCTGGCCGACGATCTGCGCACCGACTTGTGGCCTATCAATGCCGACGACTCGGCGGAGAGCTGGGCTCATCGAGCCGAGCACTGGCGGGACCCCCGGGTGATCGTGGGCGGCTCCGACGCCGGCGCCCATCTAGACCGCATGTGCGGCACCCGCTACTTCACCATCATCCTGGGCGACATCGTGCGCAACCGGGGGCTGCTGCCGCTGGAGGAGGCGGTGAGGCTGATGACCGATGTGCCGGCCCGCCTGTTCGGGCTGAAGGGGCGGGGCCGGGTGGCCGAAGGCTGGCATGCCGATCTGGTGGTGTTCGATCCGGCCACGGTGTCCTCCGACCCCATTGAGGCCCGTACCGATCTGCCCGGCGACTGCATGCGCCTGTTTGCCGGTGCCCAGGGTGTCCACCGGGTGCTGGTGGGGGGAACCGACATCGTGGTCGACGGCCAGGTGACCGGCGCCACCCCGGGTACCGTTCTTCGCTCCGGCCGCGACACCGAAACCGTGCTTCCCTAACGGCCAAGACCCCGTCTGCCCCCGACCGCGCGGGGGTGGGACGCAGTCGGGGGCAGAGGCTTGGGGTGGGGTTAGGCGGCGAAGTGCTCGTCCTTGGCGCGGTAGTGCTCGTCCAGGCCCGATAGGGCGGGGTGACGCAGCTCCGATGGTCGAAATCGGACGGCTCCGCCGATGCAGTAGGCGGGAACGAGGCCGTCGTTGATGCCCCTCAGCAAACTGTGCTGGTCGACGCCGAGCATCTGGCATGCCGAAGCCGGGTCGATGAGGTTTTCCTCGGGGTGATTCATGTGTCTGCTCCTTTGAGTGGCTGCGCCCCAGCCGCTGAGTGCAACCAAGACGCAAATGGAGCGGGCATTGTCGCGATTGAAACTCTCAAATAGTTCCCACCTGAGCGCACCTAGTGTCGAGATTTTGACGTCCTCCCCGCATCATCTCTTGTGGATTAATCTGTGGATAAGTTTCGACATCCCCGTGACCTGCGACTTTGTGGTTGATTTCCGAGCTGTCCGGGCAAGATGAATGGCGGGGTAAGTATTTTGGCGATTTAACTAAGTTTTTGTGGAATGAACGGATTTCTCGCCCTGATTGTCACTTGCGGTGGTCGGAATCGGCCGACCACCTCATCGGCGAAGCGGTCCAAATCGGCCTGCGTAGCCTCTCGCGCCTGGTCCACACCTACCCTGGTATGACCATGCCCGCTCCTTCGCCACTCGGTGATTTCATGCCCGTCACGGGCGATCCCGACGAGCTGCTGGGGGGATTCTGCGATTGGGCCGAGGCGGCGGGCTTGGAGCTCTACCCCCATCAGGAGGAGGCGGTGCTGAGGCTGCTGGGGGGCGACAACGTGGTGCTGGCCACTCCCACCGGGTCGGGGAAGTCGCTGGTGGCGCTGGCTGCGGCGTTCGCCGCGCTGGCCCAGGGTCGGCAGGCGGTGTACACCGCGCCGATCAAGGCATTGGTCAGTGAGAAGTTCTTCGAGCTGGTGGCGGCTTTCGGAGCCGAGCAGGTGGGGATGGTCACCGGCGATGCCAACGTGAACGGCAACGCCCCGGTGATTGCCTGCACCGCGGAGATCTTGGCGCTGCGGGCCCTTCATTCCGGCAGCGAGGCCGACGCCGACGTTGTGGTGATGGACGAATTCCACTACTACGGCGACAGAGATCGGGGCTGGGCCTGGCAAGTGCCGCTGCTGGAGCTGAGCCGGCCCCAGTTCCTGTTGATGTCGGCCACGCTGGGCGATACCGCTGTCCTGCGTCAAGACCTGAGCAAGCGAAACGGCCGGCCCACCGCTCTGGTGGCCTCGGCCGAGCGGCCTGTGCCCCTCGACGTGGAGTATCGGGAAACCCCGCTGCACGTGTCCATTGCCGAACTGCTGGGCGCTGACAAGGCGCCGGTGTACATCGTCCACTTCACCCAGCGTGAGGCCACCGCCCAGGCCCAGAGCCTGACCAGCCTCGACGTGCTGGACGCCGAAGCCAAGGCCGCGGTGAAGGAGGCAATCGGAGGCTTCCGCTTCGACACTCCATTCGGAAAGGACCTGCGCCGCTTCGTGCTGGCCGGGGTGGGGGTGCACCACGCCGGGCTGCTGCCCAAGTACCGGCTGCTGGTGGAGAAGCTGGCGCAAGAGGGCCATCTCAAGCTGATCTGCGGCACCGACACCTTGGGAGTGGGGGTGAACGTGCCCATCCGCACCGTGCTGTTCACTCGCTTGTACAAGTACGACGGTCGCCGCACCCGGGTGCTGTCGGTGCGGGACTTCCAGCAGATCGCGGGCCGGGCTGGCCGCAAAGGCTTCGACGAGGAGGGCAGCGTGTGGGTGCAGGCTCCCGAGCATGTGATCGAGAACCGCCGGGCCGAGGCCAAGGCCGCATCCGACCCGGTCAAGCGGCGCAAGCTGGTGAAGAAGAAACCGCCCGAGCACAACTACGCCCACTACGACGGCGACACGCTGAACCGACTGTGGCACGGCCGCCCCGAGACTCTGGATTCCAGCTTCGCGGTGAGCCATTCCATGATGCTCAACGTGCTCGACCGACCCGGCGACGGCTGCGCGGCCATGAAGCGCCTGCTGGTTGACAACCACGAGCCCCGATCCCGCCAGCGAACCCACATTCGCCGGGCGGTGGGGGTGTTCCGGTCGCTCATCGACGCCGAAATCGTCGAGGTGCTCGACGAGCCCGATGACCTGGGTCGCCCGGTGCGGGTGAACCTCGATCTGCAAGACGAGTTCCGGCTGAACCAGCCGCTGGGGCTGTTCGCGGTGGAGGCGATGGAAGCGCTGGACATTGAGGTGCCCGACTATCACTGGCAGGCGCTCAGCGTGGTGGAGTCGGTGCTGGAAGACCCCACGGTGGTGTTGTTGGCCCAAAGGGACAAGGCCCGCGACGACCTCATGGCCCAGCTCAAAGCCGAACGGGTGCCCTACGAGGAGCGCCTCGAGCGGCTGTCGGAGGTCACCTGGCCCCGCCCCGAGGCCGAGTTCATCGATCCGGCCTTCGCGGTGTTCGCCCGCTACCACCCCTGGGTGGGCCACGACCGCCCCAGCCCCAAATCGGTGGCCCGCGATCTCATGGAGATTGGCGACACCTTCAACCAGTACGTCTCCCGCTACGGCATCAAGCGCTCGGAGGGAGTGCTATTGCGCTATCTGTCCGACTGCTACAAGGCCCTGGTCCAGACCGTCCCGGCTGCTGCCGTCAACGACTCCCTGGCCAGCCTCACCGCCGAGCTCCGCACCCTTCTCCGCACCACCGACTCCAGCCTCCTCGACGAATGGGAGAGCCTCCGCCAACGGTGAACTGCCGCCTGCTTGCCGGGGTGGCACACTGGGCTGGTGATCGCCGACCGGATCGTGTGCGTGGACTGCGGGGGGTGGTGCCACCGGATCACGCACTGGCCTGAGGATGATCCGCCTGTGCCCGGTGACACCGTGGCCTACCGCTGCTCAGACTGCCACGACCGCTGGGACTTGGTGCTGGATCAAGAGGATTTCGACGACTGAGCAGACTCAGGGCAGCAGCGAGGCGATCCAGGCGTCGAGGCGTCTGGCGTGGGTTTTGGCCATCTCGGAGGGGAGCGCCATGAAGCCGTGGGGGGAGTCGGGGTAGACGGCAAGCTCCACCGGTGATTCCGCGGCGGCCAGGCGGGTGGCGAAGAACAGCGAGTCATCCAGCAGGTGGTCGAAGGTGCCCACCGACACCAGGCAGGAGGGCAAGCCCGACAGGTCGGCGAACAGGGGGGACACGTCGGGATCTCGCCGCTCGGCGTCTGACATTCCGGGGGTGAACGACTCGATCATGAATTGCAGTCCCGGCGGGTTGAGCATGTCGGGGTGTCCGCCGTTGCCGAAGATCGACGGGGTGCCCCGCAGGTCGTACCAGCCGAACACCAGGTTGGCCCCCAGCACCCGATCGATGGCGCCAAGGCGGTCCCGCACCCGCAGCAGCGTGGCTGCGGCCAGATGCCCGCCGGCCGACTCGCCCCCGATGAACATCTTGTCGGTGCCCCAGCGCTCGGGGCCGTGTTCCAGCAGCCAGGCCGCGGCCGCCTCGCAATCGTCTGGTCCGGCGGGGTAGGGGTGCTCGGGAGCCAACCGGTAGTCCACCGACAAAACGGCCAGCCCGTGGCGATTGGCCATGTCCTCGTTGCCCAGGTCGGACATGTGAGGCCGGCCCAGGATCCAGCCGCCTCCGTGGATGTGCAGGAACATGGCCTTGGGCTGGTCGGGCACAAACAGCCGCACCGGGATATCACCGGCCGGTCCTGGGATGGTCGACTCGACGGCCATCGGCGACGGTTCGGGCTCAAAGGCCAGCATGTTCTCCCGCAGGATCTGGGCCCGGGCCACCGGGTCGTCAGGCAAGTCGGCCTCGGCGTCGCCGGTGGAGGGCAGGTACTCCAACAAAGCCTGGGCTTCGGGGCGGTATCCGTCGATCGTGTCGTTCCAAAGCCTCATCGGCATCTCCCGTCTCGTCTCGTGCCTTACGACTGAGCGGTACTACGTTGCCCCTTTTGTGGGCGACGATGCCATTTTCTACGTCGAAGGGGACACCGTCGTACCCACCATCAATGCCCAGGGGCCGTGGGATCCCGGAGTGCAGCACGGAGGCGCGGTTGCCGGGGTGTTGGCCCGGGCCGTTGAGCACGTGCCTACCCCGGTGCCCATGCGAGTGGCCCGATTCACCCTGGATATGCTGCGCCGGGTTCCGCTACAGCCCCTGGCCATCTCCACTGAGGTGCTTCGCACCGGCAAGCGAATACAGACCGTTAGAGCGGAACTGCACGATGGCGACCTGCTGGTGGCTTCTGCGACAGCGGTATCGGTGCGCACCGGAGCTGAGATTGAGTCCTTCCCCGACCGCCAGCCCGATGCTCCGCTGCCCCCACCGCCGGGCAGCGCCGGACGGCCTCTGGGGCTCAACCCCCGGGCGCCGATGCCTGAGGGCTTTCCCCATGTAGTGGAGTTCGACCGGGTCGTCGGGAGCAACCGGGGAGGAACCCCCAGCAAGACATGGGTTCGCTTGCTGGTGCCGTTTGTGAGGGGCGAGGAGACCTCGCCGCTGGTCAACCTGATGGCAATGGCTGACTTCACCAGCGGATTGGGCTCGTTTTTGCCCTTCGATCAATACGTGTCCATCAACACCGACTTGACCATCCACCTTGTGCGTTATCCCACCAGCGAGCACATCGGCATTGACGCCGAGACCTGGGCCGACGCCGACGGCATCGGCCAATCCCGAGCCCGACTGTTCGACGAGACCGGACTTTGTGCTCTCAGCAACGCCACCTTGTTCATCGAATCCCGCAGCAACTACTGAACTGCGGGAGGGCCGGGCTCTGGGCCCCCGAGGGCGGCGATGTCGTCGAAGCCGACCACGTGGCCGCTCCAATCGTCGGGCTGGCGGATCATCCAGTCGGCGCACTCTGCGGTGTACTCGGGGGTCTTCAGGGTTTCGAGGCCGGCGCCGCCGGTGGCGATCTCGGCGCCCTGGGTGTTGTAGACGTGCCACCACCCCTCGGTGGACACGATGTGGTCCACTCGCAGCACGTTGAACGCCACCCCTCGGCCGCCCAACTCCAAATGCATGGAGGCGTTCCACCGCTCCATGGCCTGCTTGGATGTGGAGTAGAGCGACAGGTTGGGGCTGATGGCGGTGGCCGACCCCGAGCTCACGCTCAGCACCCGGCCCGACCCCCGCTCCAGCATCCCCGGCACCAGCCCCTGGCAGAGCTGCAACGGCCCAACCACCTGCACCCGAAAAGCCCGCTCCCAGCGAGACGATGGCACATCGATGATCGGGCCGTTGGAGGTGTAGCCCGCGTTGTTCACCAAGATGTCGCAGCCTCCGTACCACTCCAAGGTGCGGTCCACGATGCGGGCCGTGTCGTCGGACGAGGTCAGATTGGCCTGCACGCTGCGAGCCTCGATTCCCTCGTCGCCCAGCGCGGCCACCACCTCGGGCAGCGACCCCGGCAGCACGGCGTCGGGGTCGTCGGCCCCGGTGCGGCCCACCACCACCAAGCGGGCGCCGGCCCGGCCCAGCCGGAAGGCAATCTGGCGGCCGATGCCCCGGGTGGCCCCGGTGACCACCGCCACTGAGCCCTCTACAGCAAAAGACACGCCCGGACCCTATCCCGGTACCGATTGCATACGGCGGTCGGCCAGTACCAGCAGACAGGGCAGGATGATCGCGGCGGCCATCATCGACAAAATTCCAGTGATGGCTATGAGAATCCCCAGTTGGCTAACCACCAGCAGTGGGGCGAAGGCCAGCACGATGAAACCCAGTGCCGTAGTGGTGGCCGACCCGAAGAGAGCCCCGCCCACGCTGTTGGCGGTGGTTGTCAGAGCTTCGGTGATCGGTGCCCCCTGCTCGCGCTCATGCAGATACCGATGGGCGAAGTGGATGGTGTAGTCCACGCCAATACCGATGGTGAGCGACGTCAACAGCGCGGTCAGAGCGTTGTAGTTGATGCCCAGCACCCACATCAGTCCCAGCAGCAACATGAGCACCACAACGATGGGGGCCACGGTGACTACTCCTAGCAGCGGACGGCGGTGCGCCCGCCAGAAGTAGGCGGTGAGCAGGGCGAGCGCGGTGAGCACGGTGATGAACGTGGCGGTGGTCTGGCTGCGGGCCACCGCGTTGGTGGTCACTCCCGGGTTGATCTGAGCCCCTGTCACCGTGAAATTCCCGGGCGCCCCATCAGCCCAAAGGTCGCCAGAGGCGTTGTAGAGATCGCGGGCGTCGCTGTCGCTTCCGAAATAGGCCTGAATCGGGATGATGGTCACGTCATTTCCCGACGAATCGGCTAGCGAGGCGACTTTGGCAAAGTCGTCGGGGGCGGCCTCCGACACTTGGCGGTACAGCTCAGCCAGGTCGTCGGATGATCCCTGGGTGAGCACTGCTCGGGCGTTGGGCACCGTTTCGGCGGCCAGCGATACCAGCGTGCTGCCGCCCACGCCGACCACATGGATGGGCTGCTCCAAACCCGAAGGCGCCGACCCGCCCGACCCCGGCCCTGGCCCCCGCAGCCGGTCGTCCAACGCCACCAGGGCTCGGGCTGCGGCCGGATCTTCGAGGTCGGTGATGACCACTCCGGTGATCGTGGTGCTCAGCCCGCCTACCTCGTCGCGGGCCAGCCGGATGTCTTGCACCACCTCGGAGTTCTCGGGCAAGAACTCGTCCTCCTTGAACTCAGTGTTCACGTTGATGCCTCCCGCCACTGCCGCACCGGCCAGTACGGCCACGGCCAAGAGCGTGAGCTTGGGATGACGGGCGCAACGAACCACGGTCGGCACCAGCAGGCGGCGCACGCCGGGTATGGAGTCGATCACCGGCCGGGTCCTCAGCGGCCACCCTCGGAACATCCGCCGGCGGTCGCCCAGGATCCTCACCGCGGGCACCAGAGAGGTCATGATGAAGAACCCGGCGATGATCCCGCAGGCGGCCAGAATCCCGAAGTCCCGGATGGGAGACAGGGGGCTGGCCAGGTTGGTCAAGAAGCTGAGGGCGGTGGTCAGCGCCCCCAAGCCGATGGCCGCGCCGGTGGTCGACACTGCCCGGCTGGTGGACCGGCTCGGGTCGGCGTCCCGCTCTTCGCGGCGGCGAGACACGATCTGGAGCGAATAGTCCACCGTCAGCCCCACCAAGAGAACAGGAACAATGATGCTGATCGGCGTGATTCCGTTGATTTTGTCCAAACCGTCGGGTCCGAGATAGCCCGACAGGCCGATCTGCCACAAAGCGGTCAGGATCACGCCGACGATGGTGACCGCGGTATCGGCCGGAGAGCGGAACAGCACGGCCAGCACGATCACCATCACCACCAGCGCCAGGGGGAACAGGAACCCGCTGTCGGTCAGCGCCTGCTGGGCCCCTCTTGGAAGCGGGCGTTGGACAGGGTACGGGCCGAAGCGTTGGACCCGTAGTCGCCAGCCTGGATCACGTCGTTGACGGCCAAGAGGGCGTCGAACCAGCCCAAATCGGGAAGGTCGATCTGTTGCAATCTGACCTGCCCCAAGCCGGCGTTCTCGCCGAGCAGCTGTTCGAACCCGGCTGCTCGGGGATCGTCGGCTGGGTCGGTTGCCAGCGCCCGGTCTACGTCCTCAGCGGTGAGCTGGGCCGGCGTGACCTCAGCTAGATCCACAATCAAATGGGCATAGCTCCGGACTACTGGTTGTCCGTCTTGGGGAACGAAAGGCGCGACCTCGGGGTGAGCCAAGGCCATTTCTGAGCGGGCTATGAGCTCCCGAATGACGTCGGGAGAGGTGACGTTGCCCCGGGCCACGATCTGCGCGCTGGTGAATGCTCCCGATTCGGGGAATCGAGCCTCTAGCTCCTCCACCGCTCGAGCCAAGTCGCTGCCCGCGGGCACGAACGACCCCATCGCGTCGGGCTCTTCGGTGGTCAACGCTACCCCCGGCAGCATGGCGACGGTGATGAGCGCAACCACCGCAATGGTGCGCCACGGCGAGCGGGTGACCAGGTGGGCGTACCAGTTCAACATGTAGTGGGGTGGTTATCTGTTCAGCGGAGGACTCAGGTGGTCCCCGAATGGGCCACGCCTGCGCCGACCGACGCCATGGCGGCACCGACAATTCCGGCGTTGTTGCGCATCTCGGCGACAGCGACTTCGGTGTCGATGTCCAGCAATGGTCCCCAGGTATCGAAGTCCTTGCTGATCCCACCTCCCAGGATGAACAGGTCAGGCGAGATGATCTTCTCGAGGTGCTCCAAATACTGCTTCACCCGGCCCACCCAGGTCGGCCAGTCCAGATCTTCTCGGGTGCGAACCTTGGCCGCGGTCCACACCTCGACATCGCTTTCGTGTCCGGCCAGGTAGAGATGGCCGAACTCGGTGTTGGGCACCAGATTCCCGTTCACAAACACCGAGCTGCCGATTCCGGTGCCGAAGGCGGTGAAGCACACCGTCCCCTTCCGGCCCACCCCGGCACCGTGGGTCATTTCCGCTATTCCGGCGGCGTCGGCGTCATTGATGATCGTCACTTGAGCGCCGATCCGATCGCTCATCGTCTCAGCGATGTCAACCCCGGCCCATGAGTCGTCCAAATGGGCCACCCATTTCACGGTGCCGCCGACGATAGGGGCAGGAAAAGCGCAGCCCACTGGCCCGGTCCACCCGAACGACGTCACCAGTTCGTAGACCACGTCTGCCACTTCGTCGGGCACGCCCGGTTTCGGGGTGGGAATCCGAAGTCGCTTTTCGAGCAGTTTGCCGGTGTCCACATTTACCGGCGCGGCCTTCATTCCGCTGCCCCCTATGTCGATCCCGAATGCTGCGTTCATAGACGTCACCGGTTTCCCGCCCGATGAAGGTACCAGCGGCCCTCCTCAGCAGGGGAGTCGGGCGCGGGGTGCGCGAAGCTAGGGCGCACACCGCGAAGCCGGGTCGAGCCCGGCGCCGCAATGCGGGAAACGGAGGAGAGCGATGGGCGACATGCTGGCTGGACGGGTGGCACTGGTGTCGGGGATCGGTCCGGGCCTGGGCATTGAGATTGCCCGGCTCTACGCCCAAGAGGGGGCCGACATCGTGATGGGCGCTCGCCGAACCGAGGTGATGGAGTCGCTGGCCGCCGAGATCGAGGCCATGGGCCGCCGCACGGTGTGGCAGTCCACCGACATCACCGACCCCGCCCAGTGCCAGGCGCTGGCCGATGCCGCAGTGGAGCAGTTGGGACGGCTGGATGTCTGCGTGAACAACGCCTTCAACGACGGCTTTCCCGTCATCAACGTGGAGAACGCCGACTTGGACCGCTGGCGGAACGTGTTCGATGTGAACTTCTTCGGGTCGCTGAACATGACCCGGGCCTGCATTCCCGCCCTGCGGGACTCGGGGGCCGGGCGGGTCATCTTCGTCAACACCATGTCCATCCGCCTCCGCCAAGCGGGATGGGGGGCCTACAGCAGCTCCAAGGCCGCGTTGGAGAACATCACCAAGATCCTGGCCAAAGAGCTGGGCGCCGACGGCATCCGGGTTAACAGCGTTCTGCCCGGCTACATCTTTGCCGACGCGGTGCGCAACTTCCTCCAAGGCCAGGCCGACGACAGGGGAGTGGACTACCAGGTGGTCTATGACGAGACGGCGGGGGAGACCGCGCTCAAGTACCTCCCCGATGCTGCCGAGATCGCGGGGGCGGCCCTTTTCTTCGACTCCGACCTTTCGCTGCCCATCACCGGGGCCTCGCTGGACGTGAACGCCGGGCACTGGATCGGCGGCGCATGACCGCCAAGATTCTCCTCTCTGTCTGATGAGCGAGGGGACCCCCGCGGGCATCGCCATCGCCGAGGTGCTGGCCGACGCGGGGATCACCCACGTGTTCGGGGTGCCGGGGGGCTATTCCATCAAAGTGTTCGACGGGCTGCGGGCGGTGGCCGACCGAGTGCAGAGCGTGCGGGCGGCCCACGAGCACCAGGCGTCGGTCATGGCCGACATGTACGGGCGGCTCACCGGCCGTCCCGGTGTGTTCACCGGCCAAGGGCCGTTCGCCGCCTCCTCGGGGGGATTCGGGCTCATGGAGGGTTTCCTGTCGGGCACCCCCATGCTGGTGCTCACCGAGATGACCGACCACGGCATCCCCCAGCACGCTCCCACTCAGAGCACCACCGGCGATCACGGATCGGTGGACCTGCCCCGCATCCTGTCGGGGATGACCAAGTACATGAGCGTGGCCACCACCCCCAACGAGGCGGTGCACGCGGTGGAGCTGGCCATTCACCACGCCACCTCGGGACGCCCCGGTCCGACCGCGGTGGTGTTCCGCCTCGACGCCATCTTCCGCCGCACTGACGAGGCCCGCCACCCTCGCCTATACGGACGGACTCGTGTTGCATCGGCCGTACCTCCCCGGCCCGATGCCTCGGCGGTAGCCGCGGTGGCTGATTTGCTGGCATCGGCCAAGCGCCCGGTGATCGTTGCCGGTAACGGCATCCACCAAGCGCAGGCTTACGACCAGTTGGACGCCTTGGCCCGCCGAGCGGCGGCCCCGGTGGTGACAACCGCCAAGGCCCGAGGAGTGATCGCCGACGACCACCCGTGGGCGGGAGGTCCGCTCAGCCCGTTCGGCTGGCAGGGGGCGTTCGAGTTGCTGGCCCGAGCCGACGCGGTGGTGGTGTTGGGATCGCGCCTCAACCCCCATGACACCCTGGTGGAGTCGCCCACCTGGCTGGACGCCGACCGCCAGCGCATCATGCAAGTGGACATCGAGGCCGCCAACTTGGGGGTGAGCTTCCCCGTGGAGCTCGGCGTTCACGCCGAGCTGGGCGCGCTGTTGGCTGAGCTGGTTCCCGCGGTGGGCGTTCACGAAGACTTGGCCGCCGACCGGTGGGCTGATCTCGCGGCCATCAAGTCGAGGGCCGAGGAACCCCCAGTACTGCATGAGTCGGCCAGCCCGGTGCCGCCCCAGCGGATGATGCAGGTGCTCAACGAAGTATGGCCGGCCGACGGTCGGATCACGCTGGACGCGGGCAACAACCGGATCTTCGCCTATCACTACCTGGAGGCCCGCACCCCCGGACGGCTGCACCTGCCCGGCGGGCACTTGGGCATGGGCTGGGGCCCGCCCGCCGCGCTGGCCGCGGCCATGGTCCATCCCGGCGAACGGGTGCTGTCAATCAGCGGCGACGGCGGGTTCCTGATGTCGCTGCACAATCTGGCCACCGCGGTGGAGTATGGCCTGCCCGTCACGTTCTTGGTGCTCAACAACCGAATGCTGGGCAATGTCTACGACTTCCAGGGACCGGACCGCCGTACCGCCGTCGATATCGGCGACCACGACTTCGCCGCCGTGGCCCGGGCTTTCGGCATGGACGGCCATCGGGTGGACGACGACACCGCCCTGTCTGATGCGTTGTCCTCTTCGCTATCCGCCGACGGCCCCGTGCTGATCGAGGTGTCCACCGACCCCGACCAGTCGTCCGATCTAGTGCGGGTGCGAGACTCCCGCTCGCCGTGAGCATCACCCTCGAAGCCGAGATCAGCCCCGGGATGAGCACCGCAGAGGCGGTGGGGCTGGCTCAATTGGCAGAAGAGGCTGGCTTCGCCCGGCTGGGCATCTCCGATGTGGCGTTCTGGCCCGACTGCTTCATGCTCCAGGCCCTGTGCGCGCAGGCCACCCGCCGCATCGCCGTGGGGGCCATGGTTACCAATCCCTACACTCGTCATCCGGTGGTGCTGGCCGGGGCCCTGGCCACCCTCGACGACATCGCCCCCGGCCGGGCGTTCTGCGGATTGGGCGTGGGGGCTGGCCTGGAGCCGCTGGGCATCGACTACCCCAAGCCGGTGGCTGCCCTTCGCCAAGCGGTGGCCGACATCCGAACGCTGCTGGCCGGGGGCGAAGTCGGTGGGGAGCGCCTGATCCGCCCTGCTGCCCATCCGGTGCCCATCTCCATCGGCACTCGCAGCCCCCAGGTCATGCGTCTGGCTGGCGAGGTGGCCGACATCGCCCTGGTAGGCGGCCGATTCCTGTCCGCCGAACTGGCCGACACCTACCGGTCGTGGCTGACCGAGGGCGCGGCCCGAGCCGGGCGAACCTTGAACGACTTCGAGACCGCTCCCCGGCTCACGCTCTGTTGTTCGGCCGACGGCGATCTCGCCCGGCGCAGCGTCAAGCGCTACGCCGCCCACTATCTGACCATCATCCGCCCACCTGAGCTGGATGTGGACCCCGACCACATGGCCGCAATCGAGGCCGCTCTGTCCCGCAGCCGTGGCTGGTACTTCGACCACAACCGATTCGACGACCCTGCGCTGAACGATCTGATCGACGACCGTCTAGTCCAGGCGTTCACCGTCGTCGGCACCCCAGAGGAGTGCGCCGATCAGCTTGCCGGCGTGCTGGACATGGGATTCGCCAGCGCCAGCCTCAATTTGGCGGCCACCGCCCGATTCACCGCTGCTGAAGGCTTGGCCGAGACGATCAACAGCTTTGCCCCGGTAGTGGCTGCGCTCTCGGCCGACTAGCTAGCTGCCGATCAGACGGCTGTAGGCCTGGCGGTAGAAGCCCAGGGCAATGCCGCAGGGGTTGGGGTCGCCCACAATCGCCGAGTAGGGCAGTGACGCCCCGGTGAACGCAGCGTCGTTCCAGAACGGGTCGCCGTGATCTATCGGCCCCCACGGCCCCACGTACAGGTAGGGCTCGGTGTGAGCGGCGTCTCCGGGCGATGCCCCGTAGGTGGCCCGGGTCACAGTCTCGGACTCGGCGTTGCCGATCTCCACTGCCACGTCGAAGTGGCCGGGCCAAAGCTGTACCCGGCTGGGGTCGGGGGCTCTGGGGGTGCAGCGCAGTTCCTCCAGCGCCGCGGTGGCCATCCCGAACCAGTCGCTGATGAACACCACCAGCTCCTCGTCCACCGTTAGCGGACGATCCAAGTCGCCCAGCGCCACGGTGTCGTGTTCGGCCTGGTCGCTGGTCGCTTCGACGCTTAGGAAGTAGGCGGCTGCGGCCAGAGTGGTAATCGTCTCAGCTTCCACCTTGTCTCTGTGCTGCCTCACCAACATGCGACCTTCCACCCGTACCTGGGTGTCGTCGCCGAAGAACGGGGTGCCGAACCCGCCCATCGTCCAGCGCAGGCCGAACTTCCCATTGGCCGCCTTGCGGGTGTTGGACACCACGCCGTAGGCCAGACGGTGAAGGTCGTCGCGTCGCACCGGATAGTGGTCGGGCACCCCCTCAAGCGGCTGGTAGTTGGCCAGCCATCGGGGCCGGCAGAATTCGGCCACCGTCTCGTCGTCGGAGGCCAAATCGGCCCAGCGGAGATCGCCAGCGCTGGTCGGAGTCACCACCATGGCAGTCGCCTGGCCCCCATTGCCCACTGCGGCGGCGTCGTCCGCATACCAGGGTCCGGTGACCACAGCAGGGGGAGACGGCTCCAGCACTCTGGCGGTCAGACCGTCGCCCACCACGGCATCGGCCTCGGCTTGTGGGTTTCGGTATCGGGGTGTCATGGTGCCTTACTGGAAATTTACCGGCGAGCGGCGGCAATCGCACCGCTTGGCCGACAGTCGGTGGAGTCTCGCCGACGACCGCGACGAGGAGGAGTTCGCTCATGGGAAGACTGGACGGCAAAGTTGCCCTGGTTACCGGTGGTGGAGGCGGGCTGGGCACAGCCATCAGCGTGTTGTTCGCCAGCGAGGGTGCCAAAATCGTGGTGCAAGATCTGAACGAGGCCGCCGCTGCGGCCACCGCCGATCAGGTGATCGCCAACGGGGGCGAGGCCATGAGCGCGGCCTGCGACGTGTCCGACAGCAAGGCCATCGAGGCCATGTTCGCCGACATCGACGACCGCTTTGGCCCGGTGACCGTGCTGGTGAACAACGCCGGAGTGGACAGCACGCCCGGCGACGGCTCCGGGGAGGGCAACACCGGCGGCGACCGCCAGATTGTGGACATGAGCGACGACGGCTGGCAGCGGATGCTCGACATCCACCTCAACGGGGCCTTCTACTGCACCCGGGCCATGCTGTCCCGGATCATCGAGACCGATCTCAAGGGTTCGGTAATCTGCATGTCGTCCATCGCCGGACTGGCCGGTTGGGGGCCGGTGCACTATGCCACCGCCAAGGCTGGCCTCTTGGGGTTCATGCGGGCAATGGCCCGGTTCTGCGCCCCCCACGGCATACGGGCCAACGCGGTGTGCCCCGGCGTGATCGACACCCCGATGGTGGCCGGCGTGGACGCCGCCATGATCGAGGGCCTCAAGATGATCACCCCCGCAGGCCGCATCGGCCAGCCCGAAGACATCGCCTACGCCGCCCTTTACCTGGCCTCCGACGAGAGCGACTTCGTCACCGGCGAAACCATCACCCCCAACGGAGGCCTCGTCATCGGCTGATTCTGTTGGCAGGGGCGGATCAGTTCTCGGGCAGGGGGACTTCTAGGGCGCCCATTTCGACGAGGCGTTCGACTTCGGCGGGGTCCATGCTGAGTTCTTCTATACAGATTTGGCGGGTGTGCTCGCCTAGGAGGGGGGCGGCGTGGACTGGGGGGGTGGGCATCTCGCTGCCGTAGAAGCAGGGGCCTTCCAGCACCAGGTCGCCAGCGCCGGGTTGGAAGACCTCTAGCGGGAAGCCTCGCTGGGTGAGTTGGGGATCGGTCATGTGGTCGAGGGCAGTGAGCATGGCTGAACCGGGGACGCCGACGGCCTGACACGCCTTTTGGACCTCCATCGGTGAGAGGTCGGCGGTCCACTCGGCCACTCCGGCGTTGAGCGCTTCCCGGGCGGCCAAACGGCCCTCAGCGGATCCGTAGGCCGGGTGATCGGCCCATTGCGGGCTGCCCATGGCCTGCTTGAGCGCCTCCCAGTCGGCGTCGTGGCGCACGCACACCACGCTCCACTGCTGGTCGCCGGCGCACTGGAACACCCCCCAGGGGGCGCCTTGGTCGGAGTCGTTGCCCACCGGTTGCACCGAGCCGGCGCTCAGCGACTCGGCCATGAACAGATCGCCCAGCGTGTTGACCAATGCCTCGGCCTGGCTGATCTCGGCTTGCGCCCCATCGCCGCCCCGGCGGTCTCTGCTCAACAGGCCGACCAGCGCGCCCAGGGCGCACAGCCGTCCGGCCAGGTGGTCGGGGTGAATGGCGTTGGATCCCGGCGGCGGGTCGCCGTCGGTGAAGTTCCACAGGTACTTGATGCCCCCCACAGTCTGGATGGTGGGTCCGTAGCCGATCCAGTCGGCATAGGCCCCGGTGGAGCCCATGAGCTGGCTGCTGGCCATGCACACGCCGGGGTTGAGCTCCTTGAGCGTCTCGTAGCACACCCCCATGGCGTCCATGGTGCCGGTGGAGTTGTTCTCGATCACGATGTCGGCCGTCTTCACCAGCTCCTTCAGCACGGCCAAGCCCTCGGGGATCTTGGAGTTGACCCCGAAGCTGCGCTTGGTACGGCTCGACGAGGCGAACGACGCCGTCATCTCAGTTCCGATGACCAGCCGCATGAAATCGGGATAGGTGCGGGTTTCGATCTTGATGACGTCGGCCCCGTACTCGGCCAGCATCCGACCGCCCTCCACACCCACGCCGCCGTGGCCGAAGTCCAGCACCCGCAGCCCGGCCAGCGGTTGGGCCGTCTCGCCGGCGTCTGGCACTGCACCTGTGGGCTCGGCGGCAGCCGCCTCCGCGGCCACCTCGTCACTGTGCTCGCCCAGCGACGGCGCGCCGAAGCGAAATCCCTGGCGCTGCCGGTTGATCTCCATGAATCCCGAGGCCGTTGCCGCCTCAACACCAAGGGCCACCTCCATCGGCACGAATGTGGACCGGGAGACGTAATGCTCGTTCACCAGGATGTCGGAGGGCTTCAGCATCGGGGTGACCACCACGCCCCGGCGCTGGGCTTCGGCCGCGGCCTCCTCCATCATCATGGGGGCGAAGTGCTCGGCGATCACCGGGTTCAACACGTCTCCGTTCATCATCCGGGTGAGGGTCTGGCTCCACATCTCGTCGGCGAACGCCTCGGGACGACCCATCCACTCCCAGAGGGCGAACCACTGTCGGGGGCTGAGAACCACCATGGTGATGTAGCCATCTGCTGTCTCGAACAGCGGGTACACAACGGTGGTGCCCGACCGGACGATGGGCGGGTCCAGACCGGCGTCCAGGGTGGGCTTCATGTTGGCCAGCTGCCAAGTGTTTAGGTGGATGGCCGCCTCCAGCACCGAGAAGTCCAGGTGTTGGCCCCGTCCCGTGCGCTCCTTGGCCACCAGCCCGATGGCCACAGCCAAGGCGCCGACCACACCGGCAGCGTCGTAGGCGAACGCCCCGGGAATGAGCAGCGGCGGTTTCTCGGGTATGCCCGATGCGGCCAGGTGCCCGCTCATGGCCTGGATCACCTCGTCAGTGGCCTCAAACTGGGCGTACGGCCCCTCTTGGCCGAAGTCGGTGATCGACAGCACCAAGAGGTGCTCGAACTCGGCAGACACCTCCCGGGGGTCCAGCCCGTAAGGGGCCAGCGTCCCGGGCTTGGTGGACTCGATCCACACATCGGCGCTGGCCAACAGCTTCCGCAGCTGGGCTTGGCCCTCGGCGGTGGTCACGTCCACGGTGATGCCCCGCTTGTTGAAGTTGCGGAAGGCGAAATACAGGCTGGTGTCGCCGTCGGGGGCGAACGGGGGCATGCGTCGGGATTCGGCTCCGCCGGGCGGCTCCACCCGGATCACATCGGCGCCGAAGTCGGCCAGCAGCCGACCGGCCAACTCGCCTTTGACGTCGGCCATGTCGATGACCCGCAGGCCGCTCAGCGGCAGTTCATTGGATGACACGATCCGCGACACTACTGCCAGCCTTCCCACGGATTCGAAGAACGTAGTCAACTGGTGGCATGAGCGAGCGGACCAATCTCGAGATCCTCCAGTCGGTGTTCGACTCGATGGGCGATGCCGACGCGGTGGTGGCCCATTACACCGACGATTACGTGATGGAGTTGCCCTACGCCCACCCCGATAAGCCCGATATCACAGAGGGCAAAGAAGCGGTGCGAGAGCGCTTAGTGCGGGCCTTCAAGATATTCAGCTTCAGCTTGCACATCACCGAGGTCTACCCCTGCGTCGACCCTGATCTGCTCATTGCCGAGTACACCAGCGATGGTGAGGTGATTCCCACCGGCCGCCGCTACTCCAACCGATATATCGGCCTATGGCGCTTCCGGAACGGCAAAGTTTGCTTCACCCGGGAGTACCTCAACCCGGAGGCCGCCAAGGCCGCTCTAGAACTCGTGGGGGACTAGCGGTTAGAACCGGCCCCCGCCGAAGCCCCCGCCGCCGAAACCCCGAGTCAGGGGGCCTTGCGACCGCTCGTTGAAGGTGTCGGTGAGGCCGGATTGCTCGAACCCCATGGGCACCTGGCCAGTGGTGGCGTAGAGGTAGAGGGCCATCTGGAAGATGGCGGTGAGCGTGCTGATCACCACCGAAACCAAGGCGATCCACGCGAACCCTATTGTGACCCCGACTACTGCCCCGACAGAGCCGGCCGAAGCCCCAATGGCGATGATGATGATGCCCGGAATGGCGGCCACGAATCCGATGATGCCGAACCCCACCTGGGCGATCAGGTTCTCGCCCCAGGTGTGGCGCAACAGCTCTCCCGAGCGGCTCAGCGACCGGAACGGACCGGTCTGCTCCACCACCAGGATGGGCACCACCAAGAACGTGAGAACCCCCCAGGCCATATTGAGAAGGCTGCCGAGAATACGGGCAACGATGTTGTCCGAGCTTTGGATGGCCCGAATGATCATCCCCACGGTCAGGGCCAGAATCGCCCACGGCACGATTACGTGCAGCCGGGAGAAGGCCCCCTTGATGGCACTGGAGATGGTGGGGTCGCCGCCGCTGAATTGCTCTCGGGCTCCCGACACCACCGCGGCGTTGAAGAACACGGTAATGACGGTGACGGCGAACAAGATGATGATGCCGCCGATCCACAGCATTGGTTCGCTGCCGCTGCTGCCGCCGTCGTCTATCCCATCGGTGGAGAGCCAGATGGGCAGGCCGATGCCCAAAACTACCGCTAGTGAGGCCAGCGCTCCCAGAATCGGCAGGACGGCCAGTTCCCGATCATGTTGCAAAACCGCCCAAGAAGCCTTGGCAGTGTCCATCGTTCGACGAAATCGACCCATGGGCGACACGCTACCAGCGAATTGGGACAGTATTGCGCCTACCGAAATGGGGCCTAGCCAGCTGGCATTACCAACGGCACTTCGCAGGATTGGTCAAGGTCGATTTCCACGGTGAGGTGGCTGTTTCCGTGGGGGCCGGCGCCCCAGGAGGGCATGACGGTGGAGTACAGGCCGGTGCCTCCGGCCACCAGGATGAGCAGGGCTTCAGGGCTGCTCAGGGCGTGCACCACCAACTCTGGATCTTCGCCTTGGCTTCGCTGGCGGCGGTCTATCCCCGAGCCTCGGGCTCGCACCGTGGACAGCTCCGACCAGGTGCGCTTGGCCCGCTGACATAGCACCTCGGCGATGGTGGCCCGGTCGTAGCCCACGTCGGCCAGCGCGGTGGCGTGGTCGGGGTTGAGCACCAGCACTTGGGTGCCTCGAGCGAAGTGGGTGTTGTTGGCTCCCAAACCCGAGAGCGAGGCGGCCAGCACATTCAGCAGGTGGTCGGCGTACACCTCGGGGTCGTCGTCGGGAAAACACAGCACCGAGTGAGGCCCCTCGGTGCAAGCCACCGTGACCGTGCTCTGGTCGGTGCCGTATCCCAGCGAGGTATGCAACGGCGGGAACGGGCTGGCCTCCTCGTCTTCGCCCAGACAGAAGGTGAACTTGCCGGGGTGTCCGAGCAGTGCCATGTCGGAGGTGCCCGGCCGCCCGCCGCCGATGTTGATCATGGCCAATCGCACGGCCCGGCCGATGCTGGCGTTGGCCCGGTGACCGGGTCCCAGCGCGCCGAACCCCGACGCGATGCCACAGGCGTTCACCGCAGGACCGTTCACGATGAGCAGCGGCCCTAGGTTGTGGGTGGTGGCCTGCACCTCGGTCATGTCCAAGCGGGGATCGCTCACTGCCCGCACGGCGGCCACCACCACCGGGAAATAATCGGGCAGGCATCCGGCCATCACCGCGGCGACGGCGGTCTTCTCCACGGTGGCCTCCCCCAAGTTGGGGCCGAGCTCGCCCAGCGACACATCGCCGTCTAGACCCGATGCCAACACCATGCGCTCTACCCGCTCTGGGGTGGGAATCACCACCGGCAGCCCGTCGGTGCAGCCGTCGGCATGCAGCTGCTCGAGAGCGGCCTCCTCGGAGGCCGCGGTCAGCCGCTGGCTCATCCGGTGGCGCCCAGCGCCTGAAGCACCTCGTCGGCGATGTCGTCGGCCACCATCTTCATGGCCTTATCTCCGGTGCCGGTCACTGGGTGAGGGAGAATCACCCGGGGGATGTCGGGCATTCCCGCCGACCGGGACACGAAGTCGCCCTGGGGGGAGAACTTGGTGGTCACCAAGGCCACCGCCGGGGTGTCGCGGCGAGCGGCTTTGATGGCGTCACGCACGGTGCCGCTGGTGCAGCTTCCTCAATGGCCGTAGGCGGCTACCACCGCGTCGCACTCCTCGGTGATCTCGCCCATGAGCTGGTCGTCGACCACCATTGAGGCATTGCCCTTGTTCCAGGCCCGAACCTCCACGTCTGGGCGCACCCGGCGCAGGCTCTCGCCCACCGCATCCAAGAATGGCACCGAATCGGGGAAACCGTTGGCCAATAGCCCAATTGTGAGAGTTCCGCCCCCTGCCGAAAGCTCATAGGGAGTAATTGGTTCGGAAGGATCGGCCTGTGGGTCCAAGTATTCGATCGCCATGGCTCTACGGTAGTGCAAGTGCGTCAGTGGAGAGCATGGGCTGTAATCGCGGTGATCGCCGCCGCAGTCGGGATAGTGGCCGTGGTGGTGGATCGGCAGTTCTTTGTCGAAGAGGATCCCGTGTTCGCCACCTCACCGGCACCGCTCCCGCCTTCGCCCGCCTCGACTCCCACTTCCCCGCCAGCGCCTTCGCCCGATCCCACGCCCGACCCCACTCCCACCGAGGCGCCGACTCCCGCCCCAACGCCGGTCCCCACGCCTACGCCCTATCCCGGCTGGGTCGATCCGGACACAGCCTTCAAGCCCGTCAGCGGCATGCCCGGGCTGCTCACCTTCCGGGGCAATCCCACCCGCACCTTCTATGGAACCGGGCCAGTTCCCCGGTCGCCCGAAGTCCTGTGGCGGTTCGCCGGCAGCCCTGAGCGGGACCTGTGCTCGCTCACCACTTGGGAGGCAGGTACCACGCTGTGGTGCGGGGCCGGGTGGACCGGTCAGCCTGCGGTGATCGAATGGGACGAACGCACCTGGGTGATTGCCGGCACCTACACCCCGGGTGTCCACTTCCTCGACGCCGCCTCCGGCGAGCAGATCATGCCCGAGTTCGTGGTGGGCGACCTCGTCAAGGGATCGGTGACCGTCGATCCCGACGGTTACCCCCTCGTGTACTTCGGATCGCGGGACAACTATTTGCGGATCATCGCCTTCGACCGAGAAGAGCCCGTGGAGCTCTGGTCGGTACACGCCGAGGATTTTCCGCCCGTGCTGTGGAACGACGACTGGGACGGAGCAGGCCTGGTGCTGGACGACTACCTGTTCCAGGGCGGGGAGAACAGCCACTTCTTCATCGCCAAGCTGAACCGCAGTTTCGGACCCGACGGCCTGGTGGCAGTAGACCCCGAAGTGGTGTTCTCCAACCCCGGCTGGGACGACGAGCTGCTCAACGTGGTGACCGACGGGAACATATCCATCGAGACCGGCATGACCGTGGTGGGCAACACCCTCTATTTCGCCAACTCCGGAGGGCTGGTGCAGGGCTGGGACATATCCGGGGTGGCCGAAGGACAGGATCCCGAGCGGGTGTTCCGCTATTGGGCGGGCGACGATGTGGACGCCACCGTGGTGGCCGACGCAGAGGGATTCCTCTATGTGGGGGTGGAGTACGAGCGGGGCAATACCCGCAGCCAGGAGCTGGGCCAGATGCTCAAGCTCGACCCCGCGGCCGAGGATCCCCTGGTGTGGGGCACCGACCTTCGCAACGCCGACATCGACGGGGTGTGGGCCACCCCGGCGCTCACCGACGAGATGGTGTATGTGCCCACCAACGCCGGCTTCCTATACGGGCTGAGCCGCGACACTGGAGAGATCGTGTGGTTCAAGCGGATGGGCGGCCCAGTTTGGTCGTCGCCGGTGGTGATCGACGACGTGCTCATGCAAAGCGACTGCGCCGGCAACATCTACGCCTTCGACGTTTCCGACCCCGCGGTCGAGCCCCCCGAGATATGGCGCATATCGCTGGGGGGTTGTATTGAGGCCACCCCCGCGGTGTGGGACGGAGTCATCTACGTGGCCGACCGCGTCGGCGGCTTC
>JAJDYU010000048.1 GCA_022825005.1 Acidimicrobiia bacterium
ATCGGGATAGGGCTGGACCTCCAAGATGGGGTCGAGGGCCTGCACCAGCACATCGGGCTCCGAGACCGGGCCGAAGCCGATCTCGATGGGGTTGCGGATGCTGGTGCCCACCCCATAGCCCAGGTCCCGCACGGCCTGCTGACCCTGGTCGCTGACCGGGGTGGTGACCAGGCCGGCCTGATCGGCGGCGTCGGTTCCCAACACGGAGGCGCCCCCGCCCACCCCTATCACCAGGGTGTCGAGGTCGCCACCGATGTCGGCATCTGCCCAGCGTTGGAGGTAGGCGATCGCGGCGAGCAGATCCTCGATGGTGCTCACGATGCTGGCTCCGGTGGACGCGCCGATGGCGTCCCAGATCCGGTGGTCGGCCACTAGGGCCCCAGTGTGCGACATCGCCGCTCCCCCGCCCTGAGCGGTGCGGCCCCCCACCAGCATCACCACCGGCTTGCGACCCTTGGCGGCATGGAGGGCGTCGGTGAGCCGGCGACCGTCGCGGGGATCTTCCAGGTACATGCCGATGATGGCGGTGTCGGGGTCGTCCACCAGCCAGCCCAGCAGCTCGCCGGGGGTGACGTCGACGCTGTTGCCCACTGTGCACAGCTTGGACAAGCGGATACCTCGGATCGCCCCGCCCTTCACCATGTCGCCGGCGAGCCCGCCGCTTTGGGAGATCATGGACACTCGGCCAACCTCGGTGGGGGCGTTGCGCAAGAACGTCTGGCGACCGGCCGGACTATAGGCCCCCAAGCAGTTGGGACCCAGCACCCGTACTCCCGCCTCCCGGGCCACTGCGCCCAGCGCGTCTTCCAGATCGGTGCCCTCCCCGCTGGCCTCCCGGAATCCCCCGCTGATGACGTGGACGAACTTGGCCTTGCCCGCCGCTCCCCTCACCAGATCGGCGCAGGCGGCGGCGGGCACAGCCCCCACTACGTAGTCCACTTCGCCATCAATGTCGGCCACGGTGGGCACCGAGGGCACGCCGTCGATCTCGGTTGCCTTGGGGTGGACGGCCCACAGGGTGCCCGGCCCCCAACCCAGCTCCTTGTACGCAGTCAGGAAGGTGTTGCCGAAGCCGGGCCGACTGGTGGAGGCCCCGGCCACAGCGATTCCCCGGGGGGCAAATAGGGGCCCGAAGTCGGTGGGCGGCGTTTCAGGGCGCGCCTTGTCCGGCGCTTCCCGCGTGACAAGCCGGGCGTCCACCGCGATGGCGCCATCGGGGGTGGCAATGACCGGGTTGCACTCCAACTCGGCCAGATGCCCTCCCAATTCAACTGCCATCCCATCGGGCCCCGCCACGGCCAGCACCAGCTCGATCAGTGACTCCATGTCCACCGGTGGCTGCCCCCGGAACCCGCCTAGCAGTTCCGCCCCCTTGAATTCGGCCACCATCTCCTCAGCGCCGGCTCGAGAGATGGGGGCCAGCCGCAGGACAACCTCGTCGAGCACCTCAGTCAGGGTGCCGCCCAGACCCAATGCGGCCACCGGGCCGAACGGGGGCCGGTCCACCACCCCGACCAGAAGCTCGACCCCGGCCTCGGCCTGCTCCTCGATCAGGAATCCTTCGAGACTGACGCCTGCCGTCGCGGCCTCCGCAGCCATAGTCGAGGCTTCGTAGTCCAGTTCATAGGGGGCCAGCCCCAGACGCACCGCCCCCACGTCCGATTTGTGCACCAGCCCGCCGCCCCAACCCTTGAGCACCAGCGGCCCGACCAACCCCTCGGCTTCCGCGGCCGAGGCCAGCACCGAAGGTTGGTCCACAACCTCCGCGAAGCCCACGCTGACCCCCTTCGGAACCGCTACCCCCGCCACTGCCAGCAAGGCCTTGACCTCGGGTTCGGGAACGGTCATCCGAGGCGGGTGAACACTCGGCGAGCGGTGTGGCCGAGCAGGTTGGTCCGAGCCTCGCCGCCCAGCTCTACCTCGCTCAGCTGGCCGAGGCCATGGCGGTGGCCCACGGTGGGGAAGCCGGTGCCCCATAGGCACTTGCGCCGCCCGGCGCCGTTCATGAACGCCAGCAGCTCGGCGGACCAGTGGCGGGGTGGGTACACCGAGGTGCCCAGGTACACGTTGGGGAACTTGAGGGCCATGGCGATGCACTCGGCCACCCACGGCCAGCCGGTGTGAGAAAGCACGAAGCGCACATCGGGGAAGTAGAGGGCGGGGCGGTCGATGCTGATGGGCACACCGCACTCGCTGGGCATGAGCCCGCCGGAGGTGCCGGCCTGCATCACGAAGGGCACGTCGTGGGTCGCGCACAGGGCGTAGTAGGGGTAGTAGTCGGCGTGATCGAAGCGGCGGTCGAAGCTGTGGGTGTGGGTGTGCAGGCCCACACACCACGGCCGCTCCAGCATGGCGGCGGCCTCGTCCACCCCGTCCATACCGGTGCGGGGATCAACCGACCACTGGCCGAAGAACCTACCGGGGTGAACCTTGGCCAGTTGCTCCACATCGTCGGGCTGGGCGGCCACCAGCTCGAAGTCGGTGGCCTCGGGATGGGTCGGTAGATGGGTCACAGGCAGGATCACGGCGGCAATGCCCAGCTCGTCCATGCGGGCCACCATGGTGTCGGCGTCGCAAAAGGAGTCGGTGTCATCGGTGCGCACCTTCACGGCGATGCCGGTGGCCTCCAAGGCCGCGTTCCACACATCGGCCTGCTCGGGGAAGAACCGGTTGCACCAATAGTCGATGGCGCCCTCGGCCGGCGCGGCAACGCTCATGGGCGCTCGTCCTTGAACCGAATCAGCTTGGCCGCGCCGGAGGCCATGCCGGTGAGCTCGTCCAGCTCGCCGGGGCCGACCACCTCGGCGGTCATCCTCACCCCAACTACCTCTTTGAGGCGGTCCTCCACCCGCTCGGCAACCGCGCCGAACTCATCGCCCGGGGCGTCGCTGGCCACCATCACGATCATCTCGTCGCGGTCGCCAGCCCGCACCGCCCGGCAGAAGAAGTCCTCGGTCACTCCGGGCACGTCGCTGATCACCTCGCCGATGGCCTCGGGCCACACGTTCACCCCCCGCAGCTTGACCATGTTGTCGCCCCGACCGGCGAAGGGACCCATACGCCGCAGCCATGAGCCGCACTCGCACTGGCCCGGCGGATACAGAAACGCCAGGTCCATGATGTTGTAGCGGAACTGGGGCGAGCCGGTCTTGTAGATCTCGGTGATCACCAGCGCCCCCTGGGTGCCGTCGGGCACCGGCTCACCGGTGTCGGTGTCCACCGCCTGCACCACGAAGCAGTCCTCGAAGATGTGGAGTTGGCCGTTGCGCAGCGGGCACTCGATGGCCACGTTCTGCACCTCGTGGAACCCGTAGGGCTGGGCGGGGGTCACCCCCCACACCTCTTTCACCCGTTCGGCGTCGCCGATGTGGCCACCGGGCAGGGCTCGGATGTTGAAGTCGGCCTTGGGGTCGAGGCCCATCTCCACCGCGGTCTCGGCCATCTTCAACATGTAGTCGCCGGTGGTCAGAATGGCCGCCGCCCCGTACTCATAGGCCAGCTCCACCTGCTTGCGGGTGGAGGTCACGTTGCCGGTGCCGGTGGTGAGGACCACGCAGTTGAGCCAGCGGTACAGCGCCTCGTCGAAGGCGTGGGCCCCGTTGTGGGTGGAGTAGGCCCAGGCGTTGACCACCACGTCGCCGGGGCGGATCCCCTCGGCGTACAGCGCCCGGGCCATGGTGATGGCCCCCACCTCCCGGTCCCAGGCGGTGTAGAGGGTGGGTCGGGACCGCCCGGTGGTGCCGCCCGACACGTACAGCCGCATGGGCTCATTGCGGGCGTCTTCCAGGCCGATGCTCTGGTAGTCGCCCAGCGGGGGGTTCTCGTTGATGGACGCCCGGATGTCGTCCACCGTGTAGGCCGGGGCCTTCCACAGGTCGTCAAGGGTCTGGAGCTGGTCGGGGTGGAAGCCGGCCGCCTCCCACCGCTTGCGGAAGAACGGCACCTGCCAGGCCCGATGGGCCCGGTCTTGGAGGCGCAGGAGCTGTTTGCGGGCGATGGTGTCGGGACCCTCGAAAAAGGTGGTCTCGAAGTACTCCGGCGGGGGCGGGAACAGGCGCTGCATGGCCTCGTAGTCCAGCTCGTGCGGTCGGCGCATCCCCGTGCTCATGGCCACATCCCCGCGCTCAGAGAGCCACTTCCCGTGCTCATAGAACTGCCACGGTACCCGCGCCAAAGCAGCCGGCGACAGACGGCCAACACCGCCGCGGCACGAAACCCCAGCCGCCAGCTACCGTTTTGGCCGTGAGAGTCATCTCGGCCGATTGCCACATCAACGAGCCGCCCCACGTGTTCGAGCGGGTGCCCGATGAGTACAAAGACCGCATCCCCCGCATGATGCCCGCACCCGACGGGGGCGACGGATGGTCTTTCGACGGCGGACCGCCCAAGCGCAGCTTCGGCATCGAAGCCATGGCCGGGGTGGCCAAGGAGGACTACAAGCTCTCGGGCATGAAGTTCGAGGAGATCATGCCGGGCAACTACGACGGCACCGCCCACTGCGCCGATATGGACATCGACGGGGTGTGGGGCTCGGTGGTGTATCCGGCCAACTCCATCTTCACCTACCTGGAGCCCGACCGGGGCCTGGCGGTGGCCTGCATGCGGAGCTACAACGACTGGGTGCTCGACGAGTTCCAGGGCGCGGCCCCCGACCGACTACGAGGCCTGCCCATGCTGCCCACCGAGGACGGCATGGACGTCACCCTGGCCGAGGTGGATCGGGTAATGGAGAAGGGGGCCAAGGGGCTGTTCGTCCCCGGCATGCCCTCCCGGCCCTACAACCACTCGTACTACGAGCCGCTGTGGAAGGCGTGCTCAGAGCTGGACGTGCCGGTCACCTTCCACCGCACCTTCGGCGGCAAGCCGCCCGACTCCGACTGGGACGAGCTGGTGGAGCAGAACGTGTCGGTGCCCGGCATCGTCAACCGGTTCTTCAGCGCGGTGCGCCCGCTCACCTACATGATCTTCGCCGGCATCTTCGACCGCCA
>JAJDYU010000038.1 GCA_022825005.1 Acidimicrobiia bacterium
CTGTGGGTGGACTACGAGCTGATGAGCAACGTGCCCGGCCTGTTCGTGATGGGCGAGGCCAACTTCAGCGACCACGGCGCCAACCGGCTGGGGGCCTCGGCGCTGATGCAGGGGCTGGCCGACGGCTACTTCATCCTGCCCTACACCATCGGCAACTACCTGTCGGACTATTTGGGCGACCCGGCGCTGGGCACCTCTGAGCCGGTGTTTGCCGACGCCGAGCAGGCAGTGGCAAACGAGATGAACCGCTGGCTGTCGATCGGGGGCACCCGCTCGGTGGACCACTACCACCGGGAGCTGGGCAAGCTGGTGTGGGACTACATCGGCATGGCCCGCAACAAGACCGGCCTGGAGAAGGCCCTGTCGGAGATCCCCGCCCTGCGCGAGGAGTACCACCGCAACGTGCGGGTGCTGGGCTCGGCCGACACGCTCAACCAGTCGCTGGAGAAAGCCGGCCGGGTGGCCGACCTGTTCGAGCTGGCCGAGCTCATGGCCCGAGACGCCCTGACCCGAGAAGAGTCCTGCGGCGGCCACTTCCGGGAGGAGCACCAGACCACCGACGGCGAGGCCATGCGGGACGATGACAACTTCACCCACGTGGCCGCCTGGGAGTGGAACGGGGAGGGAACCCCCCAAACCCGCCACCGGGAGGAACTGGAGTTCGACAACGTGGAGCTGACCCAGAGGAGCTACAAGTGAGCGCCGAGATCAACCTCACGCTCAAGGTATGGCGCCAGGCCGGTCCCAGCGCCGAGGGCCGCTTCGTGACCTATGAGGCCGACGGCATCAGCACCGACGCCTCGTTCTTGGAGATGCTCGACATCGTCAACGAGCGGCTCATCGAGGCGGGCGACGAGCCCATCGTGTTCGAGTCGGACTGCCGGGAGGGCATCTGCGGCACCTGCGGGCTGATGATCAACGGCCAAGCCCACGGCCCCCAGAAGGGCACGGCCACCTGCCAGCTCCACATGCGCAGCTTCAGCGACGGCGACCACATCGTGATCGAGCCGTGGCGGGCCACGTCGTTCCCCGTGCTGCGGGACTTGGCGGTGGACCGCCGGGCCATGGACGCCATCATCGGCGCCGGCGGCTACATCTCGGTGAACACCGGCGCCGCCCCCGACGCCAACCTCACCCCGGTGCCCAAGGAGACGGCCGACACCGCCTTCGACGCCGCGGCCTGCATCGGCTGCGGGGCCTGTGTGGCCGCCTGCCCCAACAGCGCGGCCCAGCTGTTCACCGCGGCCAAGGTGCAGCATCTGAACCTGTTGCCCCAGGGCCAGGCCCAGCGGTGGGCCCGAACCGAGGCCATGGTGGAGACTATGGAGGCGTTCTTCGGCTCATGTACCAACCACGGCGAGTGCGAGGAAGCGTGTCCCAAGGAGATCCCCATCGACTTCATCGCCTGGACCAACCGCGACTACATCAAGGCCAAGGTCAAGAACCGCAAACTGGTGGGCTAGCGATAGCGTCACAGTATGACCACCATCACCGCCGACCTCTCGGTCGACAGCGGCCAGGACTTCGCTGTGGAACTCCGTTCAGGCTCGCACCTGTGGGCGGCCGACGAGCCCGAAGACCTGGGAGGGGGCGACACCGGCCCCAACCCTTATGAAATCCTCCTGTCGTCAGTGGCGGCCTGCACCTGCATCACCCTGTCGATGTACTGCCAGCGCAAGGGTTGGAAACTCCACTCGATTTCGGCCCACTTCGAGCACGACCGGGTTCACGCCCGTGATTGCGACGACTGCGAGGCTGACGCTTCGGGCTACATCGACAGAGTGCGCAGCCAGATCTTCATCGAGGGCGACTTCGACGACGACCAGCGGACCCGCCTGGAGGACATCGCCCGCCGCTGCCCCGTGCGCCGCACCCTTGAGGGGGGCATGTCCTTCACTACCGAAGCAGTGTTCGCGGGCTAACGCCCATCCCGGTTGATGTCGGCCATCGACAAGGCAAACGACGTCGTCCGCCACGCGGCGCGGGGTGTGCTCATGGGGGCAGCCGACGTGGTGCCCGGTGTGTCGGGGGGCACGGTGGCGTTGCTGCTGGGGATCTATGCCCGGTTGATCGACACCGTGCGGGCCGGAGCCGGGGTGCTGGGGGCGTTGCTGCGGGGCAATTGGCGGGGGGCAGGGGAACGGTTGAGGAGTTTCGACTGGTGGTTCGCCGTGCCGCTGCTGGCGGGCATCGTGGTCGCGGTGGCGGCCCTGGCATCGGTGATCGACGAGCTGTTGACCGAAGAGCCCGAAGCAATGGCCGGACTGTTCTTTGGCTTGGTGGCGGCATCGGTGGTGGTGGCCTGGAATCTGCTGGAGAAACCCAGTGCGGGGTTGGCTGTGACGGCGCTGGCCGTGGGCGGTCTGTTCTTTTGGCTGCTGGGGCTCCAGTCGGGGCCGGTGGACGACCAGACCGAGATTGCGCTGTTCGGAGCGGGCATCGTGGCGGTGTGCGCCATGTTGCTGCCCGGCATCTCTGGGGCGTTCATCTTGTTGATGCTGGGGGTGTACCCGGCAGCGATCGCCGCGGTGGACGACCAGATCTGGGCTGACCTGGCCGCACTGGCCGCCGGGGCAGTGCTCGGCCTGGCCCTGTTCTCCAACCTCATCGGCCGAGTGCTCCACCGCTGGCACGACCCCACTCTGGCCGTGATGGTCGGCCTGCTTCTGGGCTCGCTGCGGGTGCTGTGGCCCTGGCCGGCCGGCGTGGGAGTGATCAGCCGCCACGCCGAAGAAACCATCGACGGCACCGGCCTGGGCTGGGCCCCCGCGGCCGACCTTTGGCTTCCCGCCCTGTTGGCGGTGGCCGCCGCCTCCCTGGTTCTCGTTCTTTCTGCTATGGCCGCGAGGCAAGGTGGTTCTTCTCGGTCCACACAGGCCCGTCGGAACTAGCGACCAGGGATCGCTCCAAACGGGCTCGCTGAGAGGTCTCAGGGTGGTCGGCAGGGAGAGGGGCGGAGGCAATGACAGTGCCGTCGGCTGGGCCGTTGGTCCACTCCTGATCCCACCAGGCGGGCAGGCCCTCCCAGTGGAAGCGACGGCCCCGGCCGTCCAGCTCAATCGTCTCATCACCCACCAGCACTTGGCCGTGGACAATGTCCAATGTGTCGGGCGACGACTCCCACTCCAACTCCAAACCGTAGGGCACTCGGTCACCCCAGCCCTTTCCAAACACATCCTCGGGGTCGTCCAAGGCCACGGCAAACGCCTCCAGGTCTACGGTGAAGTGCTCATTGGGGATCTGTTCGATGAACTCGGTCCACAGGCCGGGGGCGCGCAACTCCAGGGTGGATGGGCGGGGCAGCGGGGCATCGGTCTCCACCAACACAACTGGACGGCGGTCGGGACCGACCAGCGCCGACCAGAACCAGCTCCGTCCCAGGTTGGGCCATAACGTGAGCTGTGCATAGCCCCCCAAGGAGCCGTCGGGCGCGGCGAAATCGCCGTACCACGACTTAGCCCACAGCCGGTGCGTATTCCCGGTCACCTCAGAGACCTCATCTGGCAGTGGAAATTACTCATTGAGAACTCAGATTCTGGGACCGAAAACGGGATGACCGGGAACTAGAAGTGAGAGCGGTATCGTCATATGGGCATGCGTAAGACAACCATGTTCTTGGTCGGCTTGGCGTTCGCCCTGATGGCGGTGGCCTGCGGGTCGTCGGACTCAGAGACGGTGAGCGTTACCGTAAGCGGCGACGACCAGCCGGTGGAAGCAACAGCCAACCCGACACCGAGCTTCACACCCGTCGTCCCGGAGGGCGACCGTCGTCCGGTAACCGTGGATGGTGTGCAGATCGTGGTCCGAGAGAGCTGGCCGATGCAGGTAGCAGTCATGATCTCGGGATCGCTGCCCACCCCCTGCCATGAGCTGAAGTGGACCGTGGAGCAGGGAACGACCACCACTGAGGACGATTGGACTGTGGCCGCTGACGGCTCTTTCCACACCATAACGGTCTGGACCACCGACCTACCGCCGGACGTGGCCTGCGCCACGGTGATGGAGCCCTTCAACGAGCAGGTGGAACTGGGCCGCTTCGTATCCGGCGACTACACCATCGTGGTCAACGGCGAACGTCACCCGATCACCCTCTGACACCTGGCGGCTACGAGGGGAGACGGTTCGCCTCGGTCCCCGCGGGTCAAGGCGGAGGCGATCATACGGCCGTCGGTCGATACGTCAGTGCTGTCGCCATGGTTCCTCGCCGGTACGGTGGAGTCTGGTGCTGGAGTACGTGAGCGACGAATGGATTGAGGAGGCCGACGCCGCTCTGCAAGCGTCGGGGCTGTGTACGTCGGACGGCGACCGGTTTGCAGTAGAGCAGCGGGTGGGCGAGGTGGTGTTCCACATGGTGTTCGGCGAAAACGGCGCCCGCGTCGGCCCTGGGCCGGCCACCGATGCAGCGGTTGTGTTCAGCCAGAGCCGGGCTACTGCAGTGGCCATCGCCAAAGGAGAGCTGTCGGCTGAAGAAGCGGTGTTGAACGGGGAAGTGACGATTGAGGGCGACCCCATGGCCCTGTTGTCCCACCGCCGATTGCTGGCCCGAGCCGAAGACGTGTTCGCCGACGTGCGGGACCGCACCAACTGGGACTGCTGAATCCATCACTAAGCGTGCTGGTCAATAGTCGAGGCCTTTTTTGGCCAGAATCTGGCGGTCGAAGGCGTGCTTGACCTTGACCATCTCGGTGACGGTGTCGGCCACGTCGATCACCTCATCGGCCATTTCCCGGCCGGTCAAGATCACGCTGACCTGCTCCGGTCGAGACTCCAGTGCCGCGGCCACATCGGCGGCATCGATCCAGTCCCACGTCATGGCGTAGCTGATCTCATCTAACACCACCAGGCGATACTCGCCTCCGGCGATGAGCTGGGCCGAGAACTCCCAGGCAGCCACCGCCATGGCTCGTGACTCGTCGAGATCGTCGGAGTCCCAGGTGAACCCGTCGCCCGCCGAGAACCACTGCACCCCGAGCTCGCGGCACACCTGCTCCTCGCCGGTGTTCCAGTCTCCGCTCTTGAGGAACTGAACCACGGCCACCGGCCAGCTCTGGGAAATCGCCCGCAAGATGGTGCCGAACGCCGCAGTGGACTTGCCTTTGCCGTCTCCGGTGTTCACCAGCACCAGCGATGAAGCCCGTCGCATCTCAGACAGGTCGTAGGGACGCTCTTCTTGGGGGGTTGCGTCGCTGCTCATGAAGGCTCCTTCTCTCGCCGACGGGACGCGGGCAGCACCACCAGCTCGCCGTCGATGGTTTGAACAGTAAGCGGCGTGCCGTACACCGCGGACAACAGATCGGCATCTAGTACCTCGACAGGGCTGCCCTGGGCCACGATTCGGCCGTGGTCGATGAGGATGAGCCGGTCGGCGAACCGGCCCGCGGCGCTCAGGTCGTGCATGGCCGCCAACACGCTCAGCCCCTCGGTGCGGCGCAGATCGTCCACCAACTCCAGCACCGACACCTGATGGCCCACATCGAGGGCGCTGGTGGGCTCGTCCAGCAGCAGCACCGGGCATTGCTGGGCCAGCGCCCGGGCCACCACCACCTGCTGGGCCTCTCCGCCCGACAAGGTGGACACAAAGCGGTCGGCAAAAGCCGAGAGCTCCAGGCGATGCAGCACTGAGGAAACGATCTGCCGATCAGCCTGCGATTCGCGGGCCAGCCACCCGAGGTGCGCGGTCCGTCCCAACAGCACATACTCGGCCACGGTCATGCCCTTGGGCAGCACTGGGAATTGCGGCACCAAAGCGACATCGGCTGCTCCCGGCGCACTCCCGTCGCCCAACGCCACCGTGCCGAGGAAATCGGTCAGGCCGATGATCGATCGCAGCAGAGTGGACTTGCCGGCACCGTTCGGGCCGATGATGCCAAGCCACTCCCCCGGGGCCAACTCCAGATCGACCCCGCAGACCACCTCGTGATCGCGGAACGAAACCCGCACATCCCGACAACGCAGGGCTGGGGCCAGCGGGGGGGCCTCCAACAGGCTGGCGGAGCTCATGTGGTGCTCCACCGGTCTCGCCACAGCACCAGGGCGAAGAACGGCGCCCCGACGAAGGCGGTCAATATCCCCACCGGCAATTCCTCCGGGGCCAGCAGAGTGCGGGCCCCGATGTCGACGAACGCCAGAAACGCTGCCCCCACCAGTGCCGAGAGGGGCACAATCACCCGGTAGCTGTGGCTGATCAGCAGGCGGACAATGTGGGGAACCACCAAGCCGACAAAGGCGATCAACCCGCTTACCGACACCGCGGCTGCGGTCAACAGCGAAGCCGCCACAATCACCGTCAGGCGCGAGCGAACCGGGTCGAGGCCCAACGAGCGGGCCTCGTCGTCGCCCACCCGCAAGACGTCGAGGTGGCGTCGGTGGACGAATAGCACCGCTCCGCACACCGCGACGTAGGGCAATAGCAGCCAAATCTCCTTCCACCCGGTGGTGTTCAGCTGCCCGAACAGCCACGAGAGCACCTCGCGGGCCCGATTCTCGTCGAGTTGTTGGATGGCGTAGGTCTGTGCCGCGGAGAAGAGGGCGGCCATGGCCACCCCGCCCAGCAGCAGCGTGGCCGGTGACGCCCCTCCACCCCGAGCGATGCCCATCGATGCCAGCACCGCCACCAGCGCTCCGAGGAAGGCTGCGGCCGGCACAGTGTCGAACGGACCCCAGCCCAGATCGAGTCCGAATCCCAGGGCCAGCACCGCGCCAAAGCCGGCCCCAGCCGATACGCCGAGCAGGTAGGGATCGGCCAGCGGGTTGCGGAATACCCCCTGATAGGAGGCACCGGCCACGGCTAGCGACCCCCCCACCAACATTCCGAGCACCAGTCGGGGGAGCCTGATCTCGAACAGAATGCTCTCTTGGGTGGCCGACAGCGACGACTCCACGCCGAGCAGCGGGATCCAGTCGAACAACGCGGCGAATATCCCGCTTACCGGCAGCCCCGCGGCCCCGCTAATGGCGCTGAGCACTGCCACCGCCACCAGCACCGCGATCCCGATCAGGGTGGCCGAAGCCGACAGCCCGAAGGCGCGCCCCACTGCCGGATTAGCGGCATCGCTGTCCGCCAAGGCGGTTGCCGGGAGAGACGCGTCAGCCATGATCGTTCCTAAAAAGCCGGTGCGGCCACCGATTGCAGAGCCTCGGCTACTGCTTGAATGAACTGGGGCAGCCGCGGTCCCCACCGAGAGGCCACGTCGGCATTGACCATCACAATGTTGCCGTTGCGCACTGCGGCCACCTCGCCCCACCCCGGCCGGGCAGCCACGTCTTCAGCGGTGTAGCCCACCAGATCGGTGATGACAATGAGCTCGGGGTTTGCCTCAACGATGTACTCCTCGGTGAGCTGGGGATACCCGTAGCCGTCGGGATCGACTTCATCGGCGATATTGACCACTCCCATGGCGGCGTACACCGCGCCAATGAAGCTGTTGGAACTGACC
>JAJDYU010000043.1 GCA_022825005.1 Acidimicrobiia bacterium
GTCACCGCGTATTCCGATGTTGATGTCGATTCGAGACAAGCTGGCCGACGGACTACGGGAGCAGCCATGAGCTATCGCGATGTAGATGTGTCCGCAGTTGATGCCTTGATGGACAAGTACCGAGGCGGCTTTGAAGACGAAATAGGTGCCGCATTGGCTGTGGTTGGCCTTAGCGCTGATCGAGCTCACAGGGAGACGGCGATCCGAGACGACATGATTCGGGTGGCCCATCGCGTTGGCGCCTCGCTCCGCCAACTCGCCGAGGCTTCGGGACTCGGCCGCAAAACGGTGACCGCCATCGTCGAATCCGATCAGACACGAAATTAAGGGAAGGCGTTATGTCTGATGAGATTCGAACCCTGTTGGCCCGCTATTCCGACGCGGTGTGCCGTTTCGACGCCGAGCAGTGGGCAGCCACCTGGGCCACCGACGCAGTGTGGGAAATGGGCCCGATGACCAAGACCGGTCGGGATGAGATCTCCACGTCCTGGCAAGGCATGCTCTCCCGCCTCGACGGCGTGATCCACGCCTATCTCAACGGCTGGGCCGATCTTGATGAGGAGGCCGGCACCGGTACGGGGCGCTGGTACGTGATCGAGCACTTCAAGCGTCCCGATGAAGACCCCATGACCATGTACGGCTTCTACGACGACGAATATTGCCGAGAAGACGGCCAATGGAAGTTCGCCCGCCGAGCCCTCCACCGCATCTACTACGGCCCGCCCGACATGTCCGGCGACTTCACGGGCTTCGGTCTCCAATAGTAAGAGTGTCGCAACCAATCTTGAAGGGGCTCAATGTCTGCCAAGCTCGCCAATATTTTGAAGAAGCCAGGAAGCACGGAAGCCGTCGACCCGACTATTCGCGAATACGAGCGCCGATTCAGGCAACTCAAGAACAGCGGGGAAGACGACCACGAAGAGTTCAACAATCTCTATTACGACGTGGCCACGGACTTCTACGAGTACGGGTGGGGCAGATCTTTTCACTTTGCCCCCCGTGTCGCCGGGGAGAGCTTGGAAGCCTCCATCAGACGCCACGAGCACTTCTTGGCTCACAAACTCGAGTTGCGACCAGGGATGGTTGTGGCGGACCTCGGTTGCGGCATTGGCGGTCCGCTGTTGGAAATTGCCCGATTTTCCGGCGCCAAGATCGTGGGCGTGAACAGCAATGCGTACCAGCTGGAACGGGCCCGGAAGCTGACGGAAGAAGCGCAGCTCACCCATTTGGCCGAGTTCCTGCATTGCGACTTCTTGAACGTCGACGCCCCCGACGAGTCGTTCGACGCGGTGTACGGCGTTGAAGCCACCTGTTGCGCCCCCGACAAAGAGAGCATCTACGGGGAGGCCTTCCGCTTGTTGAAGCCCGGCCAGTGCTTCGCCGCTCACGAATGGTGCCTCACTGATCGCTTCGACGCTGATAACCCCCTTCACCTCAAGATCAAGAACAACCTCCTGTTGGGAACCGGGCTGACTGACCTGGACGACCTACCAACCGTTGACCATGCGCTCAAGTCGGTGGGTTTCGAGATATTGGAAACAAGAGACCTCGCGATTCCAGCCGGCCCGTCGATTCCCTGGTATCAACCCTTGGTAAGCCCGGGGTTCTCTCTGACGGGACTGCGCGCATCGGCCATAGGACGCTGGATGACCACCCAGTCGCTACGAGTGCTCGAAGCGCTTCGCGTCGTGCCGCAAGGAGCAGTTCGCGTGTCGGAAACCCTGAACATCGGCGCCGAGGGCCTGGCCGAAGCAGGCAAGCTCGGCATCTTCACCCCGGCGTACTTCTTCCTCGCCCGCAAGCCGGACTAGCTCGATCAAGGAGGGTCTCAATGTCTGTCAAGCTCACCAATGTCCTGAAGGACCAGGAAGCGTCTGCTGGCGTCGATCCGGCCATCAGCAACTACGAGGACTTATTCAACACGGCCAAGCAAGACGGATCGGAAGTCAGACAACAGGGCTACGAGGAGTTCAACAACCTCTACTACGACCTCGTGACCGACTTTTACGAGTACGGCTGGGGCACTTCCTTTCACTTCGCCCCTGGAGTTCCCGGCGAGAGAATGGAGACATCGCAACAGCGCCACCAACACTTCTTGGCGCACAGGATCGGCCTCGGAGCCGGGATGGCCGTCGCCGACCTCGGCTGCGGCATTGCCGGGCCGCTGTTGGAGATCGCCCGCTTCTCTGGCGCCAAGATCGTCGGCGTCAACAGCAACGCATACCAGCTCGAAAAAGCTCGAAATCGGACGAAGCAAGCGGGACTCTCAGACCAGGTGGAGTTCCTCCACTGCGACTTTTTGAACGTCGACGCTCCCGACGGGTCATTCGACGCCGTCTACGCCATTGAGGCCACCTGCTGTGCGCCGGACAAAGTCAGCGTCTACGGCGAGGCCTTCCGTCTACTGAAGCCCGGCGGGCACTTCGGTGCCTACGAATTCTGTCTGACTGACCGGTTCAACTCCCAAGATCCTCACCACCTCCAGATCAAGGCCGATATCGAACTGGGTGGCGGTTTGCTCGACATCGACTTCATGCCAACCGTGGACAACGCGCTGCAAACGGTGGGGTTCGAAATCGTGGAGACCCGGGACATCGCGACTCAAGCCCACCCGTCGATTCCGTGGTATCAGCCCTTGGTGAGTCCGGGTCTGTCCCTGGCCGCTCTTCGCAAAGCAAAAGTCGGTCGCTGGATGACCCATCACCTATTGAGAGCACTTGAGGCGCTTCGCTTGGCGCCACAAGGGTCGGTTCGGGTCCACACAACCCTCAACCTCTGCGCAGATGCCATGGCCGAGGCGGGCCAACTCGGCATCTTCACCCCCATGTACTTCATTCACGGCCGAAAGCCGGATTAGCGAGACGCTCGTTCAACCAGCCAGCCGAAGATGGGGTCGGTGGGGCGGGTGGGCATCATTTCGGGGTGCCATTGGACGGCGACCACGTGATCGCCCATCTCCACGCCCTCGATGGTGCCGTCTTCGGCTTGGGCGGTGATGGTGAGATCATGGCCTAGATCGGCCACCGTTTGGTGGTGGAGGCTGTTCACCTGGGCTGAGGGGCCATACAGCTCATGCAGCGTAGAGCCCTCGGCGAAGCTCACCTGGTGGATGGTGGAGTCGATAGGCAAGTCGAAGCGGCCGTGTTCGGGCACGTGCTGGTGCAGCGTGCCGCCTTGGTGGACGTTGAGCACTTGGATGCCCCGGCAGATGCCGAGCACCGGGACTTCGGCTCTGAGGGCGGCAGAGAGCAACGCGAGCTCTAGATCATCGCGCTCGGGCTCGAGGGGCAGCAGCTCGGGATCGGGATCGGCCCCATAGAGGATCGGGTCGATGTCGGTTCCCCCGGGGAGGACAATCCCATCCAGGCGCTCCCCCACCGCGGCGGGGTCGACATCGATGGGGATGTGAACTGGGATGCCGCCGGCTTCGATGACGCCGCGGGCGTAATCGGCCATATACAGATCGACATCGCTTTTGGCCATCATCTCGGGAAAGCCGCTGATCTCCGATGCCTGCTTGCGCCGGCCCGGCAGTCCTATCAATGGGGGTTTTGTGGTCACCGAATTGTTCGCTTCCAAACGCTCTCGCTGTGAACGTTAGTTTGGTTTGCGGTGGCTGCTCCGGTTCGAGACGTGGACGGCGCAATCGCCTGGCGAGAAGCCGGCGAAGGCGATGTGGTGCTGTTTCTCCACGGCTTAGGGGGCTCGCGAACTGCGTGGGAGACCCAGATCGAGGCGCTCTCCGACCGGTGGCGCTGCGTGGCCTGGGACATGCCCGGCTACGGTGCGTCGGCGCCGATCAGCCCGCTCACATTCGAGGCCATAGCCGACGCCATAGCCGAACTGCTCGACCTTCTGGATGTGGAATCGGCCCACCTGTGCGGTTTGTCGTTCGGCGGGCACCACGCGCTGCACACCGCCCTGCGCCATCCCAACCGAGTCAGATCTCTGGTGCTGGCTGACACCAGCGCGGCATTCGGGGGCGACGGGACCGATCCCGACGAATGGCGCCGAGCTCGGACCGCGCCGCTGGACGCCGGACTCAATCTGGCCGACATCGCCGACGACGTGATCACTTCCATTGCTGCCCCTGGCTTTGACGGACCCGAGCGCGACCGGACGGCGGCGGCCATGGCCCGCATCCCCGCGGCCGGGTTCCGGGCCGCGTGCGGACTGCTCACTACCCATGACGTGCGCCACCGCCTCGGCGAGATCACCGCTCCCACGTTGGTCATGGTGGGCGAGCTGGACGAGGAGACGCCACCGGCCTATGCCGCCGAGATCGCGGAGGGCATCCCCCACAGCCGGCTGAAGGTGATCCCGGGGGCAGGCCACGTCAGCCCCTCAGAGGCCCCCGACATCTTCAACCGCCTGGTAAGCGAGTTCTTGGGTTCGCTCCCGGCCGCTCGGCCATGATGGGCTTTGACTTATCGGCTGCATCTCCGCCATGAGAGGAATCGCACCATGAGCGACTACGACCGGATCCGCGTGCTGTGGCCCGACCATCTCGGCCTGGCCCGGGGGAAGTACCTGCCCGTCCATCGGGCCGAGCAGGGCACCGGGCACTGCATCACCACGTTCGCCCTCGGCTACGACCGCAGCCTGATCCCGGCTCCCGGCGCCTATCTGTTGGAAGGACTTCCCGACGTAGTAGCCAGTTTCGACCCCGACGATGTGCGCACCAGCTGGGAGGACGACGCCACCGGCGTGGTGGTCGGCCATCTGGACTTCCGGGGTGAGCCCTACACCGTCTCGGCCCGCCATGCCCTTCAGCAGGCCATCGCGGCGTGGGCCGACCTGGGCTATTCGCCCAAGGTGGGTATCGAGTTCGAGGCCTATGTGCTCCAGCCCGACGGCGAGGGCGGCTGGGAGCGCTGGGACACTCCCCGGTCGTTCGTCTACGGCACCGGCCGGTCGGCCGACCCGAACGGGCTGATCGACGACATCACCCGCACCGCTTGGAGGTGCGGGTTTCCGCTGGAGAGCATCAACGCCGAGTACGACGAGTCGCAGTTCGAGCTGACCCTGGAATACGACGACGCCCTCAAGGCCGCCGACGAGGCGTTCTTGTTCCGGGTGCTGGCCCGGGAGGTGGCCCTGAGCCACGGGCTGGACCTCACCTTTCTGGGCAAGCCGTTCGTGGGGGTGGCCGGCAGCGGGGTTCACGTGAACTTCTCACTGGTCGACGCCGGTGGCCAGAACGCCTTCAACGACACCACAGCCGATGACGGCCTGTCGGCCCTGGCCAAGGGGTGCCTCGCTGGTTTGGTGGCCCACCACCAGGGTCTCATCGCGCTATGCGCCCCCACGGTGAACGCCTATCGGCGGCTCCAGCCCGCAGAGCTCAACGGCTACTGGGCCAACTGGGGCCACGACCACCGCTGCGCGGCCAACCGGATACCCGAGGCACGGGGGGCGGCCACCCGGATCGAGAACCGGGTGGGCGACGGCGCGGTCAACATCCACCTCGGGGTGGCCACCATCCTCCAAGCCGCCCGGCTCGGCGTAGTCAACAACCTGGAGTGCCCCGACCCGCTCACCGCCGACGGGTTCGAAGAGGTCAACACCGATGTGGGGGCGGCACCCAGCCTGGCGGTGGCCCTAGAGCACCTCGCAGCCGATCCCGCGCTGATGGCCGCGGTGGGCGACGACCTGTGCCAGAACTTCATCGCCAACAAACAGGCCGAGTGGGAGCGCTACATCGCCGCGGTGGGCGAGGACGTGCCTGGCGGCGAGGTAACCCAGTGGGAGCTCGACGAGTACCTCATGTACCACTGAGGGCCCCGGCGGGGGGCGCTAGTCGGCCAGCACCTCGTCCAAATACCAATCGACAAAAGCGTGGCACTGCTTGATGTTGGCCATCTCGTGCTGGCGGGTCTCCTCCATGAGCTGGTCGAAGTCCACTCCGCACTCGACCAAGTAGTCCTGCGGGGCCAGCCGGAGGAACGACTCCACGTGGGCCACGTCGACCTCGGGGTGGAACTGGGTTCCCACCGTGTTGCCGATCCTGATGAGTTGCACCGAGCTTTCGTTGCGGGCCAGCACCTCGGCCCCGGGGGGCGGGGTGAACCGGTCGTGGTGCCACTGCATCCACGGTCCGGGTCCGGCCGGGTTGGGGCCGTGCTCCCCGTCGGCGAGCTCGAACCAGCCGATCTCGGTCACCGGGGACACCTCGACTTCGCCGCCCAGCGCCTCGGAGATGAGCTGCCCGCCAAAGCAGATCCCCAACACCGGCTTGCCCTCATCATGGGCCTTTCTGATCATGTCGAGCTCTTCGTAGATCCAGGTGTCGATCTCGTCTTTGTCGGTGAGCGTGCGCACCGAGCCCATGGGCAAGAGCAGGTCGTAGTCGTCCATCGACGGGAAGGGCACCGCGACGTTGGGATAGTCGTAGTCGTGGGTCACCACGTGGATGTGGACCTCATAGCCCCGCTGGCGCAAGCGGGTGGCTATCTGGCCGGGGAGACCGTCCAACTCGTGGGCGATGGCCAGGGCGCGCTTCACGGGCTGAACCATAGATGCACCTGGCCGGTTCCGGCGACCGCCTCGTATTGGCCGAATTGCTCGCCGGCAATGGTGCAGGCCGCCCCTCCGAGGGCGCCCACCATGGTCAGGTAGTGGCCGAAGAAGCCCTCTGGGGCGTGGGTGGAGAACTCCGGCAGGTATTCAAGCACCCCGGCGTGATCGCCCTTGATAAGGCAGTCGATGACGTGCTCGTCGGCGGCCCTGGCTTCGGGGGTGCGGAGATGGAGCGCAGGATCGGCGCCCTCGTGGTCGCGGAATTGGCGCAGCGGCCAGAACCGGTGGCTCAGACCGCCGCTGGCCAACACCACCACCCGATGGTCCAAGTCGGCCACCGCTTGGGCCAACAGCTCGCCGAACAGCAAGAAGTCATAGGGCTCGGCGGTCTGGCAGATGCTGGCCGACACCCAGGCCTCATCGCCTTGGAGGAACGGCAGCAGGTTGATGGTGGGATAGTGCACCGGCAGATGGGGGTCGTCGATGGCCGTGATCCAGGTGTCGTCCCGCCCGGCGGCGCGGGCGGCCCACGCCTCGGCCAGCTCCCGGTCGCCGGGCATGTCATAGGGCATCTGGCACATGCCCCGGGGCAGCTCTTCTGAGGTGAACAGGCCGCAGCGGCGGTCGTGGGAGGTCACGATGTGCTCGACGGTGGTGAACCAGTGGGTGTCCACCACCACCACGGTGTCGGCCCCCAGCGGGCGCAGCCGCTGGGCGCCCAAGTCGTGGAGCCCCTGGAACAGCGTGGTGTCCTCGCCGTCATTGAGCTCCCGGCGGGCCGCCTCGGGCATCACCAGCGGAGGAACATGGGAGATTAGGCCAGCCCCCACAATCGCACCCATCACACCACCCGAACCGGAAGCCGCTTGATCCCGGAGATGAAGTTGGAGCGCAGCCGGTCGATCGGGCCGGCGGGCTCCAGGCGGCTCACCCGCTTCATCAGCTCCTCGAACACCAGCCTCACCTCCATGCGGGCCAGCCAGGCCCCGAGGCACAGGTGCGGCCCGTTGCGCCCGAACGCCATGTGGTCGTTGTGCTCGCGACCCAAGTCGAATCGGAACGGCCGCTCGAACCCCTCGGGGTCGTGATCGGCGGCCACAAACCAGATCACCACCTTGTCGCCCGCCCGGATCTGCGAGCCCCGCATCTCAACGTCGCGGGTGGCGGTGCGGCGGAAGTGCATGGTGACCGATCCGCTGCGCAAAATCTCCTCCACCGCGGTGGCGGTCAAGCCGGGATCAGCCTGCCACGCCTGCCAGAGATGGGGATGGTTCAGCAGGGTCCACATGCCGTGGGTCATGGTGTAGCGGGTGGTGTCGTTGCCCGCGGCCACCAGCAGGGTGAAGAAGTTGTTGAACTCCAGGTCGGTGAGCGGGTCGCCGTCGATGGTGGGGGCCAGCAGCTTGGTGATTATGTCGTCTCGGGGACAGACCCGCCGGTCGGCGGCCTGATCTTGGGCGTACTGGAAGATCTCTATGGCCGCAGGGCTGCGAAACGGGACCATCCGGAACTGCTCGGTGTCGGTGAGGTCCACCGGGTAATCGGTGAAGTCGGGGTCGGTGTTGCCCAACAGCGCGTCGCCCCAGGCCACCAGCTTGCGGCCGTCGGTGTCGTCGGTGCCCAGCAGGCGGCCGAGCATCCTCATGGGGAGCTCCTCGGCGATGTCGTGGACGAAGTCGAACTCGTCGTTGGCCAGCGCTTTGTCGAGCACCTCCCCCACCAGCTCGCGGATGGAGTCCTCGAATGTCTCCACCGTCCGGCGG
>JAJDYU010000092.1 GCA_022825005.1 Acidimicrobiia bacterium
CTCGCTGTCGGAGGAGGCCAAGCGCTTCACCCTGGTCAACAGCGAGCTGCGCCGGGGCATCGACACCGTGCTGCGCTGGCTGATCATCATCATTCCCCCCGCCTCTGCCCTGCTCATCCTGGTGCTGCTCGACACCGAGGATCGCTGGCAGAACGCGCTTCAGGGCACGGTGGCCGCCGCGGTGGCCATGGTCCCCGACGGGCTGGTGCTGCTCACCAGCCTCTCCTTCGTGGCTGGGGTGGTCGCCCTGGCCCGCCGCCGGGCCCTGGCCAAAGAGCTCGCGACCGTGGAATTGCTGGCCCGCACCGACGTGCTGTGCTTGGACAAGACCGGCACCATCACCACCGGCCATATCAGCTTCGGCGATGTGGAAGCGCTGCCAGGCGTCGATCCCGCCTTGGTGGCCACCGCCTTAGGGGCCATGGCCCACGCCGACGAGGCCCCCAACGCCACCATGCTGGCGGTGCGCGACGCCTATCCCGCGCCCGACGACAGCGATGGCGACACCGGCGGCTGGACACCGGTGGGAGCCACCCCGTTCTCCAGCGCCCGCAAGTGGTCGGCCATGGAATTCCGCAGCCACGGCGCCTTCTACTTCGGCGCCCCCGACGTGATCGCCGGCGACCTGCCCGATGTGATGAGCAGAGTCGCCGTCCACGCCGAGGCGGGACGCCGCACCCTTTTGTTGGCCCGAAGCCCCGAGCCCCTGGCCGATGAAACGTTGCCCGAGAGCCGGACCCCGCTGGCCCTGATCCTGCTGGAGGACACCATCCGCCCCGACGCCCCCGAGATCTTGGCCTTCTTCCGGGAGCAGGGGGTGAACCTCAAGGTGATTTCCGGCGACCACACCGCGACGGTGGCCGCGGTGGCCCAGCGGGCCGGCATCCCCAACGCCCACAACCACATGGACGCTCGTGAGTTGCCCGAAGACACCGACGAGATGGCCGCGGCGCTGGCCGACAACGCCGTGTTCGGCCGAGTCACCCCCCAGCAGAAGCAGGCCATGGTGGGCGCGCTCCAGTCGAGGGGCCACACCGTGGCCATGACCGGCGACGGCGTGAACGACGTGTTGGCCCTGAAGAACGCCGACATGGGCATCGCCATGGGCAGCGGCTCGGCCTCCACCCGGGCGGTGGCCCAACTGGTGCTGCTCGACAACTCGTTTGCCACCCTGCCCGAGGTGCTGGCCCAGGGGCGCAAGGTGATCAACAACGTGGAGCGGGTGGCCAACCTGTTCGTGACCAAGGCGGCCTACGCCGTGCTCCTCACCGTGCTAGTGGGCATCTTCACCGTGGAATACCCGTTCTTGCCCCGCCATCTCACCCTGGTGGGCACCTTCTCCATCGGCGTGCCCGGCCTGTTCCTCGCCTTGGCTCCCAGCACGGAGCTGATCCGGCCCGGCTTTCTGACCAGGGTGCTGCGGTTCTCCGTTCCCGCCGGAGTGCTGGCCGCGGTGGCGTCCTTCTTCGTCTACGAGATCGCCCGTCGCCATGACGAGGTCACCCTGCCCGAGGCCCGCACCGTGGCCACGTTCACCCTGCTAGGGGTGGGCCTGGTGATCTTGGTGGTGATCAGCCGGCCGCTGCGCCCGTGGAAGGTGGGCCTGGCCGCGGCCATGGGCGGGTCGTATTTGATCGTGATGGTGTGGCCCTGGGCCCGGAATTTCTTTGAGCTGGACGTGCCCCCGGCATGGATGTGGATCCCCACTATCGCCGCCGTTGTGATCGCCGGTTCCGGAGTGCTCACCATCCCTCGAGCTTTGAGGAGATACCAAAACCAGTGACTGACCACTACCAAGACATCGCCTATTCGGTGGACGACCGGGTGGCGGTGATCACGCTGAACCGGCCCGAGAAGCTCAACGCCTTTAGCACGCTGATGGGCACAGAGCTGTCCGACGCCCTGCGCCGCAGCGATGCCAACGAGCAGGTCCGGGCGGTGGTCATCACCGGTGCCGGTCGCGCGTTTTGCGCCGGGGCCGACTTCTCCGGCGGAGCCGGCGTGTTCGGCACCCCCAACCCCGATGGCTTCCGGTCCGACCCCCTCGAGTTTCACCCCTGGGACGTGCGAAAGCCGGTCATCGCCGCCATCAACGGCCATGCGGTGGGCCTAGGCATGACTATGACCCTTCAATGCGACATCCGCTACATCGCTGCCGACGCCCGCTGGGGCGTTGTGCAGAACCGCCGGGGCGTGCTGCCTGACCTGCGCTCCCATTGGACCCTTCCCCGCACCGTGGGCCACGCAAAAGCGCTCGAGATCCTGCTCACCGGGCAGATATACACCGGCGAAGAGGCTGCCCAGATGGGGCTGGCCACCGCCGCCCTGCCTGCCGACGAGGTATTGCCCACCGCCTTGGAGACCGCCCGCGACATCGCCGTCAACGTGGCTCCGGTGTCGGTCGCCCTCAGCAAGCGCCTGCTATGGACTACCTCACCTGGCGACCAAGGGGTGATCAACGAGTTGGAGCGCCGCATCCACCTCCACGTCATGGGTCAGCCCGACGCCACCGAGGGAGTGATGGCCTTTCTGGAGAAGCGCCCCCCGGAATGGTCGCTCACCCTGGCCGATCACTGGCCCGACTGGATGCCCCCTGCCACCCAAGACGAGTAGAGCAGCGCAAGATCAGTAGGGTCGGGCCATGCGCATCGGCATTTATCTGGACCTGCGGAACCCGCCCGAATGGCACAGGCCCTGGCCTGACTTTTATCGGCAATCTTTGGAGCTGGCCGTGCAAGCCGAGGAGTGGGGGGCACACTCGGTGTGGCTCAGCGAGCACCACTTCTTCGAGGACGGGTACCTGCCCCAGCCCCTCACCTTCGCCGCCGCGGTGGCGGCCCGCACTGAGCGCGTCAGGATCGGCACCGCGGTGTTGCTGGCTCCGCTGCGCCTCGCCCCGCAGATCGCCGAGGAGACCGCGGTGGCCGACCAGATCAGCCACGGCCGGATCGACCTTGGGCTGGGTGCGGGCTACGTGTACGACGAGTTCGAGGCCTACGGGGCCGACCTGTCCAAGCGCTACACAATCACCGACCAAAGGGTGCGAGAGGTACGGGAACTGCTGGACGGCGGCGTCGTCACCCCACCGGCGGTGCAGAACCCCTTCCCCATCTGGCTGGGCTACCAAGGCCCTCAGGGCGCCCGCCGTGCCGGTCGGCTGGGCTGTGGTCTGCTTGCAATCAACCAGTCATCTCTGGAGCCCTATACCGAGGGTCTGGCCGAGGGCGGCCACGATCCGAGTGCTGCCAAGATGGCCGGAATCGTGAGCATGGTGGTGGCCGACGACCCCGAAGAGGCCCATGAGCGCATTCTCCCCCATCTGGCCTGGCAGCTCAACACTTATAGGGCCGCGGGGGCATCGGGCACCGGAAAGACGCCCAGCCCTCTCACGGTGGAGAAGCTGCGGGAGCGGCGCAGCACCATGGGGGTCATCTCCCCACTTGAGGTGCTCACCCCCGATGAGGCCATAGCCCATTTGGGTAGCTTGTCGGAAGGCATCCCCATGGTGGAGGCCTACTGCTGGGCCAGCATCGCCGGCATGCCCGACGATCTTGCCCATCGCCATGCCGAGCTGCTGTGCACAGTTGTGAGAGAAGGAGTGGCCGATCTATGAGCAACCCGTCTGAGAACCTGCCGCTGGCCGGGATGGCCGCCCTGGTCACCGGCGGCGCGGGAGGCATCGGCCGGTCTACCGCTCGATTGTTGGTGGCCGACGGCGCCCACGTGGTGATCGCCAGCCGCAGCGCGGGCCATCTGCAAGAGGTTGCCGAGGAGCTCGGCCCGCTGGCCGCCGATTCAGGGGGCTCGATCCGCTGGACAACCTGCGATGCCACCGACAGCGATCAAGTGCTAGCCGCGGTGGCGCTGGCTGCCGAGCCCACCGGGCGGCTCGACATGGCGGTTTCGGTCCCCGGCGGGGGCGTTATGGCCGCGGTGCTTGACTATGAGCCCGAGCAGGTGGCCGAGACGGTCAGCTTCAACGTGGTAGTCCCGTTCATCATGATCAAGCACGCCGGACGCCGCATGGCGGACGCCGGTGGCGGCTCCATCGTGGCGGTTTCGTCCACCTCGGCCATCCAGTCCTGTCGCTTTTTGGCCCCCTATTGCGCGGGCAAAGCCGGGGTGGACGCCCTGGTGCGGGTGGCCGCCGATGAGCTGGGCGGCCTCGGTGTCCGAGTCAACGCGGTGCGCCCGGGGTTGACCGCAACCGACACCACCCAGGGTTTGGTGAACAACGACTCGGTAGTGTCCCAGTACCTCGACCAGCAGCCCATCCAGCGCATCGGCCGCCCCGACGATGTCGCCGGAGCCATCCGCTACCTGGCCGGACCGGAGTCGAGCTTCACCACCGGCCAGTTCATCACCGTTGACGGGGGCCACACCCTGCGCTCGTTCGTGGACTTCGCCGACGTGGTGGCCGCCCGCTCTTCCTCCTAGTGGCGTGTCACCGAGGCAAGCGCTGCTCCGAATAGTCGCAGCTGGCCGTCTGGCGCTGACCGTTGTGGTGATCGCAGGCTTGTTGGCAGCCTGCAATATCGATGAACCCGCCGCCTCTGGAGAACGCTTCACCGCCGTGGCCGCCGGCAAAGACCATTCGTGCGGCATCCGCGAAGATGGCACTGTCCAATGCTGGCGGGCCGGCGGGAACGACCCCGGCTGGGCCGTCTACCTAAGCGGCAACTTCACCGCCATCTCCGCGGGAAGCGGCTACTCGTGCGGGATTCGGGATAACGGTGCTGCCGACTGCTGGGAGGAAAACTACCAAGCCGGCGTGGATCCACCTGAAGGGCGCTTTACCGCCATCTCGGTAGGAGTGCAGAGCACCTGCGGGATTCGAGGCGACGGCACGCTTCATTGCTGGGGAAACCGGATTGGCGGCCCCGAGCCCGCTAGTCCCCCACAAGGGCGCTTTGCCGCCATCTCCGTCGGCTGGGGCGATACGTCGTGCGGGTTGCGAGAAGAAGGCACCGCTGAGTGCTGGGGAGCAGGAAGTTGGGGCGATCCGCCCGAAGCCCGGTTTGCCGCCATCTCCGTCGGCCTGTCCCATGCTTGCGGACTCCGAGACGACGGCACCGCCCAATGCTGGGGTGACAACACCGTCGGGCAGGCCGATCCCCCGCTCAGCCTCTACACCGCCGTTGCCGCCGGTGACAGCTTCACCTGTGGCATCCGCGACGACCAAACAATTCGATGCTGGGGCCGCGGCGGGGTCGTCGATCCTCCCGGAGACCGCTTCATCGCCCTTTCCGCCGGACTCAGCCACGCCTGCGCCTTGCGCGACGACAACAAAGTCCGGTGCTGGGATTGAGTCACGCGGCCTGACGACCAGTCGATAGTCTCTCGGCCCATGCGAGCAGTTGGAGTGATCGAATACGGAGGGCCAGAGGCACTGGAGGTGGTGGAGTTGCCCACCCCCGAGGCTGGCCCCGGCCAGGTGAGGATCCGGGTGCGGGCCACCGCGGTCAGCCCCACCGACACCCATGTGCGGGCCGGCACACGGGCCGAGCAGCAGGCCAAGACCGGTCCCCCGCCCTACATCCCGGGCATGGACGTGGCCGGAGTGCTGGACCAGATCGGAGAGGGCGCACAAACCGACCTGGAATTGGGCGATCATGTGATGGCCATGGTGGTTCCCATGGGATCGCACGGGGCCTACTCGGAATATGTGGTGCTGTCGGCAGAATCAGTGGCCCGGATGCCGGCGGGCTCGTCGTTCGCTGAGGCGAGCACCCTGCCCATGAACGGCCTCACCGCCCGTCTCAGCCTCGACCAGCTCAATCTCCAACCCGGCCAGACGCTGGCGATCACCGGGGCGGCGGGGTGCTACGGCGGCTACATGGTGGAGTTGGCCAAGGCCGACGGCCTGCGGGTGATCGCTGACTCCTCCGAGGCCGACGAGGAGCTGGTGGCTTCGTTCGGGGCCGACGTGATCGTGCGCCGGGGCGATGACGTGGCCGACCGGATCAGAGAGCACGCCCCCGACGGCGTGGATGGCCTGGCCGATGGGTCGGTGCAGATGGAGCCTCTGGTGGCCGCGGTGCGCGACGGCGGAGGCTTTGCCTCGGTGCGGGGGTGGCCGGGCAACGGCGAGCGAGGCATCCAATTCCACATCACCTGGGTGTTCGCATACGACAAGGACTACCCCCGCCTCGACCGCCTTCGCCAACAGGCCGAAGACGGCCAAGTGTCCCTGCGGGTGGCCGGCACCGTCCCCATGGAGAACGCCTCAGAAGCTCACGCCCGATTGGAAGCTGGCGGCACTCGCGGCCGCTGGGTCATCGAGTTCTGAGTAGCTCTCCAAGAGCTGCCTAAGGGGCTACCTCAGCGCCTTGATGTCGGCGATGATCACGGCGGCGTGCTCAGCCAAATCCTGACCTTCAAGGTCATAGGTCTTGGCCACCATGCCGTCGGGTGAGATCAGATAGCTGATCCGCCGGGGCAAGCCGTATTCGAAGTAGGGCTCGCCCTCGGCCCGCTCGGCGTCGTAGGCCCGCCCCACGGCCCGGTCGGGGTCGGAGATCAGCGCGAACGGGAAGCTCTCGCCATCCACGAAGCCCTTCTGGTCCTCCACGGAGTCGAACGACGCCCCCACCACTACGGCGTTCAGGGCCTCAAATTCGGAGATTCGATCACGGAATCCCTGTCCCTGAATCGTTCAACCCTTGGTAGAAGCCTTCGGATACCACCAAAACGCCACCCAATTCCCCCGCAGATCAGCCAGCGACAGATCGTTCCCATCCTGGTCCGGCGCAGTGAACTCCGGAGCCTTCGTGCCTTCACTCAACATGAGTGGCGACCCTAGTACCGGCGGTCAGGGACAGAGCAGTTGGAAGCGCCTCACTGCGAGGTGTGAAGGCCTGTGACCTTAGGATGCTCGCCATGAAGCGATTCGAGGGCAAGAATGCCATCGTCACTGGCGCTAGTCGGGGCATCGGCAGGGGCATCGCCAAGCGACTGGCTGCCGAAGGGGCCAATGTGGCCATCACGGCCCGAACACTGGATTCCCATCCCACCCTGCCCGGCTCGCTCAACGAGACCCTGGCCGAGCTCAACGCCCATCCCGGCACCCACATCGCCATCCAGGCCGACCTGGCCGATGCCGACAGCCGAGCGACCATCGTGCCCCAGACCCGAGAAGCCCTAGGGCCCATCGACATTTTGGTCAACAACGCCGCCGCGGCCATCTACCAGCCCATGGTTGGCTACCCGCTGAAGCGGCGCCGCCTCATGCTGGAGATCAACCTGCTGGGCCCCCACGACCTGATCGACGCCGTGCTGCCCGACATGGAAGCCTCCGGAGAGGGCTGGATCGTGAATCTCTCCAGCGCCACCGCCAACCTGGCCGTCGGCCCGCCATTCCCGGCCGACGGAGTGAAGGGCGTGTTCGGGTTCTACGGCACTACCAAAGCGGCTCTGAACCGCATGACCAGCGCACTGGCCGTGGAACTGCACCCCCGCAACATCCGCATCAACACCATCGAGCCCCAAGCCGCCGTTTTGTCGGAAGGGGCCGACGAGCTGGTGGGGAACATCCTGCGCCCCGACCAAATCGAGTCGATGGAGGCCATGGTGGAAGCAGCAGTGGCCCTCTGCGACTGCCCCATCGACCGCTGCGGCGAGGTCCTGTCAAGCCTCTCTCTGCTCGACGAACTAGACCTAACCGTCATGACCCTAGACGCCACCACCCCCTACCCCGGCGGCCACCGCCCCATCTAGGAACCGTCCCTGCCGCCATTCGCCTGTCTTGATGTCAGCCGTCAGCAATAGATGACCTCACCTTCGAGAATCATGCGCTTGGGATCTGGCCGTCCTGAGCCACCAATTGTGCCGTCGGGCAGTAGGTACTGGTGAACAAGAGCGAGCTCTTGACCTTCTGCGCTGAAATACCAGACCATTTGGCTCCGCGTCCCATCGGGCAACCCAACTTCGGGTAGGACCAGCCGGTCAGACCTCAAGACCAGTATCAGGTCACCTCGTACGGCTCGCTCGAACAATCCCGATCTGTTGAATCGTCGTCTGATCTCGCTGGGCTCGACACGGCGGCGAGGCGCGTCTTGTTTCCTTCCACCCACCTATTGCCATTTCTCTGTGGTCTTGGACGCACGCTCGCGTAGGATTCTTCCCGTGGAAGCAATCGATGCCGAGATCCTAGATCAACTTAAACTGCTTGAAAATGGCCGATTGACCATTATCGAGTTCGAAGACTGGCATGTGGGCCGTACATGGTGCAGCCACTCCAGGCTGATCGCCGAAATCGATCACACCCTGGCCGAGAAGTCCCTACTCACCGATGAGCAGCTCATCAGTGAACTCCTTTCCTTCGCCAAGGCCGCCGAACTAAAGCCCGCCTCCACCGCTTAGGGCTCTCGCCTCCAATCAGCTAGCTCGACACCCAGCTGAGGGCTTGGAGTTCGCTGTAGGCGTGGAGGCCGTAGACGCCCCGGTCGCGGCCGATGCCGCTCATCTTGAAGCCGCCGAAGGGGGCGTGGACGTGGGGGGCCAGTGAGTTGATGCCAACGTTGCCCGACTCGATGCGCTGGCCGATCTCGAAGGCTCGGGCGGGGCTGTCGGCGAACACGTAGCTGAACAGTCCGTAGTGGCTGTTGTTGGCCAACTCCACCGCGTGGTCGTCGCCGTCGTGGGCCATCACCGCAACCACGGGCCCGAATATCTCCTCGGTTACTACCCGCATGTCCGGCTCGCAATCCGCCAACAGGGTTGGGGCCACGAAGTAACCGGGCAGGTCCGGGCGCTCCCCGCCGCACAGCATGGTGGCCCCATCGGCCACCCCGCTGGCGATGAAGTGTTCCACCCGGTCGCGGTGCAGTTCGGTGATGACCGGGCCGACGATCGTCTCCCGGTCGAGGGCGTCGCCCACTTTGAGCATCCCCGCTACCGCGGTCAGCTTGTCCACCAGCTCGTCGTAGCGGGAGCGGTGGACGATAACCCGGGTGGGCGCGGTGCAGATCTGCCCGCTGTGGAGCCCCCACACCGAGGCGATGGCCCCAATGGCGGCATCCACGTTGCAGTCGTCGGTGAGCACGCAGGCCCCCTTGCCGCCCAACTCCATGAGCAGGCGCTTCATGGTGGCTGCTCCGGCCCTCATGATCTTGACCCCCACCGCGGACGAACCAGTGAAGCTCACCATGTTCACGTCGGGCGATCCCACGAGTCCGGCCCCCGCTGCCGCCCCCGAGCCGGTGATGATGTTGACCACGCCGGGGGGGAATCCGGCCTCCTCGATGATCTCCACCACCTTGATCATGGCCAGAGGATCCTGAGGCGCTGGCTTGATCACCACGGTGTTGCCCATGGCCAGCGCCGGGGCCACCTTGCCCGACACGTTGACCAGCGGGAAGTTGTATGAGGTAATGCAGGCCACCACCCCCACCGGTTGGCGGATGACATGGGCTCCGGCCAAACCCCCCGGCCCCAGCGGGTTGGCCTCCACCGGGTAGGGCGCCATTGACTCGTCCAGGTCCACCGGAATCTCGTACTGGCGGAACCGGTCGCCGCACGCCGGGAGCTGCACCGCCTCGGTGATGTTGATGGTGGCCCCGGTCTCCCCCTGAAGCAGCCCGGTCAGGGCACCGATCCTCTCGTCGATCAGGTTGGCGGCCCGGCCCAAGATGGCGCACCGCTCGGCCATCGGCGTATCCCGCCAACCGGGCAGGGCTGCTTTGGCCGCCGCAGCCGCGTCGTTCACCTGGGAGATAGACGCCTCGGGAGCGTGGCCGATCACCTGGGTGGTGTTGGGGTCAACGATTTCGTAGGTGCCCGCCCCCGGGGTCACCCAGTCGCCTCCAATAAGCAGGCGATACTCTTCGTCGACGTTCAGCGGTTCCATTTCGGCCAGTGCCATGGCCATCTCCCCCTTGCCGGAATGCTCGCTACCCCAAACCGCTGGCTCGGCTACGCGGCGATTCCGTACTTCTCCAGGCTGTACAGCTCGATGGCGTTGCCCCGCAGCAGCTTGTAGGCCTCCTCGTCGTTGAGACCAGCCTGGGTCACGATCCTGGTGGCGATTTCCTTGGTGTGCGGGAACGTGGAGTCGGCATGGGGGTAGTCCACCTCGAAGGTGATCTGGTCCATGCCGATCAGGTCGCGGTTCCGCAGCCCCACCTCGTCGTCGAACATGCAGCCCCACACATGGCCGGCGATGTAGGACGACGGCGGATTGGGCAGGTTCACCCCGAAATCACCGTCGTCGTCATTGATCCGCTCTTCCCACAGCTTGTCCATGCGCTCGATCACATAAGGCATCCACCCCACCTGGCCCTCGCTGTAGGCCACCCGCAGGCCGGGATACCGCTCGAAAACCCCGGAGAGGATGTAGTCGCACATCGAGCCCATGGCGTTGCTGAAGGTGATGGTAGAGCTGACCGCGAACGGCGCGTCGGGCGATGTGGTCGGCATCTTCGAGGAGGAGCCGATGTGCATGTTCACCACCGTCCCGGTCTCCTCGCAGGCGGCGAAGAACGGCTCCCAGAACCCGCTGGGGTCGTGGATCGACGGCAGACCCAGGTGATAGGGGTTCTCGGAGAAGGCCACCGCGAAGCTGCCCTTGTCGGCGCAGCGGTGGATCTCCTGGGCAGCTAGGTGGGCGTCCCATAGCGGGATGATGGTCAGCGGGATCAGGCGCCCCTTGCCATCCCCGGCACACCACTCGTCGATCATCCAGTCGTTGTAGGCCTTGACGCACAACAGGGCCAGTTCCTTGTCCTCCCGCTCGTGGAAGGTCTGGCCGCAGAAACGGGGCAGCACATTGGGAAAGCAGATCGACGCCTCCACATGGTTGGCCTCCATGTCCTCGAGGCGCTCCTTTTGCTTCCAGCACCCTGGCAGGATCTCGTCGAACGTCACCGGGGTATTGGTGAGCGGCTCGAATCCAATGGCCGCCGACAGCTTGGGGAACGGGTAGATCAGATCGTCGTAGAGCCACCAGTCGCCCCATGTGCCGTCGGGCAACCCCTTCTCGTAGCTGAACACCCCGCCCTCGAAGTGGAACGTGGCCTTGTCGCGCTCCACCCGGGGGCAGCGGTCGTGGTACTTGCGGGGCAAACGCTCAGTCCACAGGTCGGGCGGCTCAACCACGTGGTCGTCCACGGAGATAATGCGGGGGATCTCAGCCATGGACAGAGAGCTTACTGATGGTTTCACCCAAGCCATTCACCCAACACCCGGTTCTTCGCCAACGAACCCAGGCATCGCCTAGATTATTGGCCGAGCTTGCGAGCAAGCACGCACAAGGGGCGAATCATGTTTGACACCATCATCACCGGCGGAGACATTGTCGACGGCACTGGCAATCCTCGCTACCGGGGCGACCTGGGCCTGCAAGGCGGTCGAATCTCCGCCATCGGCGATCTGAGCGCAGCCGAGGCGGCCAACACCGTGGACGCTACCGGCAAGGCGGTATGCCCCGGATTCATCGACGTGCACACCCACCTAGACGCCCAGGTGTTCTGGGACACCACGCTGAGCCCATCGCCCCTGCACGGGGTGACCAGCGTGATCGGGGGCAACTGCGGGTTCACCATCGCGCCGCTCAGCGACGATCCCGCCGACGGCGAATACTTGATGCAGATGCTGGCCCGAGTAGAGGGAATGCCCCTGGAGTCGCTCCAGGTGGGGGTGCCCTGGAACTGGCGCTCCACCGCCGAGTACTTCGACGCCTTCGACGGCACCCTGTCGATCAACACCGCCTTCAAGGTGGGCCATTCCGCGCTGCGGCGAGTGGTCATGGGGCCGGAATGCGTCAAGCGCGAGGCCACTCCCGAGGAGCTGGCGCAGATGCGAGTTCTGCTCCGGGCCGGTTTGGAGGCCGGCGCACTGGGGTTCTCCTCCTCCTACGCCCGCACCCACAACGACCCCTTCGGCAACATGGTGCCCAGCCGCTACGCCAGCCGGGAGGAGTTGGTGGAGCTGGCCCGGGTGTGCTCGGAGTACCCGGGTACCTCACTCGAGCTGATCCCCTGTGTCGGTCCTTTTGACGACGCCGCCATCAACTTGATGACCGACATGTCGGTGGCTGCCCAGACCCAGCTCAACTGGAACGTGATGACCGTGGCCGAGGGCAACCTCGACGAGTGCTACGCCAAGCTGGAGGCCAGCGACCACGCCAAGGCCAACGGGGGGAAGGTTGTGGCCCTCACCGTGCCGATGGCCTTCTCGGTTCGCCTCAGCATGGCCGGCGGCTTCGTGCTCGACGCGCTGCCCGACTGGGAGGGGGCCATGCTCGCCCCGCCCGCCGAGAAGATGGCATTGCTGGCCGACCAGGCCGAGCGCGATCGCCTCGACGAGCTGGCCCAGCAGCCCGGACCCCTCAAGGGATTGGCCGACTGGTCCACCAAGATCATCTTCGACACGTTCGCCCCCGAGAACGAGCAGTACCGGGGCCGCACCGTGGGCGAGATTGCCGAGGACGAGGGCAAGAAGCCGTTCGACGCCCTGTGCGACATCGTGGTAGCCGACGAGCTGAAGACCTCCTTCGGCACCCCGCCGCCGGTCTCGTCCAACGAAGACTGGAAGGCCCGCATGGAGATCTGGCGGGACGGCCGGGCAGTGATCGGCGCCTCCGACGCCGGTGCCCACCTCGACCTGTTCATGACGGCCAACTACGCCACTTCCATGCTCGGTCAGTGCATGCGAGAGCGAGAGCTCATCTCGATGGAGGAGGCCATCCACCTGATGACCGACGTGCAGGCCCAGCTGTACGGGCTCAAGGAGAGGGGCCAGCTCCAAGAGGGCTGGCACGGCGACGTCGTGGTGATCGACGAGTCCCAAGTGGGGGCAAAGCCCCTCACCGTGGTGGCCGACCTTCCCGCCGACGCTCCCCGCCTTTACGGAGAGGCCGACGGCATCGATCACGTGTTCTGCAATGGCGAGGAGATTGTTCGAGACGGGCAATTCACCGACGCCCGACCGGGCAAGCACCTCCGCAGCGGAACTGATACCGAGCGAGTAGACCTCTCCTAGACTCCGGACTTCCCTTCCCAATCGGCCCCAGGGCCCCAAACCCAATTGATCAAAAGCTAACCAGGAGCAACCATGCCCGAAGCAGTAATTGTCGCCACCTCCCGCACGCCCATCGGGCGAGCGGTCAAGGGATCGCTGGTCGATGTCCGCCCCGACGACATGTCGGCGTTCATCATCGGCGACGTGCTCAGCAAGGTTCCCCAGATCGATGGGGCCGACGTCGAGGACGTGATGTGGGGCTGCGCCCAGCCCGCGGGCGAGGCCGGCTACAACATCGCCCGGCTATCGGGGCTGCTGGCCGGACTCGACGTGCCCGGCGTGACCGTCAACCGCTACTGCTCCTCTTCGCTTCAGACCATCCGCATGGCGGCCCACGCAGTGCGGGCCGGTGAGGGCGACGTGTTCGTGTCCGGCGGGGTGGAGTGCGTGAGCCGCTTCGCAGCCGGCGCCTCCGACCGGGGCGGCAAGAACGACAAGTTCGCCGACGCCGAGGCCCGCTCAGCCGAGCGCAGCGGCGAGGGCACCCCAGCGTGGGAGCCGCCCGAGGGCCTGCCCGACATCTACATCGCCATGGGCCAGACCGCCGAGAACGTGGCCCAGGCCTGGAATGTGAGCCGCGAGCGCCAAGACGAGTTCGGGGTCAGGTCGCAGAACCGCGCCGAGGCCGCTCAGGAGCGGGGCTTCTTCGAGCGCGAGATCACCCCCTATCCGCTGGCCGACGGCACGCTGGTGACCAAGGACGACGGCATCCGGGCCGGCACCATGATCGAGAAGGTGTCACAGCTCAACCCGGTATTCCGTCCTGACGGCACCGTTACCGCGGGCAATGCCTGCCCGCTCAACGACGGGGCTGCCGCGGTGGTGGTGATGAGCGACACCAAGGCCGCGGAACTGGGCGTGCGGCCGCTGGCCCGGATCGTGGCCTCCGGCGTGGCCGCAGTGAACCCCGAGATCATGGGCCTCGGCCCCATTCCGGCCATCACCCAAGTACTGGACCGAGCCGGCATGACCATCGACGATGTCGACCTGGTGGAGATCAACGAGGCCTTCGCCGCCCAGGTCATCCCCAGCGCCGACGAGCTGGGCATCGAATACGACAAGCTCAACGTGAACGGCGGAGCCATTGCTTTGGGCCACCCCTTCGGCATGACCGGCGCCCGTATCATGGGAACCCTGCTCAATGGTCTGGAAGATGCCGACAAGACCATCGGCGTCGAGAGCATGTGCGTCGGCGGCGGCCAGGGCATGGCCATGATCGTGGAACGGCTCAGCTGACGAAGGGGTTGGCTGCGCCCGAACGGGTCCCGGGCGTAAACGTGACCGGCATCGACACCACGCCGGTCATCAGCAGGTTGCCGGGATAGGGCTTGAATGCGTCGAGGTCGATCTCGTAGTCGCCGATGCGGGCGAGAACGTCTCGCAGCATGAGCTCCGACTCGATGCGGGCAATCGACGACCCTATGCAGCGGTGGCCGCCCAACCCAAACGCCAAGTGCTTGTTCGCCTCTCGGTCGATGCGCACCTCGTCGGGGGCGTCGAACATCGCCGGATCGTGGTTGGCCGTCACCCAGCTGATGAACACGACGTCGCCCCGGCGGATCTGGCGGCCACCCAATTCCACATCGCGGGTGGCGGTGCGGGTAAGGGTCTCGCTGGGGCTGTAATGGCGTAAGAACTCCTCCACTGCGGCCGGGATCAGGCTCGGATTCTCGATGAGCCGGGTGCGGTCCTCGGGGTGGATGCCCAGGTGGTGCAAACCCCACGACACCAGAGAGGTGGTGGTGTCGAGACCGCCAGCCACCAGGTTCCACATGATGGCGGTGATCTCGTCGTCGTCCAGCATCCGGCCATCCAGCGGGGAAGACACCAGCGCAGTGGTGACATCGTCGGCCGGGTTGTCCCGACGGAACGCGGCAAAGTCGCGGAGCTCCCCCCACATGTCCGGTTGATAGGCGATTGCGCTCTTGTACCGCTCGTCGGTGGGCTCGTACGACGAGGTGGCGTGGAAGAAGTCGGCGTAGTGCTGCCAGTTGGACGAGACCATGCCCATCATTTCCAGCGTCAGCACGGCGGGCACCGGCGTGGTGTAGTCGAGCACTAAGTCGGCTTCGCCCGACTCGATGATCTCATCAAGAAACCAGGCCGACACTGCCTCCATCCGGGGGCGGTTGCTCTCCACTGCGTTGATGGTCATGAGGGGGTTCAGCACCCGCCGCAAATCGGCGTGCTCGGGACCATCGATCTCGGAAACCCCTTGGCGGGGGATGTAGCCCGGACGGGGCACCCCGCAGATGCCCATGTAGGAGATGCCATCGGGGGCGTCGGGCTCGTACTTGTGGGCGAACGTCTCGTTGTCTCGGGCTACCTGGGCCACCGACTCGTAGTCGGTGACCATCCAGAAGCCGCCATAGTGCTCGTTGAACACCACCGGACAGCGCCCCCGCAGCTGTTGGTAGCGGCTATGGCGATCGGCAATGAACTCCGTCGTCTGATGATCGACGTCGATCGTGACATCTGCTGTCTCGGCGTCCACGCCCGCAGCGTAGTGGCCCGCCGGGATGGTCTCAGCGGCTATGAGCCGTAGACCAGCACTCCTTCGGCATATTGCTCGGCGAAGAGTTTCAGCACCTCGCCGACATCGGCATGTCGCATGCAGTCGTCTTTGGAAAAGAGCATCTCACCGTCGACTTCGACGTCGAAGATGCCCGCTGCGCCGGTCACCAGAGACAGCTCTTCGATGATGTGCTGATAGTTCTGAAGCAGATCCTTGGCAGCGCTCACGGCGTGCTCGGAAAAGTCTCAAGGAACTCAATAGGTGATGGTGATGCGGTGCTTTTGCGCCATGGCCGCAGGCTACCGCCGGGCAGACCGCATCCCGCACATTTCTTCGACCGCTACTCTCGGAGCCCATGAACCAAGCAGCCGCCGAGGTCGGCGTGTTCGAGGCCATGCACACCCAGAGGGCGGTGCGGCGCTATTTGCCCGACCCAGTGCCCGACGAGCTGATCACCCAGGTGTTGGACGCCGCCATCCGAGCGCCCAGCGCCATAAACGGCCAATTCGCCCGATTCGTGGTGGTCACCGACCCCGAGAAACGCCGCCAATTGGCCGATCTCTATCTCGACGCCCAGCAGGAGTCGTACAACAACCCGTCGGCGGCGGGCACCGAGTGGCTGCGGGGCCAGGAGGCCGGGATCGTCGAAAAGGCCGCCAAGTTCGCCCGCGAGGTGGGCAATGTGCCGGTGTTCATCATCGTGTGCTCCACCCAGCGGGGAGTGAGCCACTCGGTTTACCCTGCGGTGCAGAACCTATTGGTGGCGGCCCGCAGCCTGGGGTTGGGCACGGTGCTCACCACGCTGCACGCATTCCGGGCCGACGAGGTTCGGGCCGTGCTAGGCATCCCCGACGACGTCCACATCGTGTGCGGCATCCCGATGGGATGGCCGGCGGTGCCCTTCGGCCCGGTGCGTCGGCGGCCGTTGTCTGAAGTGGCGTATTGGAACCAGTGGGAGGACCACAATGAGTGAACAGAGTTTTGGGCCGTTCTCTTTGAGCGTTGCCGATGGCGTGGGCTGGGTGGTGATCGACCATCCCCCCAAGCAGCTGGTTGACGGCCCCCTGATCGGCGGGCTCATGGGCTTGCTCGACTCGGTTGAGGCTGATGAGCAAGTGCATGTCTTGGTGTTCGAGAGCGCCGACCCAGATTTCTTCTTGATGCATGGCGACGTGGTGCAGATCCTGGCCATGGAGGCTTCTCCGGAGGTGCCGACCGAGCCCAACTTCGCCGCGGCTACGTTCGACCGCTGCCGCACCATGGGGGTGGCCACCATCGGAATGATCGACGGCATCGCCCGGGGCGGCGGCTCGGAGTTCCTTCTGTCGCTCGACATGCGCTTTGCCGGGCCTCGCACCGTGTTGGGCCAACCCGAGGTGGCCATGGGCATCATCCCCGGGGCCAGCGGCACCCAGCGGCTGGCCCGATTGGTGGGCCGCAGCCGGGCGCTGGAGATCGTCTTGTCGGGCAACGACGTGTCTGCCGAGGAGGCTGCGGCCATCGGTTACGTCAACCGGGTGCTGCCCTCCGATCAGCTCCGAGCCCACACTGCCCAGGTGGCCCGCCGAATTGCCGCCTCGCCGAAGTTGTCCATCGCCAAGGCCAAGCAAGCCGTGGACGCGGCGCTGGGACCAGTGGAGCCGGGACTCTTGACCGAGACCCAGGCCATGATGGCCTGCTCAGCCACCGGCCAGCATGTGCCCCTCATGCAGCGATTCCTCGACGCCGGCGGCCAAACCCGCGAGACCGAGCGCGACCCCGCCGCCATGGCTGCGGTGATCGACGAGATGCTGGAAATCGACTAGCCCAGCTCCGGCCACAGGGCCAATGCAGTGCCGCCTAGGAACTGAGCCTGTTCGCTCTGAGTCATCCCCGCGCAGGCCGCTCGGGCCTGGTCGGCTAGCTCCTGGTAGGGCCGGTCGTGGGTCTGGGAGTAGTCCGATCCCCACATGAGCCGGTTCAGGCCGAACTGCTCAGCCAGCCGTTCCAGCATGGCTGCTGGGTCGCCCGCATCCAGGACATGGGGGGTGACCTTCAGGTACAAGTTCCCCAGGTGGGCATAGTCGCCAATCGACTCCGGCGCGAACCCGCAGTGGTCGAGCGACAAGATCACATCAGGATGGGCAGCCAGCGCTTCTCCCAACGCCGGTAGGTACTCGGGCATCGTGGCCGCGCTCACCCGCAGCCTCAGCTTGCGCACCGCATCCCAAGTGCCCTCATCGTGCAGTGGCCCTCCTCCGCCGATGGCATAGAACCGCACCCCGCCCACCCCGGCGGCGGCCAGTGCATCGAGTTCAGAAGCATCATCCACGATGGCCACCGCGCTGAAAGATTCCGGGTAGGCCGACCGAGCGTCCACAACATAAGAGTTATCGGTGCCGTATCCCCCCAGGGCCTGCACCAGCACCGCCCGGTCCACTCCGGCAGCGGCCATTTCGGCCAACAGCTCTTCGGCCGTCACCGGTGCCTCGTACACCCACTCCACCCCCGGATAGTCGGCTACCTGAAGCGGATACTTCTCTAAGTCATCCGAGATCACGTGAGTATGGGTGTCCACTACCAGCACCCGGCTAGTTTGCTCGGCAACGCCCCCAAACGCCGATCCCAAGATGCCTCTAGCAGAACAGATCAGCCCGGAAAGGAAGCCAGATGGCCAACCCAGACCAGAACTACACCTGCTTCGAGATCACCCTCGAAGACGGGGTCGCCCATCTCCAGCTCTCGCGGCCCGAAGCCAGGAACTCGATGATTTTGGAATTCTGGTCTGAGCTGCCCGCCGCGGTGAACGAACTGTCCGACTCTGGAGAGGCCCGAGCGTTGGTGATCTCTTCCACCGGACGCCATTTCACCGCGGGCATGGACCTGTCGGTGTTCACCCAGCCGGACTCTCTGTTCACGTCCAGCTCAGGAAATGAGCAGGCGGAATTCGGCCGGGTTCGGGCTGAGGTTCGAAGTGCAGCTTTGGCGCTCCAAGAGTCCCTTAGCTGCTTGGAAAATGCCCGAATGCCGGTGCTGGCCGCGGTTCAAGGCGGCTGCGTCGGTGGAGGGGTGGACATGGTCAGCGCCGCCGACATGCGGTACTGCACTGCCGACGCCTTCTTCTGCATCCAGGAGATCAACATCGGCCTGACCGCCGACCTGGGCACCCTGCAACGGCTGCCTCGGATCATCCCTGATGGCCTGGCCCGTGAGCTGGCCTACACCGGACGCCGGCTCATTGCCGATGAAGCGAAGTCGGCTGGACTGGTCAACCAGGTTTATCCCGACCATGACGCCATGGTGGAGGGCGTGCTCGGGATTGCCCAGGAGATCGCCCAGCGCTCGCCGTTGGCCATTTGGGGCTCCAAGGAGATGCTCAACTACACCCGCGACCACAGCGTGGCCGACGGCCTCACCTACATCGCCACCTGGCAAGCTGGCATGTTCCATCCCGACGACATGGCCGAGGTGTTCGCAGCGAGAGCTGAGGAACGCGACCCGGTCTTCCAGAATCTCCTCCCTGTCAGACGTGCGCTCTAATTCCTGATTACTTGAGTCTTGGAGCTCTGGAGTTCTAGCCATCAGACAAGAGCCCGGTAGGTTCACACCATGGCTTCGATTGCTACCGACCGCTACGTCGACCGGGCCGAGATGGAGGAGTTCGTCCGCCCCCGCCACCGGGGCGTGCTCCTCACCACCCGCCGGGACGGACGACCCCAGAGCTCGCTGGTCACCCTGGGCCTCGACACCAGCGGCCGAGTGGTGGTGTCCAGCTACCCCGAACGGGCCAAGTCGATCAACGCCAAGCGAAATCCCGCGGCCTCAATGGTGGTGATGTCGGACGAGTTCGGCGGCGAGTGGATCCAACTCGACGGCACCGCCGAGGTCCTCGACATGCCCGAAGCCCTCGACGGCCTGGTCGAGTACTTCCGAGTCATCTCCGGCGAACACCCCGACTGGGACGAATACCGCTAGGCCATGGCCCACCAGGGCAAATGTCTAATCCGCCTCACCATCGACCAATGGAGCCCCATCTCCAAAGGCGGCTTCCCCGCCCGCCTAGTTGAAGACGACTGAGGCGGCTTCGAGCCTGGAATCGTCCTCAGACGAGGCGCTCAAGTTGGCGGCGGAGCCAGTGTTCTCGGTCGGTGGCGTAGCGGTGGGCTAGGGCAGTTTGGGGGAAGAGGCCTACTCCGTGGGGGGCGCCGGGGTAGACGTGGAGTTCGGTGGGGACTCCGGCGCCGTAGAGGCGCATGGCGTAGATGATGTTCTCGTCTCTGAATCCGTCGGCGCCGCCGACGCAGACGTAGGCCTCGGGGAGGCCGGATAGGTCCTCGGCTCGGGCGGCGGCTGCGGTGTAGGGGACGTTGTCGGTTCCGTAGAGGTCGCCGAGATAGCTCTGCCAGCCGAATGCGTTCGACGCTTTGTTCCAGATCACCAGGTCTTCATCCTGGCTGGACGGTGTGATCTGGCGGTCGTCGAGCATGGGACAGTCCAGCAATTGAAACTGCAAAGGGACCTCGGCCCGGTCCCGGGCCAGCAATGCCAGTGCGGCGCACAGGCCGCCCCCGGCGCTGACCCCAGTGATGCCGAATTTGTTGGGATCGATGCCTAGCTCCGCCGCGTTGTCATGGGTCCACTTCAAGCCGGCGTAGCAGTCTTCCAGCGGACCGGGGTAGGGCGTCTCGGGGGCCAACCGGTATTCCACCGACACCCCGACGATGCCGTAGGTCGGACACCACCGGTCGAACTTGGCGTCGTCCATGTCGTAGGTACCCCGGATGTAGCCCCCGCCGTGGATCGAGTACACACACGGCACTGCACCCTCAATCCCCCGCGGGCGGTGTACCCGCACCACCACTCCATTGGCTTCATCCACCACATGATCCGACCGCTCCACCGCATCGCTCAGCTCGGGAAACTGAACTGGCAAAGAAGCCCGAATCTCGGGCAACAGCGCAGCACTGAGATCACGAGTCGGCACCGTGTGCTTGAGTCGCTCGATCTCCTCGTCCAGTAAGACCATCGCAGTACCCGCTTCTCAGGGGCTGTTGAGTGAAAGAACCCTTACCCCAGCCGCTCCAGTTGGCGGCGGAGCCAGTCTTCTTGGTCGGCGGAATAGCGCTGGGCTACTTCGAGGTGGGCGAAAAGGGCAACGCCGTGAGGGGCGCCGGGGTAAACATGAAGCTCCGTGGGCACGCCGGCGCCGTACAGGCGCATGGCGTAGGTGATGTCCTCGTCGCGGAAACCATCGGCCCCGCCGATGCAGACGTAGGCGTCGGGCAAGCCTGACAAATCCTCTGCCCGGGAAGGGGCCGCGGTGTAGGGCACATCGTCTGACCCATAGAGATCGCCGAGATAGCACTGCCAGCCGAATGCATTCGACTCCCTGCTCCAAACCAACAGTTCGTCGAGTTGGCTCGACGGAGTGATTTGGCGGTCATCAATCATCGGACAGTCCAGCAGTTGGAATTGCAGCGGCACCTCGCCGCGATCCCGGGCCAATAGCGCCAGCGCGGCGCACAGCCCTCCCCCGGCGCTGACCCCGGTGATGCCGATCTTGTTGTGATCAATGCCGATCTCCGCCGCATTGTCATACGTCCACTTCAAACCGGCATAGCAATCCTCCAGCGGACCGGGATACGGCGTCTCCGGCGACAGCCGGTACTCCACCGACACCCCGACGATCCCGTACTCAGGACACCACCGGTCGAACTTGGCGTCGTCCATCTCGTAGCTGCCCAGGATGTATCCCCCGCCGTGAATCGAATACACGCATGGCAGATCGCCCGTCGCGTCCACCGAGCGGTGCACTCTCACCACCACCCCATTGGCCTCATCCACCACATAGTCGGTGCGCTCGACTACATCGCTCAGCTCGGGAAGCTCCCCCAGACGTCCAGCCCGCAACTCGGGCAGATTCTCCGCATTGATGACGGCAAACGGCACCATCTCCTTGATCGGCTCGATCTCCTCGTGCAGCGGCACCGTGGCCATGCCAGCTCCTTCCCAATTCCGGTCTGAATGCCCGGATCAATCTCAATGAGCAGGCATACTACGCACCGCGCTCGCTGGTTGTTGCAACATGACCTGATGGCGGCCCAAGCCCCACTCCCCCGCTGACATAGCCAACACAAACCCGCCCTTCGCTAACCTGCCGGGCGATGCTGTGCGCCAACTCCCCGAAGCCTCAATGATTCTTCAGCACCTGCGAGTGGTCGAGGTAGGCGGTGGCATCTCAGGCCCCTATGCCGGAAAGCTGCTGGCCGACGCCGGGGCCGACGTCATCAAGATCGAGCCTCCCGGCGGCGAGCCCCTGCGCGGGTGGTCGGCTTCTGGCGCAGAGTTGGGCGACAAAGACGGGCCGCTGTTCCAGTTCCTCAACACTTCCAAGCGCTCGGTGGTCGGCGACCCGAGTGACCCCGCTACTGCCGAACTCCTGGCCAGCGCCGACATCCTCATCGACTCCACCGAACAGGGGCTACCGCCCGCGGTCATCGAGTCGGCCCGCAAAGCCAATCCTGCGCTGGTGCTGGTGTCGATTTCCCCGTGGGGGCGCACCGGCCCCTATGCCCACCGCCCGGCCACCGAGTTCACCTTGCAGGCCGAGTGCGGCGGCATCGGCAAGCGGGGCAACCCGGAGCGGCCGCCGGTGCAGGCGGGAGGGGCCATCGGCGAGTGGACCGCGGCAATCTACGCCGGAGTGGGGGCGCTGGCCGCGGCCCGAGCCGCTGAACGCAGCGGCCAAGGCGACCACGTGGACGTGTCCATGTTCGAGACCATGGTCATGACCATGAATACCTACGCATGGATAGCGGCCGAGTTGAGCGGCGACACCGACCCCCAGCGACCCGGCCGTAATGTGGAGCTGCCCTCCATCGAGCCCACCGCCGATGGCCACGTGGGCTTTTGCACGGTAGCCCGCCAGCAGTTCCTGGACTTCTTGGTGATGATCGGTCGCTCCGATTGGCTCGAGGACGAGGAGATGTGCGGCTACGGCGGCCGCTGGAAGCGACGGGATGAGTTCCGGGCCGCCATGCACGCCTGGACCACCCAGCGGACCACCGCCGAGGTGATCGCGGAAGCTTCAACCCGGCGCATCCCGGTGGCCCCCATCGGCAATGGGGCCACCGTGCCGACGCTAGAGGCATTCTCCGGCCGAGACGCCTTCACAACAAACCCCTCAGGCGGCTTCATCCAGCCCGCCGTCCCCTACCAACTGCACGGCGCCGACACCCGGCCCTTCGAGGCAGTCCCCCAGGCCGGTGAGCACACCGGCCAGATAGAGGCCCGCACCCCCCAGACCAACCGCGGCGAACCCGCCGCACTCCCCCTGGCCGGCCTGCGGGTGATTGACTTCACCGCCTGGTGGGCCGGGCCCATCGCCAGCCACTCGCTGGCCCTGCTCGGCGCCGACGTGGTCAAGATCGAGTCCATCCAGCGGGCCGACGGCATGCGCTTCGCCTCCGCCCGTCCCCCGTCGGTAGACCAGTGGTGGGAATGGGGAATGGTCTTCCACGGGGCCAACACCAACAAGCGAGGCATCACCCTCGATCTCCGCTCCCCCGATGGGGTAGAAATCGCCGAGCGGCTAATCGCCGACGCCGATGTGGTGATCGAGAATTTCACACCCCGGGTGATGGAAGGCTTCGGGCTCACCTGGGAACGGCTATCGGCCCTCAACCCGAGGCTGATCATGACCCGGATGCCCGCCTTCGGGCTCAGCGGCGCGTGGCGCAACAACACCGGGTTCGCCCAGACCATGGAACAGCTCACCGGGATGGCCAACATCACCGGCTATCCCGATGAGGATCCCCAAATCCCCCGAGGGCCCTGCGACCCGCTAGCTGGCATGCACGCGGTGTTCGCCACCCTCACCGCCCTAGAGGAGCGAGATCGCACCGGCCAAGGCCGGCTGGTGGAGGTGACTATGGTGGCCGCCGCCCTCAACGCGGCGGCCGAGCAATTGGTGGAGTACTCGGCCCTCGGCCGCCAGCTCCCCCGAGAGGGCAACCGGGGGCCACGGGCCGCTCCTCAGGGCGTGTATCCCGCGGCCGGCTTCGAGCGTTGGGTGGCCGTGGCGGTAGCGAACGACCCGCAATGGAAGGCCCTCTGCAACCTGCTCGACCGCTCCGACTGGGCCGACTACGACACCGCCGACAAACGGCGAGCTGCCGCCGACGCCATCGACTCCGGAATAGCCGAATGGATCGCCCCCCAATCCGACGCCGACGCGGTGGCGCAGCTGAACGCAGCCGGAGTTCCGGCCAGCGTGGTGGTGCTGCCCGCCGAGGTCGGCGACCATCCCCAGCTTCAAACCCGCTCATTCATCGAGCCGATAGACCATCCGGTGTGCGGGGAGGTGTCCGCGGCCAGCCTGCCCTTCCGATTCGAAACATCACCCGGCCCCTGGACCAAAACCCCGGCCCCCACACTCGGCCAGCACAACCACGACGTGCTGGGCGGCGAGCTTGGCATGTCCGACGACGAGTTGGCCGAATTGGAGGCCAAGGGCGTCATCGGCACCCGACCTGCCGGGCTCTAGCCCCTCGCTAGCGAGAACCGGACGATTCTGCCGGGTCAGGGCGGTTGGGTTCGATGCCCAGGGTGGCCGATTCGACGAGCTCCACCAGGTTGTCCGGATCGCAGTCCATGGTGCCCTGGGTGGCGGGGTGGCGGCGGATCCAGCCGCTGGGAGTCGGGCTCATCAGCAGGAAGCACGACGAAGGGATTCCCTCCGCGGGATTGGTCGGCCCATGCAGGCCCCGGCCATCCCACTCGGTAATCGTGCGCGCCGACTCGATCACCAGCTCTCGAGTAAGTCCCCCTCCGCTTGTGAACATTGCCTGATTGACCGCTTCCTCGAACAGCAGTGCCGATGCCCAACTCGACAGGCCGATCAAGTCCACTTCGGCCTCTTCGTCCACTTCCTCCCTCAAAAAGAGCACATACCTAACCAACTCGACGTTGTCGCCCGGCTCTTCAAAGGGGAGCATCCCAATGCTCACCCAGAGGTCCGATCCCAGTTCGGCAACCTCGGCGGCCCAGCTCTGGGAGTAGCAGTCGGCGCCGCAGAGGACGAAGGTCGGGCCGTCCGCGGGTTCCTCATCGGCCCCATCTTCCAAAGGCTCTCCCTGGGCATCGGCGGTGAACTCGGTCTCGCCGGGCTCGGCAGCGTCCGCCTCGTCTACCTCAGAAGCGTCCTCCCCTGGAGTAGCGAGAGGGTCTTCCTCGGGCGCCGGGAAATCAAAGGTGGGCAACTGTGCGAACAGGCTGGCCCGAGCCTGGAGCAATTCCATCAGCCGATCTCGGTCCGCCGACCAGCTGATTCCCAGCACATTGGCTTCCAGCATGGCCGAGGCCAACGCGTCGTAGTCCTCTTCGATCACGTCGGCGGTGGCCTCGAATGCGAAGTCGAACCCTCCTGCGGTGGCCGCCTCGATGTCCCGCTGGGCCCGGTAGAAAGACACCGGCATATCCAGCACCACCGTTCCCACCGAGGCCGCGGCGTTCGGGAAGCGCTCGCTCAAATACTGGGCCGGCCCGGCCTGCCAAACGGTGTTGGAAGTTGGGTTGGAGACGAATGTCACCGGCGACGCCCGCCGGTCCGGGCTCAGTGCGGCAGCCGGAAAGTCGGGCAGGCGGCAGGACTCATCGTTCAGAATGTCCACCCCGTCGCCGTCAAACAGCGCATACGACCCCACTAAAGCGAAGATGTCGCTCTCACAGGCCTCCCGCATCGCGGCCCGGTGGTCGAACACGTTGGCATCGAACAAGACGACTTCAACGTCGCGGCCGCCGAGTCCGCCGCTACTGTTCACCGCTTGAGCCCAGGCCCGCATGGCCAACCACGCTGCTTCGCTGCCGCCGGTCACCGCGTTGCCGGTGCTGCTGTCGGCGATCACCCCGATGCGAATCACCTCGTCGCTAACCCCGGACCGCACCGGTGCGGCCGTCGGACCGGGCACCACCGTGTCCAGAGGCTCAGGGGTGGGGGTGGGGGTGGCCAATTCGGGCGACGACACCACCGGCCCCCGGAGATCGGGGGTCTTGCAACCCGCGACCACCAAGGCCAAGGTCACCGTCAGCACGAACGGCGCAGTTGCAAACCTGAGGATGCGGGCGAGCCCCACGCCCTTATCGTCGCACGAATCTGCTGCTATATGGGGTGCGGGATCAGGCCCGGGCAGCCGCGAAACCCTGCTCCAGATCGGCGATGATGTCGTCCACCGACTCCAGTCCCACCGAAAGGCGAACCAGCCCGGGGTACACACCGGTGCTGACCTGCTCCTCTTCGGTGAGCTGCGAGTGCGTGGTGGATGCCGGGTGGATTACCAGGCTCCGCACGTCGCCGATGTTGGCCACATGGCTGTGTAGGGTGAGCGCATTCACGAACTTCTCACCGGCGTCGCGTCCGCCCTTGATGTGGAAAGCGGGCACCGAGCCAAAGCCCCTGCCGTCGGTGTAGTGGTTCATCCGCTCGTGCCAGGGGCTCGACGACAGTCCGCCGAACTGCACCGACTCCACCTGGTCGTGGCCCTCGAGGTACTCCGACACGGTCTGGGCGTTGGAGCAGTGCCGCTCCATGCGCAGGCTGAGCGTCTCCAACCCCTGGAGGAAATAGAAGGCATTCTGCGGGGAAATGGCCGCACCGATGTCCCGGAGCAGCTGCACCCGGGCCTTGATGATGAAGGAGCCGTTGCCCAAAGCCGGCCAGAAGGCCAGGCCGTGGTAGCTGGGGTCGGGCTCGGTGAAGTTGGGGAAGCGACCGCTGGCCCCGTAGTCGAAGGTGCCGCCGTCGATGATGACCCCTCCGATGGAGTTGCCGTGGCCGCCGATGAACTTGGTCATGGAGTGGACCACGATGTCGGCGCCGTGTTCCAGCGGGCGGATCAGGTAGGGCGAAGGCACCGTGTTGTCCACCATCAGCGGGATGCCCTCGGCATGGCCTACCGCGGCGACGCCCTCGATGTCGAGGCAGTCGTTCTTGGGGTTGCCGATGGTCTCGGCGTA
>JAJDYU010000009.1 GCA_022825005.1 Acidimicrobiia bacterium
TGTCGTCTGAGAGGTCTGACACCTGATGATCTGTTTCACCTATCCCGGCCAGGGATCCCAAAAGGCCGGCATGGGTTCGGCCTGGGTCGACCACCCCTCGTGGGAGCTGGTGGCCGAGGCCTCTGAGGCAGCGGGGCGCGACGTGGCCCGGCTCCTGTTGGAAGCCGATGACGACGAGCTGCGCCACACCCGAAACTCCCAGCTGGCCACCTTCATGGTGTCGATGATCGCCCTCGACGCGGTGACCCGGGTGGGCATCGAGACCGCCGGGCACGCCGGCCACAGTTTGGGCGAGTATTCCGCCCTGGTGGCCGCCGGAGTGGTGGACTTCTACGACGGAGTGCGGCTGGTGAGCGAGCGGGGCGAGGCCATGCAGGTGGCCGCCGAAGAGCAAGACGGCACCATGGCCGCGGTCATGGGCCTGGACGACGACCTGGTGGAGCAGGCCTGCGAGCAAGCCGACGGCGATGTGTGGGTGGCCAACTACAACGCCCCCGGCCAGGTGGTGATCGCCGGCGCCCCCTCGCTGGTGGACACAGCCGGAGCCATCGCCAAAGAACTGGGCGCTAAGCGGGTCATGGCCCTGCCCGTCGGCGGCGCCTTCCACACCCCGTTCATGTCGTCGGCCAAAGACCGTCTCAGCAAGGCAATCGGCAAGACCGAGTTCCGGGTTCCCGACCACCCGGTGTACGCCAACGTGGACGCCGCCGCCCAGACCGGCGCCCAGGCCTGGGCCGAACTGCTGAACGACCAGCTGACCAGCCCGGTGCGTTGGCGCCAGTCGGTCCACAACATGTGCGACGACGGATTCAACACGTTCGTGGAGCTAGGCCCGGGCGCAGTGCTCACCGGGACGGTGAAGCGAACCGCCAAGGAGTGCAAGCCCCTCAAGGTGAACTCCCCCGCCGACATCGACGCCGTGCTCGAGGAGCTGGCCGGTCCGCCGGTGGCCGCGGGCGGCCCGCTGGAGGGCGAGGCCCTGTTCACCACCGAGCGCCTGGTGGTCAGCCCCGCCGCCGGCGTCTTCCAGCCCACCGAGGACAACCTGCTGGGCACCGGGGTGCCCGCCGGACAGCTTCTGGGCCACGTGGGCGACACCGAGGTCCGCACCCCCTGGGCCGGGATGATCATGGGGTTCTTGGCCGTGGACGGCGAGCGGGTCACCGCCAGCCAGCCCATTGCCTGGCTGCGGACGGGCTGAAGGGAACCGGCAGGTGACAAGAGCGGCCATCACCGGCCTGGGCACCGCCAGGGGCCACAAGGTGGTCACCAACCACGACCTGGCCGCGGTTCTCGACACCAGCGACGAGTGGATCGTGGAGCGCACCGGCATCCACGAGCGCCGGGTGGGGGGCAGCTGCCTGGAACTCGGCGGCCAGGCGGCCAAGATCGCACTCAAGCAGGCCGAGATCGACGCCACCGACCTCGACCTGATCATCTGCTCCACCTGCACCCCCGACCAGGTGTTCCCCGCCGTTTCCAACCGCATCCAAAACGAGCTGGGGGCATCCTGCGGGGCGTTCGACCTGAACGCGGCCTGCTCGGGCTTCACCTACGGCGTGTCTCTGGCCCAGTCCCAGATTGCCGCCGGCATGGAGCGGGTGCTTGTTATCGGCGTGGACACTCTCAGCCGGTTCACCGACTGGGACGACCGCTCCACCGCCATCTTGTTCGGCGACGGCGCCGGCGCGGTGGTGCTGGAGCCAACCCAGCGGGACGACCGGGGCATCCTCAGCACCTTCATGGGCTCTGAGGGCCGCTTCGCCGACCTGTTGATCTGCGACTTCGGCGACTACATCAAGATGGACGGCAAAGAGGTGTTCCGCCAGGCCGTGCGGGTCATGGTCGCGGCCAGCCAGAGGGTGCTGGCCGAAGCCGGGCTGGAAACCTCTGATGTGGCCGCGGTGGTCCCCCACCAGGCCAACTTCCGGATCATCGAGAGCGCCATGAAACGCCTGGACATCCCGCTGGAGAAGGCGGCCACAGTGCTCCAGTCCACCGGCAACACATCGTCGGCCTCAATCCCGCTGGCCATGGACGACGCGGTGTCCAAGGGCGCCATCAAAGACGGAGATGTGGTGCTGCTGGTGGGCTTCGGCGCAGGTATGAGCGTCGCCGCCGCGCTGCTACGCTGGGGCCAGTGAGCGCATCCAGGGTTGTCCTGGTGACCGGCGGGAACCGGGGCATCGGGCTGGCGACGGCCACCGAGTTCGCCCAAAACGGCCATCAGGTGGCGGTGACCTATCGCAGCGAGCCCCCGCAATCCAACGGACAAGTCGATCTGTTGGGCGTCCGCTGCGATGTGACCGACGAGGATCAGATCGAATCCGCCTTTGCCGAGATCGAGGATCGTCTCGGCCCAGTAGAGGTGCTGGTGTCCAACGCGGGGATCAACCGGGACAAGCTGCTAATGCGCATGAGCGAGGCCGACTTCACCGACGTGATCGACGCCAACCTCACCGCGGGATACCGGGTGGCCAAGCGGGCCACCAAGTCGATGATGCGCAACCGCTGGGGCCGCATCGTGTTCGTGTCCTCGGTGGTGGGCTCCGTGGGCCAGGCGGGCCAGGCCAACTACGCCGCCTCCAAGGCCGGGCTGGTCGGGCTGAGCCGCTCACTGGCCAAGGAGCTGGCCAGCCGCAACATCACCGTCAACGTGGTGGCGCCCGGTCCGGTGGGCACCGACATGCTCAATGAGCTGGACGAGGACCGCCGCTCCGCCATCATCGAAGCGGTTCCCCTCGGACGATTGGGCGAACCCACAGAAATTGCTGCAACCATTTCGTTCTTAGCCTCCGACGCCGCCGGCTACGTCACCGGAGCAGTGATTCCGGTAGACGGGGGTCTGGGCATGGGAGGATGAGTGCCCGTAAGCGCATTCGTAAACCCGTCCAAGGACAATTTGTCCACGAATAGGAGATAACCAGCGTGAGCGACGACAACTTCACTCGCTTCCAGAACTGCACCGTCGAGGTGCTTTCGGTGGAGGCCGGTCAGGTCACACCCGAGGCCACCTTTGCCGACGACTTGGATTCGGACAGCCTCGACTTGGTCGAGTTGGTGATGGCGCTCGAAGAGGAGTTCGACATCACCATCGACGAAGAAGAGCTGGAAGACATTGAGACCGTGGGCCAGGCCTTCGACTTGGTGACCGTCAAACTGGGATGACCTCGCTGCCGTCCGACGAGACGAAAAGCGGGTCCTGCCTGAGGAAGGCGAGACCATGACCGCCCCACGCCGGGTGGCGGTTACCGGAATCGGGGTTCTGGCCTGGCCCGGAGTGGGCCGCGATGAATTCTGGCAGGGGCTGCTCAAAGCCCCCGCCGAGGGCCGGCGGGTAATGGACCACTTCGACCCCCTCCCCCACTTCGAATCCCCCAAGGAGGCCCGCCGCACCGACCGCTTCGCCCAGATGGCGTTGGCCGCCGCGGCCGAGGCGCTGGAGCAGTCCGGCGAGCTGAGCGCCGACCCCGACCGGATCGGCGTGTGGGTGGGTACCGGCGTGGGCGGCCTGCGAACCCTGGAAGACCAGATCCAGGTGCGCATCGAGAAGGGCGAGCGCCGGGTGTCTCCCTTCCTGGTGCCGATGCTGATGGCCAACGCGGCCTCCGCGGCCATCTCCATGCGCTACGGCTTCTCTGGGCCGTGTGAGAACACGGTCACCGCCTGCGCGGCGGGCACCCAGTCGATCGCCAACGCGGCCATGCTGATCCGCTCCGGCCGCTGCGACGCGGTCATCACCGGCGGCAGCGAGGCCTCCAACTCCGTAACCGGCGAAGCCACCTTCTGGAACATGACCGCCGTCTCCCGGTCCCACTTCAGCCGCCCGTTCGACCTGGAGCGAGACGGGTTCATACAGGCCGAGGGCGCCGCCGTCTTGGTGCTCGAGGATCTGGAATCGGCCCGCAACCGGGGGGCAACGGTGCTGGGCGAGATCCTGGGCGGCGCCAGCACGGCCGATGCCTACCACATCACCGCCCCGTCGCCGGGCGGAGCAGGGGCCGTGCGGTGCATGGAGCTAGCTCTGGCCGACGCCGGTCTGGCGCCCGCCGACATCGCCCACATCAACGCCCACGGCACCTCAACCCCGCTGAACGACGCCGCCGAGGCCGAGGCCATTCAGAAGGTGTTCGGCACGCCGGGCCCGCTGATCACCTCCACCAAGGGCGTCACCGGGCACGCGCTGGGCGCGGCCGGGGCCGTCGAGGCAGCCGCGGTGCTGCTGGCCATGGAGCACGAGCTCATCCCCCCCACCTATGGGTACGCAACCCCCGATCCCGACATGGCCCCCATCCGCATCGTGGCCCCCGATCCGGCCCCGTGGGAGCCAGGACCGTCGCTGTCCAACTCCTTCGGATTCGGTGGCCACAATGGGACCATCGTCATCGGCCCCCCGCCAGCCGAATAGCCGGAATCTGACTGCGGGCGCCGATCAGCCGGCGTCAACCACCACGAACAGCAGCTCGCACGAACAGGCCAGCTCGCCGTTTACCGACGCCCGCCCCGCGCCCCGGCCAGCCCGGGCCGACAGCCGGGTCATCTCAACTTCGAGGTCCAAGCGATCGCCGGGGCCCACCTGGCGGCGGAAGCGGGCGCTGTCGAGGCCGCCAAACAGGGGCAACTTGCCGGCGAACCGCTTGTCGCAGAGCGCGATGTAAGCGCCGAGCTGGGCGATGGCCTCGGCCATCAGCACCCCGGGCAGGGTGGGGCGTCCGGGAAAGTGGCCGGCGAAGAACGGCTCATCGCCGGTGAGCTGCCAATAGCCCTCGGCCCGCTCCCCGGCCACCATCGAGGTGACCTCGTCGAGGAACAAGAACGGGGGGCGGTGCGGGAGAACCTCGGCCGGAGGCCTCATGAGAGACGCTTCTGCTCCGCTATTCCTCGGGCAGTGCGTCCGCCAGATTGGATGCGGTGTTCTTGGGGCTGATCTTGTACCAGGCGTGCTCAATCCGGCCGCCTTCATCCACCAAAAAGGCTGAGCGGACGACTCCCAAGTACGTCTTGCCGTACATCTTCTTCTCCCGCCACACCCCGAAGGCCTCGGCCACCTCGTGGTCCGGGTCCGACAGCAGCGAGTATCCGAGGTCGCACTTCTCGTCGAACCGCTTCTGGCGGTCGGGGTTGTCCCCGCTTATGCCCACTGCGGCGATGCCGCGTTCTGAGGCGATGTCACGCACGCCGATTGCCTGATTGGTTCAACCAGGTGTGAGCGCCTTGGGAAAGAAGAAGATCGCCAGCTTCCTCCCGGCAAAGTCGCCCAGAGACACCTGATTGCCGTTCTGATCAGACAGGTTGAACGCCGGCGCAGGATCGCCAGCCGATAAGAGCCAATCAGCCATGAGACTGACCCTAGTGGATCAGGTGCCCTTAACGGCCCCCTTCAACCGGGCGCCGGCGCTGACCTTGCAGCCCTTGGTGGCGGCAATCTGAATGGTCTCGCCGGTGCGGGGGTTGCGACCCGTGCGGGCGCCCCTAGAGGTCTGCTCGAATGACACGAAGCCGGTGATCGACACCTTGTTGCCCAGGATGACCTGCTCGGTGACCGTCTTCTCAAGGCTGTTGAGAACCGCCTCGACGGAGCTCTTGCTCTCGCCGGTGCGATCGCTGATGGCGCTGACCAACTCTGACTTGTTCATGGAATCCTCCTGATTTGTGAATTACGAGAGTGTAATTCAATTGGCCTCTTTCAAAAAGTCACAAGAGTCAAGCAGTCCACACGGGAAATGCAAAGTTTAAGTGGGGAAAGCCCAGCCTCAGTCCAAGGCCTTTCGGAACCGCCCGACCAGCTCGCCGACGGCGGCGGGGCCCCCGTCCATCATCCGTCGCACCACCGCAGAGCCCACCACCGCGCCGTCGGCCACCCGGCAGACCTCCTCGGCCTGTTCTGGGGTGCCCACTCCCACCCCCACCAGCACGGGCACATCGGTCATCTGCTTCAGCCTCCCGGCCATGACCACCGCGGACGACGCCAGCTCGTCCCGCACCCCGGTCACCCCCAACAGCCCCACGCCGTAGACGAAGCCCCGGGTCCGGGAGCAGATGCGGCCCAACCGCTCGTCAGATGCGGTGGGAGCGGCCAACAGCACCGTCTCTACCCCGGCGGCGTCGGCCGCCTCGGCCCAGGGCCCGGCCTCCTCCAGGGGCAGGTCGGGCAGGATGGCGGCGGCCACCCCCCTCTCGGCCAGAACCGAGGCAAACCGCTCCAAGCCGAACCGGAAAACGATGTTGTAGTAGGTCATCACCGCCAAGGGAACGCCGATGTCGAGGCGTCCGAGTTCGTCCAAAACGGCCAGCGGCGTGATCCCGTCGGCCAGCGCCCGATCGTTGGCCTCCTGGATCACCGGGCCGTCTATCACCGGGTCGGAGAACGGGATGCCCACCTCGATGGCGTCGGCCCCCGCGTCGGCGGCCGCGGCCAGCCCGGCCTGCCAGTCGCCCAGACCTCCAGTCAGATAGGGCACCATTGCCTTGCCGCCCTGGGAGCGCCGGGCCCGCAAGGCGGCTTCCAAAGCTCCCGGTTCAGTGCTCACCCAGAACGCCCGTCGTCGCCGTTGGCGCTGGCATCCACCGCCAGTCGGCCCATCATCTGGTCGACGTCCTTGTCGCCCCGCCCGCTCAAGTTCAACAGCACCGATTTCCCGGCCAGCTCCCCGCGGGCCCGCGACACCCAGGCCAAGGCGTGGGCCGGCTCCAGGGCGGGGATGATCCCCTCGGTGCGCGACAAGAGCTCGAAGGCGGCCACCACCTCGTCGTCGGTGACCGACTCGTAGCGGGCCCGCCCGATGGCGGCCAGGTGGGAGTGCTCCGGGCCGATGCCGGGATAGTCGAGGCCGGCGGAGATCGACTCGGCCTCCAGCACCTGGCCGTGCTCGTCTTGCATCAGGAACGACTTGGACCCGTGGACCACACCGGGCACGCCCCGGCCGATGGCCGCGCCGCCGGCCGGTTCCACGCCCACCAACGCGGCATCACCGTCCACGAAGCCGCTGAAGATGCCAATGGCGTTGCTGCCGCCGCCCACGCACGCGGTGACCACATCGGGGTCGGACCCCAGAAGCTGCCGACACTGCTCGCGGGCCTCGTCGCCGATCACCCGGTGCAGCTCGCGCACCATCCACGGGTAGGGGTGGGGGCCCATCACCGAGCCCAGGCAGTAGTGGGAGCTCTCCACGGTGGCCACCCAGTCGCGCATGGCCTCGTTGATGGCGTCCTTGAGGGTTCGGCTGCCCGACACCGCCGAGCGGACCTCGGCGCCTAGGAGCTGCATTCGAAACACATTGAGGGCTTGGCGCTCCATGTCCACCTCGCCCATGTACACCACACACTCCAGACCCAACAGCGCCGCCGCGGTGGCGGTGGCCACGCCGTGCTGTCCGGCCCCGGTCTCGGCCACCAGGCGGGTCTTGCCCATGCGCACGGCCAGCAGGGTCTGGCCCAGCACGTTGTTGATCTTGTGCGAGCCGGTGTGGTTGAGGTCTTCGCGCTTGAGCAGCAGGCGAAGCCCCATATCCTCGGAAAGGCGATGGCACTCGGTGAGCGGCGACGGCCGACCGGCATAGTCGGCCAGCAGCTGGTTCAGCTCGCCTCGGAAGCCCTCATCGGCCCAGGCGGAGCGAAATGCGGCCTCCAGCTCCTCGCAGGCCGGCACCAGGGGCTCGGGAACGTAGCGCCCCCCGAAATCCCCGAACCGACCGCCGACTGGCTCGGCCATGGTCACCGGAGCCCCTCCTCCTGCCAGTTGTAGGGGGCGTCCTCGGGCGACCCCTCCGCGTCGGGGGCGGGGCGGGGCGGCTCGGTCCCCCGAACGGCGTTGATGAAGGCCCGCAACCTGGCCGGATCCTTGCGACCCGGCGACATCTCCACTCCAGTGGCCACATCCACACCCCAAGGACGGACTTTGGCGATGGCCATGGCCACGTTTTCGGGGGTCAGCCCGCCGGCCATGAGCAGCCGGATGCCGCCGGGGGCCCCTTCGGCCAAAGACCAGTCGAACACCTGGCCTGAGCCGGGGGTGTCGGAGTCCACCATCACGATGTCGGCGCCGTACCGGTCGGCCACCGACAGGGCCGGGCTGCCGCCGGGGAAGGCCTTGATCACCGCGGGCACGCTCTCTCGAATCAGACGGGTGTCCTGCATGCTCTCCGAGCCGGACAGTTGGGCGGCCTTGAGGCCGCAGCGATTGATTAGCTCGATCACCCGGCTGGGGGCTTCGTCTCGGAACACCCCGACGGTGAGAACGTCTGGGGGCAAGCGGCGGGCGATCTCCTCCACTCGGGGCGGGGCGACCTGGCGCTTTGACGGGGCCATGATGAACCCCACCGCGTCGGCCCCCAAGGCGGTGGCCAGCAGGGCATCGTCGGCGGTCGTGATGCCGCAGATCTTGATGAACACTGCTCCCAAAACTACCGGCTGGCTGGTGCCGGAATGCGATCGTTAGCGGGGAACGGCTGATGCCTGGGCCGCCCAGCCGGCCACTGTCACCTCGGCGGGCATTTCCACCGAGCGCTTGATGTAGCCCAAGGCCACCGTGACACCGGCCGCGGCATCCCAGGCTGCGCTGGTGACGGTGCCCACCTCGGCACCCCCGGCGTCGCAGATGGGCTCGCCTCCGGCCAAGCCGACCCGGTCGGCCAGGGCCAGCAGCCGCAAGTAGCGGGGGGCGTTGCCTCCCCGTGAATCCATGCGGGCCACCAGTTCCTGGCCGGTGAAGCACCCCTTGGTGAAGCTCACCGTGAATGCCACTACCTCGGCCTCGGCGGGGATGGTGCGGTCGTCGATGTCGGCCCCCATGCGAGGCAGCCCTGCCCTGATCCGGTGGGCTTCCAGCGCCTCGGGATCGACGAGGGGCACCTCGTCGGGCACTTCGGGGTCCGGGCCCAGCACATCGACGCCGCCGGTGGGAACGGGGGCGACGATCTCCCCGGAAACGGCGACATCCTCCACACCCGGCCCACGTACTGCGATGCACTGCCAGTCGAGCGGCTCCAGGGTCACATCGGTGCGCAGCATGAAGCGCTTCAGCCGGGCCACAAGCTGCTCCAGCGGGCCGTCGGTGTCGAGGACGAATCGGTCGGCGCCCCGGCGGGTGACCCTCACGAAAGCGTCGATGCGCCCTTGGGGCTGCAAGATGAGCGACCAGGCCGACTGGCCCTCGGCCAGCGCGGCGACGTCTTGGCTGAGCTGGCCCTGCAAGAAGTCCTCGGCGTCGGGGCCAGCCACCGCCAGCACGCTCCGCTCGGTGGGGCAGGCCCCGACCGCGGTCGACAAGTCCACTGGGCTGGTCACGCTGAGCCCATCATGCTGGGCCGATCATGCCATGCCGATCATGCTGAGCCGATCATCCTGGGCGGCTCCGGTTCATTCGCCGGGCGGCGGGCACGGCCAGCAGCAGGGCCCGGGCCTTGTTGCGGCATTCCAGGTCTTCCTGTTCGGGGATGCTGTCGGCCACGATTCCGGCGCCGGCCTGCACCGAGGCCCGTCCCCCCTGGATGACCATGGTGCGAATGGCGATGGCAGTGTCGATGTTGCCCGAGAAGTCCAGGTAGCCCACCACTCCGGCGTATGGGCCCCGCTTCACCGGCTCCAGGTCGTCGATGATCTCCATGGCCCGCACCTTGGGCGCCCCCGACACGGTGCCCGCCGGCAGGGTGGCCCTCAGCACGTCCACAGGGGTGCGCCCCGGCGCCAGCTCGCCCGATACCTGCGAGGTGAGGTGCATCACATGGCTGTACCGCTCCAAGGTCATCATCTCGTCCACCGTCTCGGTGCCGAAGGTAACCACCCGGCCCACGTCGTTGCGGGCCAGATCCAGCAGCATGATGTGCTCGGCAATCTCCTTGGGGTGCTCGGACAGCTCGGCGGCCATGCGGCGCTCCTCGGCCTCGGTGCGGCCCCGGCGGCGGGTGCCGGCGATGGGCCGGGAGATGACCCGCCCGTTGAGAAGCTGCACCATGGGCTCGGGCGAGCATCCCACCAGCGACACCTCGGGCAGGCGCACGAAGTACATGTAGGGGCTGGGGTTCACCTGGCGCAGCGAGCGGTAAACGTCGAAGGGCTCGGCCTCCAGGTCGAAGTCGTAGCGCTGGGCCAGCACCACCTGGAAGATGTCGCCGGCGAGGATGTGCTCTTTGGCCGCCTCCACCGCGTCGCAGAAGCTCTGCGAGCCCATGGACGACACCACCTCGGGCAGCTCCTCGTCTTCTGTGGGGGGCTCCAGCAGCGGCTCGGCCACCGGACGGGCCCCGTCGGCGGCCAGCTGCTCAATGGCAGCGGTGGCGCGGTCGTAGGCGGCGTCGATCTCGGCCGGAGAAGACCCCGGAGGGATGATCACGTTCTCAATCAAAATCACCCGCTGGCGCCAGTGGTCGAACACCGCCAGCTCGCCGATCACCGACAGCACCGCGTCGGGAAGCTCTTGATCGTCGGCGGGCACATCGGGCAGATGCTCCACTTCTCGGACCACGTCGTAGCCCAGATAGCCCACGAGACCGCCGTGCAGTGGGGGCAGCTCGTCGATCACCGGTGACTGCCATTGCGACAAAATGTGCTCGACCGCGGCCAGAATCCCCTGGTCGAGCGGGGTTCCCTCGGGTAGTTGCCCGGTGGCGGCCACCTGGCGGCCGCGGGCCACCAGGGTGCCCAGCGGGCGGCGGCCGATGAAGGAGAACCGGCTCCACCGCTCGCCGTGCTCCACCGACTCCAAAAGGAAGCCGGGCTCGTCGCCCACGGTGCGCACGAATGCGGCCACCGGGGTGGTGAGGTCGGCCACCAGCTCCCGCCATACCGGCACCACCGACCACTCGGCAGCCAGCCGGTGGAACTCCCCGCGATCGGGGCTGATCGCGGTCATGCGAGCGCTCGGCTGCGGTCGGGGCTTGTCACGGACATGCGAGCCGGATCACTGCGAAGGCGGCAACGGCTCGTCGAACGAGCGGAAGAAACACGAGTACTTCCCGAGGTGGCAGGCGCCGCTTCCTTCCTGCTCCACAATGAACAGCAGGGTGTCGCCGTCGCAGTCGTAGAACGCCTCCCGCACGTACTGGCGATCGCCGGAGGTCTCCCCCTTGCACCAGTACTCCTGGCGGGACCGGCTCCAAAACCAGGTGCGCCCGGTTTCCAGGGTGCGCTCCAACGATTCTTGGTTCATCCACGCCATCATCAGCACCTGCCCCCCGTCATGGTCCTGCACGATGGCTGGAACCAGCCCGTCGCTGTTGTACGTCACCTGGTCCAGCGTTCCCGGGGCAGCTTCTATCGGCGTGATTGCGGGCATGGCCCCATCGTAGGAGCAGACTCCGGCCCGATTAGAGCCATTTGCCAGCCTGAATCGGAGATACTGAATCAGAGGTAGAGGCCGGTGCTGCCCTCGTCGAGGCGGGGGGCGGCTACTGCATGGATGTCCCGCTCCCGCAAGATGAGGTAGTCGGCGCCCCGCACCTCCACCTCGTATCGGTCCTCGGGGTTGAACAGCACCTGGTCGCCGGATTCCACCGTGCGGACGTTGGGGCCCACTGCGATGGCCTCGGCCCAGGCCAGGCGCTTGCCCACCTGGGCGGTGGCCGGAATGAGGATGCCGCCGGTGGAGCGCCGCTCCCCCTCGGGGATGTCGAGCTGCACCAAGATGCGGTCGTTGAGCATCTTGATGGGGAGTTTGTCCTCGGGCGCGACTTGACTCGCGCTCTTTGCTGCCTTGGCCATGGGGTGACAACGCTACCGTGACGGGAATATGACCGACGACTTCGGAGCCACCGCTACCACACTTACAACAGCCGACGGCCTCAGCCTTGAGGCCCAGTGGACGGTGCCCGATGAGCCCCGAACCAAGGTGGTGATCTGCCACCCCCATCCCCAGTACGGGGGCAACATGCACTCGCTGGTGGTTTCCACCCTGTTCACCCACTTGGTGGAGGCCGGGTGTGCGGTTCTGAGGTTCAACTTCCGAGGGGTGGGGGGCTCTGGGGGCGAGCACGACTTCGGCGAAGGGGAGCAGCTCGACGTGCGGGCCGCGGTGGAGGCCATGGCCGAAGCCGGCAGCGAGCAGTGCCCCCTGGCGCTGGCCGGGTGGTCGTTCGGCGCCGACATGGCTTTGACCTGTGATGCCCCGGATCTGGCGGGCTGGTTTCTGGTGGCCCCGCCGCTTCGGGTGGTCAACGCCGACCGCTTCAAGGCCGCGGCCGACCCCCGGCCCAAGTGGCTGGCCGTGCCCGAGCGGGACCAGTTCAACCCTCCCGACGAGGCCCGCTCCAGGGTTGTCGACTGGACCAACGCCCAGATCCACCCCGTGGGCGGCGCTGACCACTTCCTTGTGGGCCGCACCGACCGGCTCAACTCCCTGATAGACGAGTTCCTGGCCGGCCTCTAGTTCCGAGCAGGTAGTCCCGCGCCGGCTGTCGGTCAGGCGTCGGCGGGGCGAATGGGGATGCCGGCGGCGGCCATGTGCGCTTTGGCCTCAGCCACAGTGTGCTCGCCGAAGTGGAAAATGGAGGCGGCCAACACGGCGTCGGCCTTGCCCTCGATCACACCCTCCACCAAATGGTCAAGGGTGCCCACTCCCCCGCTGGCTATCACTGGGACGTTGGTCACCTCCACCACCGCTCGGGTCAGCTCCAGGTCGAACCCGTCGCGGGTTCCGTCGCGGTCCATGGAGGTGAGCAGTATTTCCCCTGCACCCAATTCGGTCACCCGGATGGCGAACTCGATGGCGTCGATCCCGGTGGGGGTGCGCCCGCCGTGGGTGAAAATCTCAAAGGGGAATGAGCCGCCATTGGTGCGGCGGGCGTCGATGGAGGCCACCGCGCACTGGCTCCCGAATTCGTCGGCGATCTCGGCCACCAGCTCAGGGCGGTTCACCGCCGCGGTGTTCACCGACACCTTGTCGGCGCCGGCCCGCAGCAGTCGGCGGGCGTCGTCCACGGTGCGGATGCCCCCGCCGATGGTGAACGGAATGAACACCTCCTCGGCGGTGCGGTGCACCAATTCCAAGGTGGTGTCCCGCTGATCCGACGACGCGGTGATGTCCAAAAACACCACCTCGTCGGCCCCTTGCTGGTCGTAGCGGGAGGCCAGCTCCACCGGGTCGCCGGCGTCGGTCAGATCCACGAAGTTGACCCCTTTGACCACCCGCCCGGCATCTACGTCCAGGCAGGGAATGATGCGGGCATTGCTGGGCACGGTTGCCGGTGTGCTCATCAGCCCAGCGCCTCCAAGGCCTGTTCCACGGTGAAGCGCCCCTCGTACAGCGCCCGGCCCACGATCACCCCGGCCAGGCGGCGGTCGCCTTCGCAAACCCCTCCCAGCGCGGCAAAGTCGTCCAGCGTCGCCACTCCGCCGGAGGCGATAACCGCCAATCCGGTGGCGGCCAACACCGCGGCCAGGCCGTCGGTGTCGGGGCCGCTCATGGTTCCGTCGCGGCTGATCTCGGTGACCACCACCGCCTCGGCCCCCGAGGTCTCGAAGCGGGCGGCCAATTCCAGCAAGTCACCCCCGCCGCCGCGCTCCCAACCGTGGGTGGCCACGTCTCTCCCTCGGGCGTCCAGTCCCACGGCCACCGGCTGGCGGGCAGCAACTTGCTCCACCAACTCGGGATTCTCCACCGCAGCGGTGCCGATCACCACCCGGGCCACGCCAGCGTCGGCCAGCGCGGCGGCTGCGTCCAGGGTGCGAACCCCGCCGCCGGTCTGCACCGGCACGTCCACGGCCTCGGCGATGGCGGCGATCACTGGCCGGTTCACCGCCTCCCCGGTGCGGGCCGCGTCCAGGTCCACCACGTGCAGCCACGAGGCCCCGGCGTCGGCGAACTGCCGGGCCTGGCCTACCGGATCGTCGCTGTAGGCGGTCTCGGCGTCGTACGAGCCCTGGTAGAGCCGCACACACTGCCCGCCCCGCAAGTCGATGGCCGGAAAGAGCTGCATCTCAGGCTCCCACGGCCGCCACTCGGGCCTGGTTCACGAAGTTCTCCAAGAGCCGCAGGCCAGGGCGGGCCGATTTCTCGGGGTGGAACTGGGTGGCCGCCACGTTGCCGTCGCCCACCACTGCCGCCACCGGGCCGCCGTAGTCGCAGACCGCGACCACGCTGTCGTCCATCGGGGCGGCGTAGGAGTGCACGAAGTACACCCAGGCGTCGTCCAGCCCCTCGAGCAGGGGGCTCGGCGTGAGAACCTCCAAGCGGTTCCACTGCATCTGGGGCCGCTTCACGTTGTCGGGCAGCAGGCGAACGGTGCCCGGCAAAATGCCCAGGCCGGCCACGCCCGGTGCCTCTTCGGAACCCTCGTAGAGAAGCTGCAAGCCGATGCAGATGCCCAGAAACGGCCGGCCGTCGGCCGCCGCGGCCCGGGCCGGCTTGTCGAGCCCGGTGTCGCAGAGCGCAGCCATGCACGGCCCGAACGCCCCCACGCCGGGCAGCACTACCCCGGCGGCGTCGGCGATCAGCCCGGTATCGGCGGTCAGTCGGGCGTCGGCCCCCATGCGCTCCAGGCTCTTCTGGGCCGAGCGGAGGTTGCCGATGCCATAGTCCAGCACCGCGATGAGCGGTCGGCTCACGGAGCCCCTTTGCTCACAAGACACCCTTGGTGGAGGGAATGCCGGTGCCCTCCACCCGCACGGCGTCGCGCAGCGCCCGGGCCACTGCTTTGAAGCTGGCCTCGATGATGTGGTGGGTGTTTTTTCCCCTCACCATGGTGACGTGCAGGGTCAAAGCGGCCGAGGTGGCGAACGCCCGCCAGAACTCCTCGCAGAGCTGCGGGTCGAACGGCGGATCGCCCAGGATCTTCTGGCCCGGAGGGCTCACGTCGTAGTGCAGGAAAGGACGACCCGACAGGTCGACCACGGCCTCCACCAAAGCCTCGTCCAGCGGCACTGCGATTGACGCGAACCGGCGGACCCCGGCCTTGTCGCCCAAAGCCTCGGCAAAACACGATCCCAGCAGGATGCCGACGTCTTCCACGGTGTGGTGGGCGTCGATCTCCAGGTCGCCGGAGGCCTCCACCCGCAGGTCGAAGCCCCCGTGGCGGCCGAGCTGGCTCAGCATGTGGTCGAAGAACGGGAGACCGGTGGTGGCGGTGCCCTGTCCCTCGCCGTCCACACTGATGGCGATGTCGATAGTGGTCTCGGCGGTGCTCCGAGAGGCAGAGGCGGTTCGAGATGAGGTTGTCATGTCAGCACCTCGCTGAGAGCAGACAAAAACACGTCGTTTTCGGCTGGGGTTCCCACGGTAACCCGCAGGCAGCCCGACAGCCGGGGCCAAGATGAACAGTTTCTCACGAGCACCGACCGATCCACGAGACCCTGCCAAACGGCGTCGCCGTCGCCGGAGTCAGGCCGCAACAAGATGAAGTTGGCCCCCGAGGCCCAGTGGTGCACAGGGAGCTGGTCGAGCCCGGCGGCGATCCGCTCCCGCTCGGCTACGAGCATGGCCACCCTGTCGTTCATCTCGTCCTCGTAGTCGAGGGCCAGGCGTCCGGCGATCTGCTTCATGGTGTCCAGGTGATAGGGCAAAGCCGACTTCTCCAGCTCAGCCACCACCCACGATGGGGCCACCAGGTAGCCAAGTCGGGCCGCGGCCATCGACCAGGTCTTGGAGTAGGTGCGGGCCACCGCCAGCGGGCGGCTCTCGTCCACCAGGCTCACCGCGGTGAAGGGGTCGAACTGGCCGTAGGCCTCGTCCATCAGCAAGAGGCCGGGCAGCGCCGACACGTCGGCCAGCAGCCTCTCCACCAACTCCGGGGGTTCAACCATGCCGGTGGGATTGTTGGGCGAGCACAAAAAGGTGACCGCCGGTCGGTGCTCGGCAACCATGGACGAGGCGTAATCGGCGTTGAGCGAGAAGTCCTCCTCCCGCTCGCCGGTCACCACCTCGGTGGCCGCCAGCCGAGAGATGTGGGAGTGAAGCGCGTAGGTGGGCTCGAAGGTCAGCGCGGCCCGACCCGGACCTCCGTAGGCCAGCATCAGACACTGGAGCACCTCGTTGGAGCCATTGGCGGCAAACACCTGCTCGGGCGCGACCCCCTCGTGCTTGGCCAAAGCGGCCCGCAGCTCGTGGGCGCCCCGGTCGGGATAGCGGTGCCAATCGATGTCGTCCTGGGCGGCCCGCAACGCCTCGGCCCACCCCTCGGGAGGGGGCACCGGCGACTCATTGGTGTTGAGCCTCACGGCCACGTCGAGCTGCGGCGAGTGGTAGCCGGACATGAGGGCCAGGCTCTCTCTCACCGCCAGGCGGTCGGGGCTACTCATTCTCAGTTCCTTTCTGGGCCGCTCTTCGCAGGCGCACCGACTGGGCGTGGGCGTCCAGCCCTTCGGCGTCGGCGATGGCCGCCACATGGGGACCGACCGCGGCCAATCCCTCAGAGTCCACGGAAATCTCGTGCATGGGCTTGGTGAAGTCCCGCACGCTGAGGGCACCGGCGAAGCGGGCGGTGCCGTTGGTGGGCAGCACATGGGAGGGGCCGGCCACATAATCGCCAATGGACGCCGGCGCCAGCGGTCCGCTGAATATGGCCCCGGCGTTGCGAACCCGGCTGATCACTGCCTCGGGTGCCTCGGTCATGACTTGCAAGTGCTCGGGGGCGATCAAGTTGACCACTTCGGCGGAGGCCTCCGGGCCGTCTACCAGCACGATGTGCCCGCTGCGGTCGAACGTTGAGGCGATGTCATCCCGGCGTGCGGAGTCCGACAGCAATTTGGCCACCGCCTCTTCCACAGCGTCGGCGGCTTCGGGATCCCAGGTGATGAGCCATGCCAACCCGTCGGGGCCGTGTTCGGCCTGCACGATGAGGTCGATGGCGGCATATTCCGCCGGCACTGTGCCGTCGGCCACCACCACAACCTCAGAAGGCCCAGCGAACGCCGCCGGCACGCCGACCGAACCTGCCACAAGCTGCTTGGCGATAGCCACGTACACATTGCCCGGCCCCACGATCACATCCACCGCGCTCACCGACTCGGTGCCATAAGCCATGGCGGCAACGGCCTGGGCTCCGCCCACCGCGTAAACCTCGTCTACCTCGGCAATAGCCGCCGCGGCCAGGGTGACATCGGCCACCTGCCCATCGGGGCCAGGAGGCACACACAACACCACCTGGTCCACCCCTGCCTCCCGCGCCGGAATCGCCGTCATCAACACAGTGGACGGATAGGCCGCCCGCCCGCCGGGTACATAACAGCCGGCCCGGCCCACCGGCTGGTCCCAGCTCCGAATGGTGATGCCCTGGCGTTTGTGAGTCTGCTCTCTCGGCACTTGCTCTCGGTGGAACTCGGCAATGGCCGCCGCCGCCGCTTCCAGAGCCGCCCGCAGAGAGGAGTCGACCCGATCTCGGGCCGCTGCCACCTCAGCCGAAGGAACCTGCCAACTCGAGGACACAACCCCATCGAATTGCTCGGTGTAGCGGGCCAGTGCAGCATCGCCTTCAGCCCGCACCGCGTCGATGATCTCGCGAACCGCGGCCACCGAGCCCTCAGAAACAGGCTCGGGCCGGGGCAGGCGATCGGCAATGTCGGCCACTCCCCGCAGGTCCACTCGGCTTAGCACGACCCCCAAAACTACAGGCCGATATGTCCCAGCAACGAAGGGTTTGCACGGTCCATGAGGAAACCGGCTCATCGGTTTTGGGGTAGAACCTGTTTGTGGATGACGAGTCTTTGGCGGCGGATGGGGCGGAGCTCAGTTCGCTGAGCAGTGTGATGCGGGATCTCGCGGAGCGGGTGACGGAGGTGGCCCGGCGCTATGAGGGCACCGACCGGGAGGACGTCGCCTTCGAGCTGTACGAGGTGGAGCGAGGTTTGCGGGGGGCTACCCGCCGTCTCGACCGGCTCACCCGAAGTCTGTAATTCTACCTGTACCCATCGAGCTCATCGGGAGAAGAAATGTTCAATCTGCGCTTTGATCTGCGGACTCCACCGTTCACCGAGGTGACCCACGGCGATCAGTACCGCGCCATGCTGGAGATGGTGAAGTGGGCCGACAGCCGGGGCTTCGCCGGGGCCATCACCAGCGAGCACCACGGCACCGAAGACGGGTTCATGTCGGCGCCGCTGGCCATCTCCGCCGCCATCCTGGGCGCCACCGACAACCTGATGTGTACGCTGTCGGCCCTTTTGGTGCCTTACCACGATCCCCTGCGACTGGCCGAGGACATCGCCGCCATCGACTTGATGGCGCCGGGCCGGTTCATCGTCATCGCCGGGCTGGGCTATCGGGAGTTCGAGTTCGAGATGTTCGGCAAAGACCGCACCCGGCGGGGCCGTGACACCGAAGAGGCCATCAAGGTCATGCAGCAGGCCTGGACCGGCGAGCCGTTCGAGTACGAGGGCCGCACCGCGTGGGTGACCCCCAAGCCGGTGACCCAGCCCCACCCCATAGTCATGGTGGGCGGCTCGGTGCCGGCGTCGGCCAAGCGGGCCGCCCGGCTGAGGCTGCCCTACATGCCGCCCATCGGCGACCAAGAGCTGGTGGACCTCTACTACGCCGAGGCGGCCGAGATCGGCTTCGAGGGAGCGTTCGCCATGGCCCCCGACGGCCCCGGGCTGGTGCTGGTGACCGAGGACCCCGAGGCGCTGTGGGCCAAGATCGGCCCCAACATGCTGTATGACGCCGCGGCCTACGCCAGCTGGCAGTACCCCGACCAGCGCTCCGGCTGGCATGTGGACGCCGAAGACATCGCCGGCCTCAAGGCCTCCGGCCAATTCGAGGTGCTCACCCCCGACCAGTGCGTCGAGCTGGTGCGCACCAAGGGGGCAGCCACCCTCCACCCCCTGTGCGGCGGCATCGACCCCGCCATCGGCTGGGAGACGCTGGAGCTGGTGGTAAACAAGGTCATGCCCGCCCTCGCCGAGGGCTCATAACCCCGCCGACAAAACGGCGCTAGACCATTAGTGGGCCAGGTCGTTGATCACCGCCCGGCCGACGTACTTGCCCGCCTGGAGCTCCTCGAAGATGTCGTCCAGTTCCGACAGGGCACCGGTGCGCCCGACGTGGGACTTGACGCCCCCGGCGGCGGCCATGTCCACCAGCTCGCGCATGTCCTGCACGGTGCCCACCGCGGAGTAGATGAGGGTGGCATCCCTCATGAAGAACTCGAAGGGGTTCAATTCGATATTGCCCTCGCTGGTGGGGGGCAAACCCACGGCCACGAACAGCCCCTTGGGCCGCAGCAGCCGGAATCCGAGGGTGAATCCGGCCATCGCCGCCGAGAACACGATGCTGGCATCCACCCCGCCGCGCCCGACATGCATTGGCACTGCCTCTAGAGCGTCGTCGGCGCTCACCACCATGTCGGCCCCGAGCGACTCGACGAACCCCAGCCGGTCGGCGCCGATGTCGACGCCCACCACCTTGTATCCCAGCGACTTGGCGATCTGCACTGCGTAATGGCCCAACCCGCCGGCCGCGCCGATGATGGCCACCCAGCGGCCGGGGGGCACCTGGTTGCGGAACAGCTTCTTCACCGCTCCGTAGGCGGTGAGCCCGCCGCAGGCCAGCGCGGCCTCCTCGTCGCCCACTGAGTTGGGCAGCAGCACCAAAGACTTGGCCCATACGCAGAACTGCTCGGCGAAGGTGCCCATGATCCCCTGGGTCTGCGCGCAGTGCCGGGGCTCTCCCTGCAAGCAGAACTCGCAGGCTCCACACCAGTAGCCGCCGCCGGTTCCCCCCAGCCCGAGGATCACCCGGTCGCCCACCTGGCTGTAGCGCTCTGCCCCCGGCCCCAGCGCCTCGACCACGCCAATGGCCTCGTGGCCCAGCACCTCGATGCCGGAGATCCCCATCCAGTCGCCCCGGGCCAGGTGGAGGTCGGAGTGGCACACCCCCGAAGAGGTGATGCGGATCCGCGCCTCCTCAAAGCCCGGCTCAGGCACCGGGACATCCAAGATTTTCAGGTCTCCGTCAACCAATCGTGCTGCCTTCATAGCTGCCCTTCTCCCGTCCAAGTGGTTTGCCGATGCGCCAAGACAGACTAACCAAGCCGTCGCCAACGACACAGGGCTGCTGGACGGCTGCCTAACATGGCCGTCTTGAGCCGATGTTCAGGCGTGCAGTGACTACATTCAGAACCCTGCTGGCAGTGGCCGCCGCGGTGGCGGTTTCAGCCACGGCAATCGGGCTGGCCGTCTCGAGTTCCGCAGCGGCCGAACCAGAGGCTGACTCCTCCGCGGCCGGCCCCACGCCCGAGTTCACCGCGATCTCGCTGGGCCATCAGCACTCATGCGGCCTGCGCGCCGCCCAGGCCGTCGTCTGCTGGGGAAACAACAACCACGGCCAAATCGAAGTCCCGCCCGGCCGATACACCGCAGTGAGCGCCGGCGACACCCATACGTGCGGGTTGCGCACCGACCAGACCATCAATTGCTGGGGCTCCGACGGCTACGGGCAGGCCGCCGCCGGCGAAGGCCAATACTCCGCCGTCGCCGCCGACGGGAACTTCTCGTGCGGGTTGCGCACCGACCAGACCATCGAGTGCTGGGGAAACAACTTCGTCGGCCAGTCCAACCCGCCCTCGGGTCGGTTTGGGGCCATCTCCATCGGCCGCTTGCATGGTTGCGGGCTGCGCACCGACCAGACCATCGAATGCTGGGGCTACAACGGCAACGGTGAAGCCAACCCGCCCCCCGGCGCATTTGCCGGCATCGACGTCGGCCGTTCCCACACATGCGGGGTGCGAACCGACCGAACCGTGGAGTGCTGGGGATGGAACAGCTTCGGGCGCACCGAGGCCCCCGAAGGCCAGTTCATTGCCGTAACCGCCGGCAACCTGCACAGTTGCGCCCTGCGCGTCGACCACACGGCGCAGTGCTGGGGAGACAACCATCATGGACAGTCCGCCGCTCCGACAGGGCAGTTTGCGAGCGTCGCCGCGGGAACCGATCGCACCTGCGGGGTGCGAACCGACCAATCCATCGAATGCTGGGGCCATGGCGCCGACGCCGCGCCCGTCACCCGGGAGGGACAATTCGAGGCGATAGCCGCGGGACCGTGGCACTCGTGCGGGGTGCGAACCGACCGATCCATCGAATGCTGGGGGTCCGCCCTGGATAGCCGGACATCACCTCCCCCAGGGCGATTCACCTCGATTGCGGCGGGAAGCGGGCACTCGTGCGCCATACGGTCGAATCTCACCGTTGTCTGCTGGGGGCACAGCGCCGCGGGAGCCATCGATGCGCCCAGGGAGACCATCGCGAATTCGTTCCTGGAGGTTGCGGGGGGCTTCGCTCACTCCTGCGGGTTGCGGTATGCCCGCAACATCATGTGCTGGGGCGACAACAGCCACGGCCAAGCCGACCCGCCCGAAGGCAGATACCTCCACCTCGCCGCCGGCGGGCTCCACTCGTGCGCGGTGACCACCGATGACACCCTGGGGTGCTGGGGCCAAAACAGCCACGGCCAAACCGACGCCCCCGAAGGCGACTACTCGGCCATCGCCGCCGGCGATCGCCATTCGTGCGGGCTGCGAACCGACAACTCCATTGTGTGCTGGGGCGACAACAGCCACGGCCAAGCCGACGCTCCCGAGCTTCGGTTCAGCGCGGTCACCGCCGGCGCCGCCCATTCCTGCGGGGTGAAGGCCAACCGGACGGTTGTCTGCTGGGGCGACAACTCCAACGGACAGGCCGATGCGCCCGACGGCCGGTTCACCGACGTGTCGGCCGGAATGTGGCACACCTGTGGACTGCGGTCCGACAAGACCGTCACCTGCTGGGGCAGCCTCGCCCAGGTGTTTGAGTCGCCCGGCGAGCAGGAGACGGACCCAGCAGAAGAGGGCTGAGGCAGATCAGCCGCCCGCCGACGGGCAGAACGAGGCCAGCACGCACTCGTGGCAGCGGGGGCGGCGGGCAATGCACACCCGGCGGCCGTGGAGGATGAGCCGCAGAGAGAACTCGCCCCGCTCAGCCGCGGGCACCATGGGGTTGAGCTCCATCTCGATCTTGACCGGGTCTTTGTGCTCTGTGATGCCCAATAGGCCGGTGATGCGGGCCACATGGGTGTCCACCGGCAGGCCGGGCAGGCCCAGGGCCACGCTGCGCACCACGTTGGCGGTCTTGCGGCCCACCCCCGGCAGGCTCACCAAGTCGGACATCTTGCCCGGAACCTGGCCGTCATAGTGGTTCACCAGGTCTTGGGCCATCCCCACGATGTTGCGGGCCTTGGTGGCGAAGAACCCGGTGGAGCGGACCAACTCCTCAACGTGGGCCAGCGGCGCCTCGGCCAACTTCTCTGGCGTGGGATAGGCGGCGAACAGATCGGGGGTGACCATGTTCACCCGCTTGTCGGTGCACTGGGCCGACAAGATGGTGGCCACCAGCAGCTGGAACGGGCTCTCGTGGTCCAGCTCGCACACCGCCTCTGGGTACTCCTCGGCCAGCAGCTCGTGCGTCCGTTTGGCTCTGCCCTTGGGGGTACGCGGCCTCGCCATCGACCGGATGGTAGCGACCCGAGCATCCACCGACGGGACCGCTACCGTGGATTGTGTGACGCTGAACGTTGTCCGACTCGACCAAGGAGAGTTCGCCTGGTCGATCACCGCGGATCCCGACCACCCCCGAGACGAGGCCGCCGCCGGCCAGATCCAGGCGACGCTTGCCGACGCGGAAACCGGCACTTCGATACAGCTATGGCTCGAGCGGACCACCGACGGCGACGACGCGTTCGCCGCTGATTTGGGATTTCAGCCGTATCGGGACCTGTGGCGCATGCAGCGACCGTTGCCCACCGACCGCTCCACCATCGCCACCAGGGGTTTCGTTCCCGGCACCGACGACTCCGAGTTCATTCGGGTCAACAACCGGGCCTTCCACTGGCATCCCGAACAAGGGGGCATGACGTCGGCCGAGCTGGCCGACCGCATGGCCGAAAACTGGTTCGACGCCGAGGGGTTCCGGCTCCACGAGCGAGATGGCCGTTTGGCCGGCTTCTGCTGGACCAAGGTCCACCCCGACGAGAACCCTCCGGGAGGCGAGATCTACGCCATCGCGGTGGACCCCGATTTCCACGGCCAAGGACTGGGCAAACCCATGACCCTGGCCGGGCTGGACCACCTGTCCGACCAGGGCCTGACGGTGGGCTTCCTATATGTGGAGTCGGACAACCATCCCGCGGTGGCCACCTATCGCAGCCTGGGCTTCGACCACCACTCCACCAATCGGGCTTATCGGCTCACCGTGCAATGAGCTCCGACTCCGCTCTCCCCCAGGGACAGGACAATGAGCTCTAGCACCCCGCTCCCCCAGGGACAGGACAATGAGCTCTAGCATCCCGCTCCCCCAGGGTCAGGACAAGGTGGCCGCGGTGCGGTCGATGTTCGACGCCATCGCCCCTCGCTACGACATGCTCAACCGGCTCTTGACCTTCGGAATGGACTGCCGGTGGCGCAGGCGGGCGGTGCGGGAGCTGCGGCTGCCACCTCAGTCCCGGGTGCTGGATCTGGCCTGCGGCACCGGTGATCTGTGCCGGGTACTGGAGGCCGCCAAGTACCGCGCCGTGGGCTTCGACCTCTCGGCCGGCATGCTCCGGGCAGCCCAGAAGTACCGGGACTCGGGCAAGCTGAGCTCCCCGATGGTGCTGGGCGACGCCCTGTGCCTTCCCGTGCCGCCGGAGAGCGCCGATGGCGTCACCTGCGGGTTCGCCCTGCGCAATGTGGTTGACCTCGACGGGCTGTTCGCCGAGCTGGCCCGGGTGGTTCGCACGGGAGGGCGGATCTCGCTGCTGGAGGTGGCCGAGCCGCCCAACCCGGTCTTGCGACTCGGCCACAGCGTGTACTTCGGCAAGGTGATCCCGTTGATCGGCGGATTGCTGTCGGACCGCACGGCCTATGAGTACCTGCCCAAATCGGTGGCCTACATGCCCCCCACCGAGGAGATGCTCGACCTGTTGGCCCGGCGCGGGTTCGAAGCGGTAGTCCATTTGCCGCTGTCGGGGGGCATAGCCCAGCTGGTCACCGCCACCCGAGAGCGCTAGCCCCACACCGCCGATGTCCCTGCTGGCTCAGCACATACCCGCCGACGACCCCGACCAGATGGCGCTGACCGATCAGCAGACCACCCTGGGCTGGGCCGAGCTCGACACGGTGATGAACCGGGCGGTCAACCTGCTCCACACCCTTGACCTGGGCCCCGAGCGGCGGCTGGCGGTGTTCGCTGAGAATTCGGCGGAGACGGTGGTGGCCTATGTGGCCGCCGCTTTGGCGGGGGTGTCGGCCGTGCCGGTGAACTTCCACCTCACCGCAGACGAGCTGGCCTACATCCTGGAGGACTCGGCCTCGGCCCTGGTGCTGGTGGGCCCGGAAACCGCCCAGCGAAGCATAGAGGCCGCCCAGGCGGTGTCGAGCACTCCCGGGGGGTTGCCCGTCGCGGTGATGGGATGGCGCTGCTCTGATCGCCCCGATGTGGGCTCATGGGAGCAGGGCCTGGCCCAAGCCGCCGCCGATCCCCCGCCCACCGACATCGCCCCGGTGCCCCACTTGTTCTACACCTCGGGCACCACCGGCCGGCCCAAGGGGGTGGACGCCCCTCCGGCCCTGTTCGGGGGAGGGGAAACGGTGGATGAGTACTTCGCCACCTGCGCCACCCCCAACGCGGCCCTCGGCACCCATCTGGTGGTGGGACCGATGTACCACGCCGGGCCGTTCTCGGCCACCCGCAACCTCATGGGCGGCGCCCAGGTTGTGGTGATGGGCCGCTTCGACGCCGAGGCCACCCTGGCGGCCATCGACCGCTATCGGGTGAACGCCGTGTTCATGGTGCCCACCCACTTCAGCCGCCTGCTGGCCCTGCCCGCAGAGGTGAGGGAGAAGTACCGCACCGACAGCCTGGTGGCGGTGACCCACAGCGGCGCGCCCTGCCCGGTATCGGTGAAGCGAGCTGTGATCGACTGGCTCGGACCCATCGTCTCGGAGGGGTACGGCTCCACCGAGGTGGGCGGGTCGTGCCACATCAACTCCGATGACTGGCTGGCCCACCCCGGCTCGGTGGGCCGCCCGGTTCCCCCCTTCGAGGTGCTCATCGTTGACGAAAGCGGCAACGAGCTGCCGCCGGGCCGGGAGGGGCGGGTGTACTTCAACGACACCAGCGGGCGGGGCATCAGCTATCGCAACGCCCCCGAGAAGACAGCAGCCGCCCATCTGCGGCCAGGGGTGTTCACCCTGGGCGAGATCGGCTATGTGGACGAAGACGGGTTCCTGTACCTCACCGACCGCTTCTCCGACATGGTGGTGTCGGGCGGGGTGAACATCTACCCCGCCGAGACCGAGCAGGTGCTGGTGGACCATCCCGGCGTGGCCGACGCAGCCTGCATCGGCGTGCCCGACGAGGAGATGGGCGAGCAGCTAAAAGCCCTGGTGGTGCCCGCCGACCCGGCCCATCCGCCCTCAGAAGCCGAGATAATCCCCTTTTGCCGCCACCGCATCGCCCACTTCAAGTGCCCCCGATCGGTTGAGATCATCAGCGAGCAGCGCCTGGGCCGAACCGCCATGGGCAAGATCAACAAGCAGGCTCTGCGCGCCCCCTTCTGGAAGGGCTAGACGAATAAGGGGCGCAAGGCGCAGCGAGAACGGCTAGGCCGAGACGGCCAGAGCGATTGTGAGCAGCGCCCCGAAGAGCAGGTGCAGGCGAGCGGTGTGGTTGAGCAGGGGGGCTTTGGGCCCCGAAGACAGCGCTATCTGAAGGGCGGGAATGGCCAGAACGAGGGAAGCCAGCGTCAGCGGTGCCCACGGAATGGTCACCGACATGATGAGGCCCACCGCCAGGGCGGCCTCCACCAGCGCGATGTAGAACAAGGCGGCCCGCCGGTCACCCAGCCGAACCGCCAGGGTCCGTTTGCCCGCGGCCTGGTCTTGGACGATGTCCCGCAGGTTGTTGGCCACCAACAGCGCCGAGGCCAAAAGACCCACCGGCACGGCGGCCACAACAGCCAGCCCGGTGAGCTCCTCGGTCTGCACGAAGGCCGTGCCCGCGGTGGCCACCAGCCCGAAGAACACGAACACGAACACCTCGCCGAGCCCGGCGTAGCCGTAGGGCCGCCGCCCACCGGTGTAGTACCAACCGGCGATCATGCAGGCCAGCCCCACCGCCACCAGCCACAGCGCCACCGCAATGGCCAGGATCAGCCCGGCCACCGCCGCCACTGCGAAGGCGCCGAACGCCGCCCGCCGCACCGAAGCCGGCGCTACCGCCCCGCCGCCCACGAGGCGGGCCGGGCCCACCCGGTTGGCGTCGGTGCCCCGCACCCCGTCGGAGTAGTCGTTGGCGTAGTTCACCCCCACCTGGAGGGCCAGAGCCACCACCAGCGCCACCGCGGCGCGCCACCACACCACATCGGGAGCGGCCGCCGCGGTGCCCACCGCCACCGGCACCAACGCGGCGGGAAGGGTTCGGGGCCGGGCCCCTTGAATCCAAAGCCGAATCATCGGCCCAAGTCTTGCCCATGGCCGAAGTTCGTTAGTGTCCAAGCCATGAGACCGGCAAAGACGTGACGGCGGCGAAACCATGAACCGACTCGGGGCCGAGACCAGCCCCTACCTCCGCCAGCACGCCGACAACCCGGTGGACTGGTACCCGTGGGGCACCGAGGCCTTCGCCGCCGCCCAGGCCGCCGACAAGCCCATCTTGTTGTCGGTGGGCTATTCGGCCTGCCACTGGTGCCACGTGATGGCCCACGAGTCGTTCGAAGACCCCGCCACGGCCAAGGTCATGAACGAGCTGTTCGTGAACGTGAAGGTGGACCGCGAAGAGCGCCCCGATGTGGACACCATCTACATGGAGGCCGTCCAATCCCTCACCGGCCGGGGCGGCTGGCCCATGACGGTGTTCATGACCCCCGACGGCCGCCCGTTCCACGGCGGCACCTACTACCCCAGGGAGAGCCGGGGCCAGATGCCGTCGTTCACCGAGATCATGCACCGCATCCAAGACGTGTGGGTCAACCGCCGCGACGACGTCCACACCCAGGCCGACCAGCTCACCCAGTCGCTGAACCGCACCGCGCTGATCCAGCCCGACCCCCAGCGGGCGCCCGCCGGAACCGGCTCAGAAGCCCTCAGCCAGGCCACCGCCGCCCTGCGCCAGCAGTACGACGCCGCCTGGGGGGGCTTCGGCGGCGCGCCCAAGTTCCCCCAGACCATGAGCCAGGAGGTGCTGCTGCGCTCCTACCTCCACAGCGGCGACCAAGACGTGCTCAACATGGTGATCAACTCGCTGGACGCCATGGCCTCGGGCGGCATCTACGACCATCTGGGCGGCGGATTCAGCCGCTACTCGGTGGACGCCCAGTGGATCGTGCCCCACTTCGAGAAGATGCTGTACGACAACGCCCTGTTCGCCCGGCTGTACCTGCACGCCTGGCAGGTGACCAGCCGGCCCCGCTTCCGCCAGGTTGTGGACGAGACCATCGGCTTCGTGCTGCGAGACCTGCGCCACGACAGCGGCGGCTTCTTCTCGGCCCTCGACGCCGACTCCGAGGGCGAGGAGGGTCGGTTCTACGTGTGGACCCCCGATCAGATCACCTCGGTGCTGGGCGACGACGCGGCCGAGTTCATGGCCTGGTACGGGGTGACCGAGGCGGGCAACTTCGAGGGCCACAACATCTTGTGGCGCACGGTGCGGGGCGACCTCTTGCGACCGGCCAACGTGGAGCTGAGCCGGGAGCGGCTGCTTTCGGCCCGCAACATGCGCATACCGCCGGGGTTGGACGACAAGGTGCTGCTGGAGTGGAACGGCCTCATGCTGGCCGCTTTGGCCGAAGCGGCCGCGGCCACCGGAAACCAGCAGTGGATGGAGGCCGCCATCAAGAACGGCGGGTTCCTGCTCGACCGATTGCGCCGCCCCGACGGCCGCTGGCTGCGCTCCTGGCAGGCGGGCGACGGCGACCGGCCGGCCCAGGCCCGCCACCTGGCCTACGCCGCCGACTACGCCGCGATCGCCGACGCCTTCACCCGCCTGGGCGAGGCCTCCGGCCAGGCCCGGTGGATCGAAGAGGCCGTCCAGACCGCCGACGGGCTGCTGGAGCTGTTCTGGGACCACGAGCGGGGTGGCGTGTTCACCACCGGATCAGACGCCGAGGAGCTGATCTGTCGGCCCAAGGAGATCACCGACAACGCCGTGCCCTCGGCCAACAGCGCCGCCGCGGTGGCCCTTTTGCGCTTGGGCACCCTCACCGGCCAAGCCCACTATCTCGACCGGGCCCAGGACATCTTGGCCCTGCTGGGCGAGGTGGCCGCCAACCACCCCAGTGGCTTCGGCCACCTGCTGGAGGCGGTGGACATGAACGCCACCGGCCTTACCGAGGTGGTTATCGGAGGCGACCGCGCCGACCTGGTGGATACCGTGCGGGAAAGTTACCGCCCCAACACCGTTCTGGCCTGGGGAGAGCCCTACGACTCCCCCCTCTGGGAGGGCCGCACCGACGGCCTGGCCTACGTGTGCCGCAACTACACCTGCGAGGCCCCCGCCGACAGCAAAGAAGACCTGCTGGCGCGGTTGTAGGGAAAATGCGCTGTATAGGGCTAGGGGTTCACCAGATACCTACCGACCTGGGATAAACTTCGGCACCGCGTATTTATTGGCGCGCCAATTCTGAATTTGGAGGGCAGCATGTCCAACGGCACCAGCAAACCCAGGCGGGCAATGCAGTTGGGCGGAGTATTTGTTGCGGTCTTCGGGCTCGTGGCCAGCATCACCGCGTTCGCGTCGGCCCAGTCGGGCACCACGCCGGGCGGCAGCGTTGAGATCACCGATGAGTTCTGCATCAACAGGAGTCTGGGCGGGCCCATCACCTATGCCCACGACAGTTCTAATCCGAAGGACGGTATTGCCGACGTCTGCTCGCTGCCCCGCACCAAACGGGCTGCCGCCGCCCGCCAGCAGGCCATGGAGCGCATGGCCAGTGAGCTGGCACTGCTGTTCGGCCATTTGTTCGCTCAAGAATGCCTCACGGTTGCGGAGTCGTTCGATGAGCCCGCGGCGGAGAGGGACGACGAGTGTGCCGCTCCTCGACTGGCCGAAGCGCGGGGAGCCAACATCCCTCCCGTACCCGCCTCCACGCAGCCGGAGATCAGGCTCGACGACCGGTCTTACTCCGGACCGGTAATCACCAGCCCCTCTTTCTGCATCAACAAGAGCTTCGGCGGTCCCATCACCTATCCCCATGACGTGAACGGCGACGACATATACGACATCTGCTCGCTGCCCCGCACCCGCCGGGCCGCCGTGGCCCGCCAGAACGCGCTGGAGCGCATGGCCGTGGACCTGAAGCCCCGCTTCGACGTGGTGTTTGCCGAAGAGTGCCTGCGTGTTCCCGAAACCCTGGGCGAGCCCCGAGCCGAGGCCGAAGACGAGTGCGCCGTACACCGCGCCGGCGGCACCCCGCTCCCCAACCCCGATGACCCAACGTCACCAGATCCGGGCACAGATCCCGGCACAGGGACACCAGACGACGGCTCGCAACTGCCCTACGTCCCGGCCCCAGAGCGGCCCTCCGCCACTGCGGCGCCCACTTACCACGCCCGTGCGGCCCAGAATGTGGCCCTCGATCCTGGCAATCAGCAGATCGCGGTCGACTGGGATGCACCAAGAGAAGACGCTGGCACTGTGTTCAAGTACATCGTGCAATGGCGGGCGAGTGGCCAGAACTGGTCGACAACTAATCAGGCCGAAACTGGAATTGCAACCAATGACACTGAACACATCATTACTGGCCTGACAAACTTCACCACCTACCAGATTCGGATTCTGGCCCAGCGCGGTACGAACGACCGCTACACCCCCACGCTCTCGGCCACGCCGGGATGGTCGGCGCCACCGACATGGCCGGCCCGACCGCTGACCAACCCCGATTACGGACGAGTCATTGCGGATTGGGAGGATCCCCCTGGAACCGCCGCACTTACCATTAACCACTACATAGTCCAGTGGGACACCAATCCCCGCTTCGCTGACAACAACAACCCGTTCCCGCGGGATTGCGTGCGTGATACGACTTGCAATGAAATCCAGACCAGTGGGAATGGCACCACTTACACCATCAATGGGCTTACCAACGGCACCTACTACGTAAGGGTTCAGGGCGTTACCAGCAACGGTCCCGGCGTTTGGTCGACCACCCAGCGAATCACCCTGGCCAGCACCCGGCTCGACCCCGGACAGCCCACCGGGGTGATGCTCGTGACAGCGGGGACGAATTTCAACCAACTCACCGTGACATGGACTGCCCCGGCGACAACGTCGGCTGATCCGGCGCCAACCGACTACTTGGTGCAATGGCGCAACCTCACAACCCGGGAAGCCTGGTCGTCGACCGACCGACAGCAAAAGATCGAAGGGACATACACGACCCAAGGCCAGCAGGTGACCATCACCACTGCTCCATTGGCCACATACACCATCAATTCCCTCGTCCCTCGTCACGAATACGAAGTCCGAGTCCAGGCCATCAACGTCGACACGCCCGGCCTGTGGTCTCAGGCGGTCAGACACGTCGTGGCCAAGGCTCAGCCTCCCACCGCCATCACTGTGGACCCGGGCGATGGCCAACTCACAGTTAGCTGGACCGCGCCAACTGGCGTTCCTACCGTGACCAGTTACTTCCTGCAATGGGCCACCAGTTGCAGCAACTCGGCGTTCTCCACCACCCGCCAGCGCACTGTCCAATCAGCCACGACAGACACGATCCCCAACCTCACCAACAACCAGCGGTATTACATCAGGATTCAGTCGATCAACAGCCGGGGCTCAAGCGACTGGTCGTCGTGCGCCATCGGCGAGCCGGGCACTTTGGACGCACCCACCATCACCGGGATAGTTGATTCCGATACCAATCCCAAGGCGCTCACCGTAACGTGGACCTACGTCCGAGCCACTGGTAGTGACGATGCAAGCAAGCCTCACCTAACCGGATTCAAGATCCGGTCTCGTCGGGCTGGGTCCAACTGGAGTTCGCCGATACCCGTAGCCTTGACAGCTAAGACCGTCTCCACCTGCAACCACCAAACTTTGGACGAAACCTGCACCTACACCTACACCTACAGCAACTTGCTGACTGGCGTTTCACACGACTTCCAAGTGCTGGCCCGAAACTCGTGGGGTGACGGGGCATGGTCGACGCTTACCTCTGGCACAACCGACGACATTCCGGGTGAGCGGTTCATTCCAACAATCTCCAGCGTCGATGAGGACGCAAACAACATCCGATCGCTTGTTGTGAATTGGAGCGCTCCCAGTGTTGGAACAACGGACATAGCTGGGTACCGAGTGCAGTACCGACGCGCAGGCACCGCGAACTGGTCAACCAGCGCAAACCCGGCAGCCGACGCTACCTCCCACACCATCACCGGACTGAGCACCGGGGTCAGCTATGAAGTTCGGGTGGTTGCCCGCACCACCTTCGGCGACGGGCCAGGTTCTACGGCCAGCACCGCCACCCCAGGCCTGGGCTTCATTCCGACGATTGGTTCCATTGGGCCGGGGACCAACGGCTTGCAGGTCAGCTGGACAGACGTCACTAGCTACACAGGAAACAACAACACGATCACCTACACCGTGCAATACCGCACCTGTGCTACTGCGGTGTCGAATTGCGGGGGCTGGACGAATGCAACGACTACCGCCACCGGCACACCGCATACCATCCCAGTAGAGAGACTGCGGCACAACACGTATTACGAGGCTCGGGTACGGGCCCACGGCACTACGAGTGGCGGTCACGGCCTCTATTCGGATGAGTCTTCGAGGTACCTCGTTCTGATCTCCGATCCAAACAACACGCCGAATGACAGGACCGACGACACGGTGGGCTAGCCCCAGCAGCTCAATGCCGAAGCGGGCCCGCCCCACCATGGCGGCGGGTCCGCTGAGTTTTACTCTCGGGGATCGTCGATACTGACGGCGCTTACCTCGGTGATGCGGGTGGTGACCATGTCGAGGGCGATTTGCTCTAGGAACTCTTTGGGCATGACGCACTCGCGGCATTCGGCGCCTTCGAGGATGAGCCGCAACGCCACGGTGCCGCCGGTGGCTGAGACCAATTCCACGTCGCCGCCGTCTAGGGCTACTAGAGCCCTCAGTTCGCCGACGGCCTCGTCTAACAGCGCTTGATCCATCTCGATTGCTCCTAGCGGGTGTCTTGGCCGAGGTTTGGCGGGCGGGTTCTAGACAGGAAGGCACCGGCGTCGGCCAGAATTAGTTGGCCGGTGGTGCAGCGGGCCAGGTCGGAGGCCAGGTATACCGACAGGCGGCCTAATTCTTCGGGCAGGGTTTCCCGGCGCAGGGGGGTGGCGGCCACGATGGCTTGGTAGTGCTCGGGCGGGAATGCCTCCCTGATCAATTCAGTGGGGGTGGTGCCGGGGGCGATGGCGTTGACCCGGATGTTGTGGGGGCCGAGCTCCACCGCCATCGACCACGTGAGGTGGTTGATGGCCGCTTTGGCCGCGGCGTAGCTCGACATCATGGGCGACGGACGGGTGGTCTCTCCCGAGCTGACGTTGATGATCACCCCGCCACCCTGCTCCATCATCACCAGGGCCTCAGCTCGCCCGCACAATGCGGTCAGCACCAGATTCTGGTCTACAAGATCCCGCCAGAACTCTCCGTCCATATCCACAAACCGAGTTGGGGATCGCCCCGCCATCATCCCTACGTTGTTGACGGCAATGTCCAGGCTTCCGCCCCAAGCCACTGCATCTGCCACCAGGGCCTCGATGGCGGCGTCGTCGCGCAAGTCAGCCGCGAATGCCGCGGCAGTGCCCCCCTCCTCGGCAATGAGGGCCACGGTTTCCTCGGCAGTCGTGGGGTGGAGGTCGTTTACCGCCACCGATGCGCCGGCCCGACCCATCCACCGGGCGATCTCGCGGCCTATGCCTGCCCCCGCTCCGGTGACTAGCGCCACCTTGCCGGAGTGGTCGATCTCGACGCTCATCCCCCCGCTACTTCTAGCCGTGTCGGAGGCCCACGCGCACCGCGTCGTGATCGGCGGTGCGCTGGAGCAGGGCCATGGCCTGGTCGATCTGATCGAGGCCGAACACCTCGCCCAAAAGCGGCCCGGTGGGGAACTCCCCGCTGTTCAAGATGTCCACTGCTTCTTTCATCGATTTCGGAGTGGAGCCGCTTCCCCCTTGAACCGTCAGCCCCTTGAGCACGATCAGGTCGGTGATCAGCTCCACCGGCGCCAAGTTCTTCAATCCGGCAAGCTGCACCCTGCCCCCTTGGCGGACCAGGCTCAGGCATAGGGGCACGGTGACGGTGGTATCGGCCAGATCTACGGCCATGTCGGCCATGGCCCCACCGGTGATCTCGCCCACAAACTCCACCAGGTCGGTAGCGGTGACGTTAACCGTCACATCGGCGCCCACCTCGCGGGCCACCTCCAGGCGCAGGGCATCGGCATCGGTGCCGGTCACGATCACCGTCTCCGCCCCCCGGCGCTTGGCCTCCGCGGCGTACACCAGCCCCATGTGGCCCGGACCCTGCACCACCACGGTCTCGCCCTCGCCCACCGGCATCCGGCTGAGCCAGTTGCACACATTGGCCAGCGGCTCGAACAGGGTCAGCTCGGCGGCATCGATGTTGTCGGTCAGCTTCACCAGATGGGTGTTGGGCAACACGCCCATGTACTCCCCGTAGCCGCCCCACAGCCCGTGACCGTCTTCTAGGCCCATCGTGTATCCGTACACCTCGCCCAGGCCAAACGGGTTGTTCTCCGACACGGGGGCCCGCACAACCAGATCCACCGCCACCCGGTCGCCCACCGCCACGCCTAGATTGGCGTCGTCGGCCAGGGAATGCACCCGTCCGACGATCTCATGGCCGGGCACCAGCGGCGACTTCTCTCCGGGGACGTGCTTGTGGCCGTGAAGCTGGGCCACGTCGCTGCCGCACATGCCCACGGCCTCCACCTTGAGCACCCCGCCACCAGAAGGTGGCTCGGGCACCGGGAAGTCGTCCCTCAGTTGGAAGGTGCCGTCGCCGTTGAAGACCACGCCCCGACAAGTTCTGCTCATGATCGCGGTCTCCTCTCGGGGCTTTAGGTCAGCCGGTTCAGCTGATCCCGCTCTTCTCCAGGATGTGGACGCCGCAGCTCGAGCCGAGGCCGATCACGTGGGCCAAGCCCACGTTGGCCCCCTCGATCTGGCGGTCGCCGGCCTCGCCCCGCAGATGGGTGGTCACTTCATACACATTGGCCACGCCGGTGGCGCCGATGGGATGGCCCTTGGAGATGAGTCCGCCCGACACGTTCACCGGGGTGTCGCCGTCGCGCCATGGGGCGCCCCGGTCGATGAAGTCGCCCGCGCCGCCCGGCTCGCACAGCCCCAGGTTGTCGTAGTGGATGAGCTCGGCGGTGGCGAAGCAGTCGTGCAGTTCCACCAGGCTGAGGTCTTCGGGGCCCACTCCGGCCTGCTCGTAGGCGGCCTGGGCCGCGTTGCGGGTGAGGGTGTTCACGTCGGGCTGCATGGCGCCGGATTCCACGTAGGGATCGGTGGTGAGCACCGAGGCGGAGATCTTCACCGCCCGGGCCTGCTGCTCGGGGCTGAGGGAGGCGAATCGCTCCTCGCCCACCAGCACGCAGGCGGCCGCGCCGTCGCCGGTGGGGCAGCACATCAACAGCGTGTTGGGGTAGCTCTGCATGGGCGAGCCCATCACCTCTTCCAGGCTGAACTCCTTTTGGTATTGGGCCAGGGGGTTCAGCGTGGAGTGGGCGTGGTTCTTCTGGGCCACCTTGGCGAACTGCTCGAAGCCCACCCCGTCGTTGTCGTTGGCGTACTCCATGCCCGCCTGGGCGAACACGCCGGGCATGGTGTCGGTGCCCAAGATTCCGTCGATGGGCATCACCGCGCCATAGCGGCCCGAGGGCTCGTACACGTTCTTCTCTTTGCGGGCGCCGCCGGCCAGAAGCCCCATCTTGCCCATCTGCTCCACGCCGATGGCCAGGCCCATGTCGGCCTCTCCGGCCCGGATGGCCATGATCACGGTGCGCAGGGCGGTGGCCCCGGTGGCACACGCGTTGGACACGTTGTACACCGGAATGCCGGTTTGGCCGATCTGCTTTTGCACCTGCTGGCCCATGCCGGCGTTGGCCTGGAACAGGGTCCCGCACGACAGGAGGTCCATGTCGGTGATGGTCACCCCGCCGTCGTCGAGCGCGCCCAGGGCGGCCGCGGCGGCCAAGTCCACCGCATCCTGGTCGGGGTAGCGGCCGAACGCCGTCATGTGCGTTCCCAGAACCCAGATGTCTTGTGCCATTGTCGGCCTCCTGTTGAGCTATTGAGTTGCTGTCATACCGGGGCGTAGCCGAAGGCAACAGCCTCTTGGCCGTCGTCGTCGGTGCCCACGACATAGGTGTCGAGCTTGACCTTCATGCCGAGCGTGATCTTGGAGGGATCGGGCTCGATGTTGATGAGATTGGAGCGAACCGAGGTGCCGTCGTCGGTGAGCACGATGGCCGAGACGTAGGGCGTGGGGATGGTGGGGGCGGCCCGGTAGACGATGCTGAAGGTGCGCAGCGTGCCGGTGTCGCTCACCCGCACCGGTTTGAACTCTCGGTGGCCGCAGTGGGCGCAGGCGTTGCGCCGGCCGAAGAAGCGGGCACCGCAGTTGGTGCACTCATTGGCTTGGAGATGGGGCTCATCGCCCAAAACGAGATAGTCCACGAGTGGGATTTGCACGACGGGCAGACTACCTCAGCGGCTGTTGTACCGGCCCAACCGCGCCGGGCGGGCGGGTCGGGAATCGGCTCGTGGCGGCTATTGGGGAATGTCGAAGCCCTCGGGGAAGCCGCCGTCCATGTAGGCCGAAGTCTCCACCTTCTTCTTGATGCGGAAGCCGTCGGAGGTCCGGGTGACGGTGTCGTGGTACCAGCCGCCCACATAGAACAAGTGCAGCCCCGACCCGCTGGGGTCGAACTTCCCGTCGTCGTTGATGGGCATGCCCATCGGATTGTGGAAGATCGTGGTGCACTCGGCGGTGTCGCCGTCCCAGCTTCGGATGTAGGTCTTGCCCACCATGTGCTGGGTCATGGGGAAGATGGACAGGGCCATCTGGAGCCAGCCCTTGACGGTGGGATAGTCGGCGTTGGCGTCGTCCACGCCGGGGGCCGACGAGGAGTAGTCCAGGTGGGCGTCGGGGGTGAACACCGTGTCGAGGAGGTCCCAGTCTTTGTCGTCGATGGCGATGGTGTAGCGGACAATGGTGTCCTCAATGGCCAGGCGGTCTACGGGATCAGGCATGCTCATGGCGGGTCACCGTAGTAGATGATCTCCCCCAATGGCCTACGGGGGCGGGCGGCCGATGAACTGGGGCGGTCGTTGGCGGGGTACCCGAGGGCCACGGTTCCGACGATGCGGCGCCCCTCGGGGATGTCGAGGCCCTCGATCACCGCGGCCTCGTGCTCGAAGGTGCCGAAAAAGCACGATCCCAAACCGGCCGCACTGGCCCCCAACAGCAGGTTCTGCACCGCCATGCCGGCGTCCACCCACCAATACGGCACGGGCCAGGCGTCGGTGCTCTCCCCCAGGCCGGTTTGGGACTTGTCGGGCTCGGCGTAGCGCCGCACATAGCGGTCGGGCTCGGTGAGTACCACCACCAGCACGGGAGCGGCCAGAAGACCGGGCCAGGGAAACTCGGCTCGGCGCTCGGGGCTGAGGGTCAGGCGCCAGTAGCGCTCGGGCTGGGTGACGATGCAGAACTCCACCGCCTGGGTGTTGCCCGCCGACGGCGACCGGCGCGCCTGGTCGAGCAGGTCATCAACGACGCCGTCGGCCAGCGGATCGGGGAGGAAATTGCGGCACATCGGCCGCCGAAATGGCGCTGAATCGCTCAGAGCCATCGGTCACCGGGCCAATGGCCAGCTCGCTCAGGCGTACTTGAGGAGGTCTTCGGCCATGATCCAGCCGAATGCGATCATGGTGTCGCCGCCGCCGCGGTCCACCTTTTGGAACAGCGCCTCCACATCGGGGTCGATGCTCTCGGGCTTCACGGTCTCGTAGTCCATGAGACAGGCCTGGCCGTCGTCGCCCACCACCCGGAAGTCGCGGTCGAGGTATCGGGAGGCGCTGATGCTGAACCGCTTGGCCAGGCGGCGGCCCCAGGCCCGCTCCTCGCCGGAGGCCTTGTGCCCGGGGCGGGGAACGATGTCGACCAAGGGCTTGAAGGCATCGAACCCGCCGGCGTTGTCGAACTGGGTGCCCATGAGCACGTCTTCGTCGGGGAAGGCCATCAGCGCCCGGTGAAGCTGAGCCTCGGTCAGCTGGCGGAGGACGGTGCCGCGCTTGGAGGTGCGGGCCACCGAGGCCAGGCCCACCAGAACGCTCGGCGTCCCGCCGATGCGCTCCAGGGTGGAGAAGGAGAAGCCCCGGAGTTTTCCGTTTTCCCGAGCGGTGGAGATCAGCACCCACTCCTCGGTCTGCTTGGAGAGCAACCCCACCGAGAACGGGTTGGGGCCGTCAGCACACATGTCGGCCATTTCGGCCAACTCAGCGTCGGTAACCGCTGTGCAGTCCTTGGTTTCGACGTCGATGGCCATGCGCTGTACGCCCTCCTTGCTGGCTGATCCCCCACAGTTTCCGCCCGTGGGCACCCCTATAGTCCATCAATCGCCCCGGTAGGCGCGCAAACCCGCAGGATTGCAAGGGTTTTGGGGATCGAACGCCTTCGGCAAAACACCAGCTAGCGGAGTTACACCGCGACCGCGCCCTCCCCCAGCATTTCGCGCAACTCCCCGATAAGCCCACTGCCCGCGTCCACCCCGTAATCCGAAGACAGCTTGATCCCCTTCTCGGCGCCGAGCATCAAGATCACCTCGGACTTGCCAGGATGGCTGGACAAAATCGACTTGAGAGCGTCGATCCGCTCCGGGGCCAGGCCGTTGGCCTCCAGCTTCAACGTCAGGGCGGTATAGCCGTTGGCGGCGGCCGGGTCTATGGGCTCGGCGCCGAAGCAGATCAAGTTGGGCTCGTCATCGCGGCGGTCGAACCGGCCCTCGAACACCACCACCAGGTCGTCGGCCAGCTTGTGGCCGTGCTCCTCCATGGCCTTGGGGAACAGCGTCACCTCCATGTTGCCGTACAGGTCTTCGAGGTCGCATGACGCCATCAGCTCGCCCTTGCGAGTCCACCTCTTGCGGAAGTTGCTCACCACCCCGCCCACCTTCACCGAGGTGCCCTCCTCCACTTCGGAAAGCTGGTCGATCCGATGGGTGGTCTTTCGGGCCAGCGCCCCTTCCATGCCCATGATCGGGTGGTCGGACACGTAGAGCCCGAGCATCTCCTTCTCGGCGGCCAGCCTCCGGGACTTGTCGAACTCGACGTCGGGGATGTCGATGCGCTCCTCGAAGCTCTCCTCGCCGCCCTCGCCGAACAGGCTCATGATGCCCTGGCTGCGCTCTCGCTGCTGCTGGATGCTGCGGCGGACGATGGCCTCCGACACGTTGAGGAGCCCCTGGCGGGGATGGCCGAACGAGTCGAAGCTGCCCGCCTTGATGAGGGCCTCTACAACGCCCTTGTTGAGCACGATCGGATCGACCCGCGAGCAGAAGTCGTAGAAGTCTTCGAAGGGGCCGTTCTCCCGCCTGTCGTCGAGGATCATCTGAGCGGTGCCCGTGCCCATGTGCCGGATGGCCGACAGCCCGAAGGAGATGGCCTTCTCGCCGTCGGGGGCGCCTATGGCGGCAAAGTCCGACTCCGAGAGGTTCACATCGGGCAGAGCCACGGTGATCCCCATATGGCGGCACTCGGCCAGGTACACCGCGGCCCTCTCCAGCTTGTTCTTGACGCTGGTCAGCAGCGCGGCCATGTACTCCACGGGGTAGTTGGCCTTGAGGAAGGCGCATTGATAGGAGATGAGCCCGTAGCCATAGGAGTGGCTCTTGCCGAAGGCGTAGTCGGCGAACTGCTCGATGATGTCGAACAGGTGGGTGCCCAGATCCGAGCCGTAGTTGCTCTTCTCGCAACCGGCCACGAAGGAGTCGCGCTCTTTGGCCATGAGCGCCCGATCCTTCTTGCCGCAGGCCTTGCGGAGGTTGTCGGCCTCGGCCAGGGAGTACCCCGCGAATCGCTGGGCCACCCGCATGACGCTCTCCTGGTAGATCATCAGCCCGTAGGTGTCGCCCAGGATGTCGGCGGCGTCCTCGTGGAACACCTGCACCGGTTTGCGTTCGTTCTTGCGGTCGGCGTAGTCGTTGTGCATGTTGGCCGCCATCGGGCCGGGCCGGTAGAGGGCCACCAGGGCGGCCACGTCGTCGAAGCAGGTGGGCTTGAGCGATCGGATCAGCGAGCGCATCGGACCGCTCTCCAGCTGGAAGATGCCGATGGTCTCGCCCCGGGCCAGCATCTCGTAGGTGGCGGCATCGTCCAGCGCCACGTTGTCGATGTCGATGTCCACGCCGTGGGACTGCTTGATGAGCCCGACGGTGTCCTCGATCACGTCGAGGTTTCGCAGGCCCAGGAAGTCCATCTTGAGCAGCCCGAGGTCTTCCACCGCGTGCATCTCGTACTGGGTGACGATGGGGGCCTCTTCGTAGCTCTGCCCCGATGAGGCCTTGCGCTGAATGGGGAGGTGCTCGGTGAGCGGATCCTTGGTGATGACCACCGCGGCGGCGTGAATGCTGTCCTGGCGGCGCAGCCCTTCCAAGCCCCGGGCCACGTCCACCACCTTGCGGGCGTCCTCGTCGCTGTCGTACATCGACCGCAGCTCGGCGGCCGCGGTGTAGCCGTCGGAGTACTCGTCGGTCTTCTCCAGGCAAGCCCACAGCGGGGTGTCGCGGCCCAGCACCAGAGGGGGCATGGCCTTGGCCAGCTTGTCGCCCAGCGAATAGGGGAGGTTCAGCACTCGGGCGCTGTCGCGCACCGCGGCCCGGGCCTTGATGGTGGAGAAGGTGATGATCTGGGCCACATGGTCTTCGCCGTACTTGTGGGAGACGTAGCGGATGATCTCGTCGCGGTAGCGGGAGTCGAAGTCCATGTCGATGTCGGGCATGGATATCCGGGACGGGTTGAGGAAGCGCTCGAACAGCAGGTCGTAGCGGATGGGATCCAGATCGGTGATGCGCAGGGAGTAGGCCACGGCGCACCCGGCCGCGCTGCCCCGGCCCGGGCCCACCCGGATGCCCCGCTCCCGGGCGTAGCGGATCAGATCCCAGGTGATCAGGAAGTAGGAGGAGAAGCCCATGTCGGAGATGACCTTGAGCTCAAAGGCCAGCCGGTCGGCCACCTCATCAGAGAGGGGACTCCCCCACCGGGCTTCGGCGCCCTTCAGGGTAAGGGCCTGGAGGTATTCGTCGGCGTTCTCGTATTCGGCGGGAATGGGGAAGTCGGGGAGCTGCGGCTTGCCGAACTCGATCTCCACATCGGCCCGCTCGGCGATCCACAGCGTGTTGTCGCAGGCCGGGATCAGGTCGGAGAACACTTGGCGCATCTCCGCCGCTGTCTTGAGGTAGTGCTCGCTGCCCTCGAACTTCAAGCGGTCGGTGTCGCTCACCAGCGATCCGGTTTGCACGCACAGCAGGGCATCGTGGGCCTCGGCATCGTGGCGATGGGTGTAGTGGCTGTCGTTGGTGGCCAAAAGGGGGGCGTTGATCTGGCGGGCCAGCCGGATCAGGTCGGGGTTGGTGCGGTGCTGTTCGGGGATGCCGTGGTCTTGGATCTCCACGAACAGGTTCTCCTTGCCGAAGATGTCCTGGAGGCGGGCCGCCTTGGCCACCGCGTCGTCGTAGTCGTTGCGCAGCAGGGCCTGGAGCACATGGCCGCCCAGGCAGCCGGTGGAGCAGATCAGACCCTCGCTGTGCTCGGCCAACAGCTCCCAGTCGAGCCGGGGCTTGTAGTAGTAGCCCTCGAGGAACGCCCGGCTCGACAGCTGAATGAGGTTCTTGTAGCCGGTATTGTTCTCGGCCAACAGCGTGAGGTGGTAGTAGAGCTTCTGGCCCCCATCGGTGCTGCCCCCGCTGTCATCCACCTTGCCCCGCCGGGGGGGACGCTCGCTGCGGTTCTCGTGGGCCATGTAGGCCTCGATGCCGATGACCGGCTTGACCCCCTGGGAGCGACAGGTTTTGTAGAAGTCGACAACCCCGTACATGTTGCCGTGGTCGGTCATTCCCAGCGCGGGCTGCCCGTCGGCCGCGGCGGCTTCGACTAGCTCGCTCACCCGGGAGGCGCCGTCGAGGATGGAGTACTCGGTGTGGACGTGGAGGTGGGTGAAGGAACTGGACACGGCGCTCCTGTGGACGGTCTGTGGCCTGTGTGTGGATAACTACAGGCCTGTGGTTTGGCCTCTCCCTGACCATACCAAGACGGGAGGACACATGCAGCCCCCCATAGAACTGGCGCTTATCCCCTGGTCAGAGGGGTTCTATAGATATGTACCCGGCGGCCTGTGGGGTCCGGGACGGTCGTCGCCGGGAGGGAGTTCGGCGCGGATGTTGGCCAGTTGCTGCTGGGCCGACACCTGCTGGGCGAACAGGGCGGCCTGGATGCCCTGGATGAGGCCTTCCAGCCAGCCCACCAGCTGGCCCTTGGCCACCTGAAGCTCGGCCTGGCTGGGAGGGTGGTCCTCGGGGAAGGGCAGTATCAGGCGGTCGAGCTCATCGCGCAGGTCGGGGGACAGCGCCGAGCCCAACTCCTCGATCGACGTGGCGTAGATGTCCCGCAGCCGGTCGCGGCTCGACTCGTCGAGAGAGGCCTGACGGACCTCCTCCAAGAGCTGCTTCATCATCGTACCGACCCTCATCACCTTGGCCGGCTGCTCTATCGCCTCCCGGCCCGACGCCAGATCGCCGGGATCACCCTCGGTATGCGGGGCCTCGTGGACAACCTCAACGGTCTCGGTAGGCGGCGAATGAGGGGTGTCGGCCATGGCTGGAAATCTACCGGCTACTCGCAGGGGTGGGGCAACGCCCTCAGGTTCTGGTGCCGAAGGCGGCCAGACAGGGCACCAGCATCTCAGCCGACGTCAGCGAGCCGTGGCGGCCCAGCAACTCGAACGTCGGCCTGCCCCCTCCACCGGGGGCGCCTCGGCGGTCGGGCTTGGGCTCCACGAAGGCCACCGGGTCGCAGGGCACCAGGGCCACATCGCCCATCCGCGAACGGGCTTCCGGTCCCACGTGGGGGCCGAACCATCCCTCGTCCAGCACCTGCTGGCGGTTCACTACCAGGCCGTGGCGGCCATAGTGCTCGGCGGCGGCGTCCAGGAGTTCGGCGGCTCGGCCGGGACGGGCGTGAAGCCAGCGGAATCGGGCCTCCCCCGAGGTCACCGCGGTAAGGGCCAGAACGTCGCGGGACAGCTCCACCTTGTTGTCGCCCACCATGACCTGGCCGTGGTCCGACACCACCAGCAGCGCCGCCTCTGGGGGCAGCACGGCCAGAATCTGGGCCACCAGGCGGTCGACCTCGGCGAACTCGGCGTCCAAGTAGGGGCCGAATCCGTACTCGTGGGCGATCCGGTCGGGTCCGTCGTAGTAGGCGTAGACCAGCGGCTCGCCCCCGTCCACCAGCATCTGCACCTCAACGGCGATGGAGCTGGTGAGCTTGTAGCCTTTGTGGACCACTCCGTCGAGATGGGCCCGGGTGAAGCCGGTTCCCTCGAACTCGCTGCGGCCCACCGCCGGCACCCGTCGCCCGAAGAACGCGGGCCGGCTTTGGACCTGCTCGGGCACGAGTGTCTTGCGGGCATCCGACGGCTTGGCGCCCGCGGTCCACCGCAGGGCGTTGAGCACCTGTCCCTCGATGTAGATCTGGTAGCCGATCAGGCCGTGCTCGCCCGGCGCCGCTCCGGTGACCAGCGAGGTGAGGGCCGTGGTGGTGGTGGTCGGGGCCACCGTGGTGATGGGGCCTCCCTCCATGGCCGACATCACCGGGGTCAGCTCGGCCCGATCCTGGAGTTGCTCCCACCCCATCCCGTCGATCAGCAACAGCACCACCGCCTTGGCCTCGCCGATCGGGTCGGGCAGCCACTGGGCGGCGTCGGGCGGGCCGAGCAGGGCCGGCACCACATTGCTCAGGCAAGACCCTCGGTAGTCGGGCAGCACCGGAAAGCCCGTCATCGGACCTGTGGTTGCTCGGGGGTTGTGCTGGCTGGGGGTTCCCATTCGGCATTCAAACTATCGGCTCAACCATGGGGAGAAGATTGAGAAGTAGTGTGATGGCTCGTGAGGGTGTCGACTCGAGGTGACTACGCCAGCCGGGCACTGCTGTCGCTGGCCCTGCACGCCGACGAGTCGGGTCCCACCTCGGCGCGGGACATCGCCGAGCGCACCGGACTCCCCCAGCCCTATCTGGAGCAGATCCTCCAAGCGCTGAAGGGCGCCGGGCTGGTGCGCTCCAAACGGGGGGCGGGGGGTGGCTACGCCCTGGCTCGTCCGCCCTGTGACATCAAGCTGAGCGAGATAGTGAGTGCGGTGGACGGGCCCATCGTGCTGGGCGACTTCGGCCAGCCCCACAGCGACGGCGCCTGCGATCACGAGGGCCAATGCGTGCTTTTGGCCATCTGGACCCATGTGGGCGACATCATGCACGACCTGCTGAGCGACTACACCCTGGACGACATCGCCAAAGCCGCACAGGGGCTACTCCCCTGGCCTGGATCAGATTGACCCGCATCAGGCTGACGCTTACCGCCCTTGCCCCTTGAGGCGCTGGTAGAGCCCGGAGAAGTCCTCGGGCGGATCGGCCTCGAATCGCAGCGGCTGGCCGCTTTCGGGGTGTTCGAAGCCCAATGTCTGAGCATGAAGGGCGGGGCGGCTGATGCCGGGAGCGCCGGGGCCTCCGTACAGCTCGTCACCCAGAATCGGATGGCCGATGGCTGCCAGATGGACTCGAATCTGATGGGTGCGCCCGGTTTCCAGCTGCAACTCCAGACGGGCCGAGTCAAAGACCGCGGCCTCGTCCTGGGCATCAGCGGGGGCCGGCATGCGGTCAGTCACCTGGTAGTGGGTGCGGGCCGACCGGCCGTCAGCCTTCACCGCCATCTTGGTGGGGTGGCGATTGGAGCGGCCCACCGGGGCGTCGATCACTCCCCGGTCATCGGCCGGCATCCCCTGTACCAAGGCGACATAGCCCCTGTGTACTTCGCGTCGGCCTAGCGCCGCGGTCATAGCCTCGTATCCGGACTCGGTGCGGGCAACTATGAGCAGACCCGAAGTGCCCCGGTCGAGCCGGTGGACGATCCCGGGGCGCTCCGGCTCGCCCACGTCGGCGATCTCAGGGAACCGGGCCAGCAAGCCGCTTGCCATCGTTCCTGTCGCATTGCCCGACCCGGGGTGGACCACCAGATCGGCCGGCTTGTTCACCACGATCACCTGCTCGTCGGCATGGACGACGTCCAATTCCACCGATTGGTCGGGCTCGAGCGCCGCCTGTCGGACCATTGGCCCCTCAGACAGGGAGATCTCGTCGCCGGCGGCCAGTCTCTGAGACCGGGCAGTGGCGACAATGCCATTGACCTTCACCTTCTGCTGGTCGATCAGTCGGGCGGCCTCGGCCCGGCTGCACTCCCAAACCAAGGCCACTGCCCGGTCAAGGCGCTCGCCGGCCAGCGAGTCGGAGATCGATCCCTCCGGGCTCATCAGATGCCCACACGCTCAGGGCTCGTCGACCTGCTCATCAAGCCCGCCAACAGGCCCCGGCTGGCGGTAGCGGGGTGCGGTCAGCACCAGGATCACCCCGGCCACCACGATGGCCGAGTCGGCGGCGTTGAACACCGGCCACCACTGGAGGTCGATGAAATCGACCACGGCCCCGCCGAGAAAGCCGTCGCCGGCCCGCACGGCCCGGTCGGCCAGGTTGCCGATGGCGCCACCCAGGATCATGCCCAAAAGCACCGGCGGCAGCGCCAGCCGGCGGCCACCCCAACTGACCCAGGCCACCATGATCACGAACAAGAAGGCCACCACCGCTATGAGCACTTCCAAGCCCTGTCCCAGCCCGAAGGCCGCCCCGGTGTTGTGCACCAGGTGCAGCCGCAGGGTCCAAACCAGGTCGATGTCCCGGTCGTCGAGGGCCACCAGCGCCCACCACTTGGTGAGCTGGTCTACGGCGACGACGAAGGCGGCCACCCCCAGCAGGACCAGGTTGTGGCGACGAGATCGAAGCTGAGTCTCGGTCGGCGTGGCGGTGCTAGAACCCACCGGCTTTGTGCTCAACCCGTTCCGCCGCCCAGGGAATGGCATTGAGCCGCTGCCGGGGAATCGGCTTGCCCGAGACCAGGCAGATGCCGTAGGTGCCATCGTCGATTCGGGCCAAGGCGGCGTCTATCTGATCGACCGCGGCGCGGGCATGGGCGCTCAGAGCCAGATCCCGCTCCCGCTCGACCGCCAAGGTGTCGCCCTCGCCTGATTCCTCGTCGAACTGGACGTCTCCCGGCTCTCGCTCCTCCACCAGGGAGTCGGCCTCGGCCTTCAGGCGGGTAGCCGAGGTTACGTAGCGGCTGCGCTCCTCCAGGAGGAGTTGCCGCTGCTTATCGAGGTATTTCTTGTCGAACAGCGGCTTTTTGGCCGACGACTTGCTGCCGGCCGACTTCGCCTTGGTGGATTTCGCCGCAGTTGTCTTCTTGGGGGCCGATTTGGCTTGGGCTGGCTTCTTTTGGGCTGGTTTCTTGGGCGCGGCCTTCTTTGGGGCAGCTTTCTTTTGAGCTGGCTCTTTTGCCGCCGACTGTTTCGGTGCTGTCTTCTTTGCAGCCATTGCAGGCGGGAGTGTAGCCGCCGCCGACGCGAATTACTCTCAAATGGCCTATCAAGGGCTGAGAGCCGATTAACGATGTCTGAACCGGATTGGGAACGGGTTATTTTGTGGTCTCCCAGTTTCTTCTGGAGGCCCGTTGTCAGAACCGTCCACCCCCTATCCCGAGGTCGACCCCAAGCCGTTCTTCCCCGAGATCGAGCGCCGGGTGCTGGAGTCGTGGGCCACCGATGAGACCTTCGCCCAGTCGGTGACGGAGCGGCCCGCGGGGACCGACGGTGACAACGAATACGTGTTCTACGACGGCCCCCCGTTCGCCAACGGGCTCCCCCACCACGGGCACCTCCTCACCGGCTACGTGAAGGACGTGATCCCCCGATTCCACACCATGCGGGGGCGCCGGGTGGAGCGCCGGTTCGGGTGGGACTGCCACGGTCTGCCCGCGGAGATGGAGGCCGAGAAGGAACTGTCGGTGTCGGGGCGGGCGGCCATCACCGGCTACGGCATCGACCGGTTCAACCACTACTGCCGCCAATCGGTGCTGCGCTACACCCAGGAGTGGGAGACCACGGTGACCCGCCAGGCCCGCTGGGTGGACTTTGCCGACGACTACAAGACCATGGACCTGCCCTACATGGAGTCGGTCATGTGGGCCTTCAAGTCGCTGTGGGACAAGGGCCTGGTCTATGAGGCCCACCGGGTGATGCCCTACTCCTGGGCGGCCGAGACCCCGCTGTCCAACTTCGAGATCCGCTTGGACGACGCCACCCGCCCTCGCCAGGACCCGGCCATCACCGTGGCCTTCGACCTGCTGCCCGAGCCCGGCGACCCGGGGCCGATGCGCATCCTGGCCTGGACCACCACGCCGTGGACCCTTCCGTCCAACCTCATGCTGATTGTGGGGCCCGACATCGACTACGCCGTGGTGGAGCACGAAGGCGGCCACGTGGTGCTGGCCTCGGCAACCCTGGAGGCCTACGGCGCCGAACTGGGCCAGGGCCGGGTGGTGGGCACCGTGGCCGGATCCGAGCTGATCGGTAGGCGCTATCGGCCGCTGTTCGACTACTTCTCCTCCCTGGAATCTGAGGGCGCCTTCTGTGTGCTGGGGGCCGATTTCGTGGACACCACCGAGGGCACCGGCGTGGTCCACGCCGCCCCCGGGTTCGGCGAGGACGACCAGCAGGCCGCCGAGGCCCACGGCCTGCCCATGGTGGTGCCGGTTAACGACCAGGGCCGCTTCACCGACGAGGTGGCCGACTGGGCCGGGGTCAACGTGTTCGAGGCCAACAGCGGCATCATCGCCCGGCTCAAAGAGCAGGGCCGGATCCTGCGCCACGCCACCTACGAGCACAACTATCCGCACTGCTGGCGCACCGACGAGCCCATCATCTACCGGGCCCTCAGCTCGTGGTTCGTGAGGGTGACCGACATCCGCGACAAGATGCTGGCGCTGAACCAGCAGATCAACTGGGTACCGGGCCATGTGCGCGACGGGCGGTTCGGCACGTGGCTGGAGGGCGCCCGCGACTGGTCGATCAGCCGCAACCGGTTCTGGGGTTCGCCCATCCCGGTGTGGCGCAGCGACAACCCGGCCTACCCCCGGTTGGACGTGTACGGGAGCCTGGACGAGATCGAGCGGGATTTCGGAGTGCGGCCCGTGGACTTGCACCGGCCGTTCATCGACGAGCTGACCCGGCCCAACCCCGACGACCCCACCGGGGAGTCGGTCATGCGACGGGTGCCCGAGGTGCTGGACTGCTGGTTCGAATCGGGGTCGATGCCCTTCGCCCAGGTCCACTACCCGTTCGAGAACAAGGAGTGGTTCGAGCACCACTTCCCGGCCGACTTCATCGTGGAGTACATCAACCAGACCCGGGGCTGGTTCTACACCCTCCACGTGCTGGCCTCTGCCCTATTCGACCGGCCGGCGTTCAACAACGTGATCTGCCACGGCATCCTGCTAGACGCCAAAGGCCGGAAGCTGTCCAAGAAGCTGAGGAACTACACCGAGCCCGAGGAGATCTTCGCCACCAAGGGGGCCGACGCGCTGCGGTGGTATCTGATGGGCTCTCCCATCGTTCGGGGCGGTGACCTCCGCCTGGACGATTCGGGGATCGACGACGTGCTGCGCCAGGTGATCATCCCGATCTGGAACGCCTATTACTTCTTCGCCCTGTACGCCAACGCCGACGGGATCCAGGCCAAGCCCCGGGCCAGCTCCGAGGAGCTGCTAGACCGCTACATCCTGGCCAAGACCCGCCAGCTCACCGAGGCGGTCACCTCGCACATGGAGGCCTACGACCTGCCCGGCGCCACCGCCGAGCTGGAGGGGTTCATCGACTCCCTGAACAACTGGTACATCCGCCGCAGCCGGGACCGCTTCTGGGCGCCGTCGCGCCCGTCGTCGGCCGACGACAAGCAGGACGCCTACGACACCCTGTTCACGGTGCTGACCACCCTGGCCCGGCTGCTGGCGCCGTTTCTGCCGCTGGTTTCCGAGGAGATCTACCGGGGCCTCACCGGGGAGTCGAGCGTCCACCTGTGCGATTGGCCCGACCCCTCAGAGCTGCCCGCCGATCCCCAGCTGGTGTCCGCCATGGACCGGGTGCGCGACGTGTGCTCCACCGGACTGCGGGTGCGTGAAGATGAGGGCATCCGGGTCCGCCAGCCCCTGCCGTCGCTCACCGTGGCCGGCCACGGGGTGGACGCCTTGGCGCCGTTCATCTCGCTGGTGGCCGATGAGGTGAACGTTAAGGAGGTTCTCCTCAGCGGCGACCTCACCGCCTACGGGCAGTTCGTACTCCGCCCCAACGGCCAGGAGCTGGGCCCCCGCTTGGGCAAGGACGCCCAGGAGGTGTTCACCGCCGCTCGCAAGGGCAACTGGGAGGCCAATGCCGACGGCACAGTGACCGTGGCCGGCCATGTGCTGTCACACGGCGAGTTCCAATTGGCCTTGAACCCGTCAGAGGGGACCACTGCGGCGGCATTGCGAACCAACGATGCCCTCGTGGCGCTGGACACCGCCGTCAGCGCTGAGCTGGCCACCGAGGGGATCGCCCGAGACGTGATTCGGGCGGTGCAGGCTGAGCGCAAGAACCAGGATCTCGACGTCACCGACCGGATCGAGTTGTCCATTGCCGCCGACGCCAAGATCATCGAGGCGGTGGAGGCCCACCTCACCTACGTCTGCGAGCAGGTGCTGGCCGTCGGCCAGCCCCAGCTCATCAACGCCGATCAGGAAGCTGCTGCTGCCACCGACCTGTCAATTGACGCCGGGCGCCTCTCTGTCAGCCTGGCCAAAGCCGAAGCGCAGTAGTCAGCCGTTCTGGTAGTCGGCCTGCTCCATGCGGCGCCGATCCTCAGCCGACACCTCCACGTTGGTGGGGGTCAGCAGGTACACGTGATCGGCCACCCGCTCCATGCGGCCGTCTAGTCCGTAGCACAGGCCGCTGGAGAAATCGATGAGCCGGCGGGCCACCTCCCGGCTGCTGTGCTGAAGGTTCACGATGACCGCCTGCCCGCCCCGGAAGCAGTCCCCCACATCCTTGGCGTCGTCGAAAGAGATTGGGCTGACCACGGAGGGCTTGGAGGAGGTTGACGGAATGGGGCGGACAAAGCTGGTGCGAGGTTGCTCGGCCGTTGCTTCGCCATCGGGCGAATCGGTTGCCGGGATGGGCCGCACCGAGCCCCCCTCAGCGGTCGCCGGGAATTCGCTATCAGGCGACTGAGACACCAGTCGCATGTCTGAGTCCTGCTCCGCATAGCCCTCGGGAGAGAACTCCTCTTCGGTCCCGAACCCGAGCCAGAACTTGGTTTTCTGCCACACGGACGACATTTGTTCATCCCCCTCTCGGCAGCGATTCACTTGCTGTGGCTGATGGTACAGGAACCGGCCCCTTAATTCGGGGAGGGCCGCTAGCCGGCGCGGTTTATCGGGGTCGAGGGCCGAACAGGGCGGTGCCAACCCTGACCATGGTAGCGCCCTCTTCCACGGCCACCTCCATATCGGCGGTCATGCCCATGGACAGCTCAGCCAGGCCGAGGTCTTGGGCCTGGGAGGCCAGAAGGCGAAAACCGGGTCGGGCGTCTTCGGGCGTTCCCGGTGCGCCCACCGCCATCAGCCCAGCCACCTCCAAACCTGCCTCGCGGCAGCGCCCCACCAGCCCGGCGGTGTCGTGGGGGGCACATCCCCCTCGCCCGCCGATGCCGGCGATGTCTACTTGCACCAGAACTCTGGCGCCCGGCGCCCGCTTGGCGATCTCCGCGGCCAACTCGGGGCGGTCCACGCTCTGCCAGAGGTGGACCACGTCGGCGATCTTGCGGATCTTGTTGCGCTGGAGGCGGCCGATGAAGTGCCAGCGGGGCTGGGGGCCCGAACCGGGCTGGGCGCTCAGCTCCGCTGCCTTGGCCAGAAGATCCTGGGCGTAGTTCTCGCCGAGGTCGGCCAAGCCGGCGTCTGTGGCCGCGGCCACTGCGTCGAGGCCGAAGCCCTTGGTAACCGCCACCACCTGTACTTGATCGCCCCCGGCCCGAGATAGCCGCTCTCGCAAGGCACCCAGGCGATCGGCTACCTCCGCGGGCGTGATCAATTCAATGTCTCAGCTTGCCGGACTACCGGAGGAAGGAGGGGATGTCGAACTCGTCTTCCACCTCAGAGGACAGGAGCTCGTCTTCGGTGCCTCCGAACACATCGGGGACCTCGCCGGCGCCCATTGAGTCGGCGGCCGACATCCTGGTGGCCCGCTCGCCCTCCCACCGATCGAATCCGGCCGCGATAACCGTGACCCGGATGTGGTCGCCCATGGCATCGTCCACCACCGTGCCGAAGATGATGTTGGCATCGGGATGGGCCACGCCCTGGACGATCTCGGCCGCCTCGTTCACCTCGAAGATGCCAAGGTCGGCGCCGCCGGCGATGCTCAGCAGGATGCCGCGAGCCCCTTCGATGGAGGCCTCGAGCAGCGGGCTGGCGATGGCCTTGCGGGCCGCGCTGACCGCCTTGCCCTCACCCGAGGAGATGCCCACGCCCATGAGCGCAGAACCGGCGTCCTGCATCACCATGCGCACGTCGGCGAAGTCGGTGTTGATAAGCCCAGGGGTGGTGATCAAGTCGGTGATCCCCTGGACGCCGTGCAGCAGAACCTCATCGGCCATGCGGAACGCGTCCACCACCGAGGTGTGGTCGTCGGAGATGCTGAGCAGGCGGTCGTTGGGAATGACGATCTGGGTGTCGACCTTGTCCTTGAGGGACTGGATGCCGGTCTCCGCCTGAACGGATCGACGGCGGCCCTCGAAGCCGAACGGCCGAGTCACCACTGCGATGGTGAGGGCGCCGAGCCCCTTGGAGATCTCGGCGATGACCGGAGCAGCCCCGGTACCGGTGCCGCCACCCTCGCCCGCGGTGATGAACACCATGTCGGCGCCGCTGAGCGCCTCTTCGATCTCCTTGCGGTGATCGGTGGCCGCTTGCGCGCCGACCTCGGGATCGCTTCCCGCGCCCAGCCCTCGGGTCAGCTCTCGACCAATGTCAAGCTTTACCTCAGCTGAACTCATGAGCAGAGCCTGGGCATCAGTGTTGACAGCCACGAACTCCACGCCGCGCAAACCGGCTTCGATCATGCGGTCAACGGCGTTGACACCGCCGCCTCCCACGCCGATTACCTTGATGACTGCTAGATAGTTTTGGGGTTCAACCATGGGGCTACCTCACTCCAATAGCTCAAATCTTCACTCTCTACTTTTGGTTTATATGAATGAAGGGTTGAGGCTTTAGAACCTATTCCTCAAGTAGAGGTATATTCAGCTTACGAGCAATCGTCAATTGGGGTCAAGGCGGGAAGTTCGGGGATGCTCAGATCAACCTTCTCGTAGCAATGCAGGTCGACTCGGGCCAAAAACGTGGCCAGGGCGACCGCCTTGCCCCGGGGGTCGTCTCGTCCTCCCCAATGGGCCCGTCCCACTCCGGGCAAATCGACGATCAACTCCCCATCGACCCAGGCGATCGCCCCGATTTCCTCGCCCTGGAGGGGAATGAGAGCCTCACTGGCCTCCAGCAGCGGCAGTGCCGCCGCCGAGAGCCACCCCCCCGGCTCGGGAACCGGGGCGAACAGAACCACCGGCAGCCGCCCGCGAGTGTGATCGATCTGGAGCACCCTGCCCTGGATGTCGACCAACGCCCAGTTCTGCTCGCCGGGGGTTTGGGCCTCTATCGGGACTTGGGCCACCGCGGTGCGCTCGGTGACGTCGAAGGTGACTTTGCCGCCCCAACTCCGACTGGAGCGCACTTGGGCCACCCACGGCAGCGCGGCAATGGACTTGCGGGGACCGGACAGGTCGAGTCCCAATAGCGGAGTGCCGGGCTCGACCCCGGCCACCTCCAATACCTGTCGGGCGCCGGTGCGGCGGGCGCCGATCACCTCCACCTCATCCACATCCAATAGAGCACTCCGGCTGACCCCGAAAGCGGCGGCCAGCAAGACGACGACGATGCCGATGGTGATCCACACCCGCAGACGCCGCCGGGCGTGGACGTCGTTGCGGCGAGCCTCGATCCGGGGATCCACCGAAGGCCGGGGATCCACGGAAGGCCGGGGCTCTGGCGGCCTGCTCTCTGGCCGATCGTCGGAAGTGTCGTCGGTGGGCATGTCAGCTTGGCTCTTCAGACCAGGGGCCGGCCTCAAAACCCACGAGGCGGGTCTCGGGTCGCAAAGCGATGTCGAACTTAGCCCGAACTCGTGTGAACACCTCGCCCATCAGAGCATGGAGGTGGTCGGCCGAGCCGCCCCGGTCGGCGATGAAGAAGTTCGCGTGCTTCTCGGAGACCGAGGCGGTGCCCACCCGGAGGCCCTTCAAGCCCGCGGCGTCGATTATCCGCCCCGCACTGTCTCCGTCGGGGTTGGTGAATACCGAACCGGCGTTCTGTCCCCCCGGCTGGTTCTCTCGCCGCCACGCCACGATCTCGGCAATCTGGGCCTGCGACGCCTCGGCATCCCCCGCAGCCAACCCCAGATCGGCGCTCAGCACCAGGTGGTGATCGGCCAACGCCGAGCAGCGATAGCCGAACTCCAGCCGCGGTGTGTCCCACCGCTCTACGGTGCCGGCCCGTAGGTCGACCACCTCGGCACCGATCAACGACGCGGCGATGTCGGAGCCGTGGCCGCCGGCGTTCATGCGAACCGCACCCCCCAGCGAGCCCGGCACCCCGACCGCCCACTCAAAGCCCGTCAGGCCGGCCGCCGCGCTCTGGCGGGCCAGAATCGGGAGACCGGCGGCGGCACCGGCTCTGATCTTGAGTCCGTCGATCTCCGCCCCGTCGAAGCCGGGACCCAGCCAAACGGCTACCCCGTCGAAGCCGGCGTCGGCCACTAGGAGATTCGAGCCCTTGCCCACCACCAGCACGTCGGCGCCGCTGGCGGCCAATGCCTCGGCCAGGGCGGTGGTGTCGGCGTCGGCGGCCAGCGTCACCCCCACTCGCGCCGCCCCTCCCACCCGATAGGTGGTCTCCGGACCGATCGGGCGCTCTCGGGCGACGGCATCGCGCCCCAGCGCTCGGGCCAGATCCTCGGCCAGGCGATTCCAGGGGGCAGAGCTCATTGCCGCTCGGAAAGCCTCGAGATCACCCGGTCGGGAAGCCGGGTGAGGTCGCCGGCGCCCAGGGTGAGGCACAGGTCTCCGGGGCGAAGCCCGCTGACCAAAATGTCGGCCACGTCTTCGAGCCCCGCCACATAGGAGACGTCCCAATCCGGGTGGGCCTCCTTCACCCCCTGCCAGATCAGCTCCCCAGACACGCCGGGGATGGGTGGCTCGCCTGCCGAGTAGATGTCGGTGACGATCACCTCGTCGGCGCCCTCAAAGCAGTGGGCGAATGACTCCCACAGTTGCGAGGTGCGGGTGTAGCGGTGGGGTTGGAACACGCACACGACCCGGTTCCATCCCCCGTCGGAGGCCGCCTTCAGCGCACAGGCCACTTCGGTGGGCAGGTGAGCGTAGTCGTCCACGAAATCGACCCCGGCGGCCTTCCCCCGGTGCTCGAACCGCCGGGTGACCCCCCGGAACCCCGCCAGCGCCCCCGCCGCTTGGGACTGGTCCACCCCCAGCTCGCAGGCCATGGCCAAAGCGCCGGTGGCGTTGAGGGCGTTGTGGTCTCCCGGCATCGGTACCGTCACCGGGCCGATGAGCTCGCCGCGGCGAATCACCTCTCCAACCGTGGATTCCCGGCTGCGGCTCACCAGCCGCCACCGGTAGTCGGCCTCTGGCCCGGTTCCGTAGAGGACTCGGTTGCCGCCCTGCGACGCCTGCATAGCACCGCGGTCGTCGGCGCACACCACCAGCCCATTGGCGGTACCAGCGCAGAATCGGGCGAATTCAGCCTCCAGCTCTTCCGCCGGGCGATCTCGACGCAGGTGATCGGGCTCCACGCTGGTCAACACCGCCCAATCGACCATTAGCTCTCCGAAGGTGCCGTCGCTCTCGTCGGCCTCGACCACGAACAGGGGGCTGTCGGACCACCGAGCCCCGATCATGCCGTTGGCCAAGACTGCGCCCACCACATACCCGGGATCGGCCCCGGCCGCCATGAGCATGTGGGACAACATGGCCGCGGTGGTGGTCTTGCCGTGGGTGCCCGCCACCGCCACGGTGGTCCGAAGCTCTGTGATGGCCGTCAGGATCTCGGCTCGGCGGTAGACGGGGATGCCGGCTTGGCGGGCCGCAAGGATCTCAGGGTTGTCGTCGCCCACCGCGGTGGAGCGGGCCACAATGTCGGCCCCCGATACATGAGAGGCCTGATGGCCGACGTGTACGTCCACCCCGATTTCCCGCAGACGATCAAGCACCGGGGTGTCAGCCGCATCGCTGCCGCTGACCCGGCAGCCCAGCCCCCGCAAAACCACGGCGATCGCCGACATGCCCGCTCCGCCCACTCCCAACAGGTGGACTCGGGGTGCCGAGCTGAGATCGACCATGGCCTCTATTGTTGGTCTTGGCGAGGGCCTCGGGCGTGCATCTCCAAAAGATTGGCCACCCGGTCGTCGGCATCGCGGTGGCCGAGATCGGTTGCCTCTCGGCCCATGGCGTCGAGAAGTCCGGGAACCTTGATGAGGTTCTCCACCTCGAGGGCCATTCGGTCGCCGTCCATCTCGGCGTCGGACACCACCACCGCCCCTCCCAGGGCGGCCAGCTTCGTGGCGTTGGCGGTCTGGTGGTCGCCGGGGGCCCCCGGCAACGGGACCAGCACCGACGCCAGCCCGACAACGGCGAGCTCGGCCACACTGGAGGCGCCGGCTCGGCCCACCATCAGATCGGCGGCGGCGTACACACCGGGCATGTTGTCCTCGTACTCCACTGCCCGGTAGTCCAGCGCGGCATCGGACAGGTCGGGGCGCAGGTCGGCCAAATCCTCCCAATCCCTGCGGCCCACCACATGATGGACGGCCAGATCATCGCGATCAGCCCAACGGCGAGCGGCCTCGAAAGCGGCCCGGTTGATGCGGGCGGCGCCCAGTGATCCGCTTACCACCGCGATAAGGCAGCGACCCTCCTCCACGCCGAGAGCGGCTCGGGCCGCAGCCCGGTCGCTCTCCCGGTCGACGCTTTGGACTTGGCTTCGCACTGGGTTGCCGGTGAGGACCGAGCGGCGCAGCGGGGTTCCCGGAAAGGACACGGCCGACGCCCGGGCCCACCGACTGGCTAGGCGGTTGGCCAAGCCAGGTACGGCGTTCTGCTCGGCCACGACGATCGGGATCCTGAGCAGCCTCGCCGCCAGCGCGCAGGGCACGCTGGCGTAGCCCCCCAGCCCCAAGACCACCGACGGCTGAAGGCGCCGCAGCAGGCGGAGGGACTGGACCACGGCTTGGGCCAGGCCCCAGGCCGACGACAGGTTCTGGCGTGTCAGCCGGCGTTGGATGCCCCGGCCGGGCAGCAGGGTCAGTTCGAATCCGGCCGCGGGGATCAGATCGCGCTCCACCCCTCGGGCCGATCCCACGAAGTGGATTGTTTGGGGCTCGCGACCGCGTCCAACCAGGGCGCGGGCCACAGCCAGGCCGGGATGGACATGGCCGGCAGTTCCGCCCCCGGCGATCACCGCCCACACCGGGGGGCGGCTGGAGGGCTCGCTGTGCCCCGCCGACTCGCCCGGCCGAGCAGCAGGGTTCACGGCTCGACTCGGATCTGGCGGGCGATGTTCAAGAGCATCCCCGAAGCCACCATGCACGTCAACAGGGCGGAGCCCCCCACCGACAAGAACGGCAGGGGTACGCCGGTGATCGGCAGCACCCCCACCACCGCGGCGATGTTCACGAACGCCTGGCATCCCACCCAAATGGTTATGCCCGTGGCCAAGACCTGCCCGAATCGATCCGGGGAGTTCACAGCCACCCAGATCCCGCAGACCACGAAACCGACGAAGAGGCCGATCACGAACAACGCGCCCAGCCAGCCCATCTCCTCGGCCAGAACGGCGAAGATGAAGTCGGTCTGGGCTTCGGGGAGGAAGCCCCATTTGATTCGGCTCTCCCCCAATCCCACTCCGGAGGGCCCGCCCGAGGCGATGCCCACCCGGGACTGGATGGTTTGCCAGCCGGTGTCCAGCGGATCGGACCACGGATCCAGCATCGCGGCCAGCCGGTTGCGGCGATAGCCCGATCCCCATGCGGCCAACGCCGCGGCGCCGCCGCTGATCAGCGACCAGCCGTTGAGCGGAAGCAGGGGCACTCCGGCCATGAACAGCGCGGCAAAGGCGATCAGCACAAGGATCACCGCGGTGCCCAGATTGGGCTGGAGCAGAATGAGCCCCGACATGATGCAGCAGATCACCAGCACCGGACGGATGGTGATACGGGTGCTGCGCTCTTGGCCCGCCTTGTCGGCCAGCCACGAGGCGGCGAACAGGACCATGGCCAGCTTGGCCAGCTCGGAGGGCTGGAAGCTGATCGGGCCGAAGTAGATCCAACGGGTGGCCCCGTTGGCGGTGGTGCCGATCCCTGGAATCAGCACCGCCACCAGGAAGAACAAGGTGAGCGCCACCCCGGCATTGGCGTACTTCTTCCACTGCCGGTAGTCGGTGCGCAACACCAGCACCATGGCCAAGAGCCCGCCCACGCACCAGACAAGCTGGCGCTGGAAGGTGAACCAGGTGGACTGGCCCACGTACAAGCTGGTGACCGAGGAGACCGACAGCACCATGACCAGGCCGATGGCGTTGAGGGTCACGATCAATCCGAACAGCAGGTAGAACGGAGCCGTGGCTTGTCCGGCCGGGGCTGCCCGGAGGGCCGAGACCCACGCCAGGCGGGGAACGCGGGGAGCTACTGCGGTCATGGCGATCCTCCGATCATCTCGCGTACCAGCGAGGAGAAGTGGTCGCCTCGCTCTGCGTAGGAGCCGTACCAGTCGAACGAGGCGCATCCCGGCGACAACAGCACCGCGTCGCCGCTTCGGGCGATCTCAGCGGCGGTGCTCACCGCCTCGGCCATGGAATCCGCGGTTGCCACCGGGCACAGTCCGGCGAACACCTGCTGGACTTCGGGGGCGGCCTCTCCGATGGCCACCACCGAGGCGATCCCGTCGGCCGCCTCGGCCATGGGATGCAGGTCGAGTCCCTTGTTGCGGCCGCCGGCGATGAGAACCGAGCGCCCCACCGATCGCACCGCGGCGCACACCGCGTGGGGGGTGGTGGCCTTGGAGTCGTCATAGAAGCGCACCCCGGCGTGCTCGGCCACCAGTACCACCCGATGGGGCAGGCCGGTCCACGCCAACAGGGCCGTCCTCACTCCATCCGGGTTGGCCCCGCCGGCCATGGCCACCGCCGCTGCGGCCAGGCAGTTGCCCAGCTCGTGGGGATGGGGCCGGTGCAGCTCGGCGATGTCGGCCAGCTTCTCCGACTCCGCCCACAGGGCGCCTTGGCTCACTCGGAAGTCGCCTTCGGTGAGCCCGAAGGTGATCACACGGCCTCGGTCGGGCGCGTGTTCGAGCACCACCGGATCGTCCCGGTTAACCACCGATGTGGAGTTGTGATCGACCCTACTCCACAGTGCGGCCTTGGCCGCCCGGTAGCTGTGGAGCGAGGCGTGCACGTCGAGGTGGTCGGGGGCGAAGTTCAACCATGCCCCCACCACCGGCCGATAGCACCGGCTGTGGGCCAGCCGGAACGAGGATGCCTCGACCACGAATGCGGCGGGCCGGTCGTCTCGAATGGCCTCCACCAGCGGCGTCTCCGTGTTGCCGGCCACGCTCACCGCGATCCCGGAAGCCTCCAGCATGGCTGCGGCCAGAAGCGTCACCGTGGTCTTGCCGTTGGTTCCGGTGACGGCCAGCGTCGGACGTTCGTCCCAGTGCTGGGCCAGGTCGAACTCGGAGATGACCGGGGTGCCCGCCGCGGCGGCTGCGGCGAGAGAGGGGTGGGACTCGGGCAGTCCCGGGGTGGGAACGATGGCCCGGGCATCGGCGACCAAAGGCGGCCAGCTGTCGGGAGCGGGCTGCTCCAGGAGGGTTACCCCCAGATCGGCGGCCCATCGCCGGGCCTGGTCGTCGGGGGCGTCGTCGGCCGCCACTACCGGCTGGCCGCGCTCGGTCAGCTGGGCGCACACCGCCCGGTTGGTGATGGCAAAGCCCACCAGCACAAGGGGTTCCCGGCTCAATCTGCCCCTCCTATGGACACGAAGTCGGCGTAGAAGAGTCCCAGGGCCACCGCGGTGGCGAAGCCGGTCATGATCCACAGCCGGATGATCACTGTGGTCTCCGGCCAGCCGCGGAGCTCGAAGTGATGGTGGATGGGGGCCATGCGGAACACCCGGGTGCCGAACACCCGGAAGCTGAACACCTGGATGATCACCGACAGGGTCTCCATCACGAACAGCCCGCCGATGATGGGCAGCAGAAGGTGGGTGTTGGTGGCCAGGGCCAGCGCGGCCATCCCCGTTCCCAGGGCCAGCGATCCGGTGTCGCCCATGAAGATTCGGGCCGGCGCGGCATTCCACCACATGAACCCGGCGCTGGCCCCCACCATGGCGGCGGCCAGGATGGCCAGGTCGAGGGCGTGGGGGATGCCGTAGATGTCCTCGTTGCGAAAGGCCCAAAAGCCGATCACCACGAACGCGGCGAAGGCGAACACCGACGAGCCGGCGGCCAGGCTGTCAAGCCCGTCGGTCAGGTTCACGGCGTTGCTGGTGGCCAAGATGAGCAGCACGGCCCACAGGCCCCATCCCCACGGCCCCAGGTCGATGTTCAGGGAGTCGTAGCGGGTGAACGACAGCTCGGTGCGGACATCGGTCAGGTGGATCATCAACAGCGCGTACCCCGCGGCCACCACCAGCAGGCCAAGGATCTTGGTCTGCTTGCCCAGGCCCAGGTTGCGCTCTCGGGACACCTTGAGCCAGTCGTCGACGAAGCCGACCACGCCCGCCCCGACGATGGCCAGCATCACGATCAGGCCCGTGCGGGTGAAGATGCCGTTGTAGAGATCGCTGATGCCGTATCCGGCCAGCGCGCCGACCACGATGGCCACTCCCCCCATGGTGGGGGTTCCCGCCTTGCTGACATGGCCCTGGGGTCCGTCGAGGCGGATGGTCTGGCCGATGGAGTGCTTGCGCAAGAAGTAGATCAAAAAGCGGGTGCCGATCACCGAGACCACTCCGGCAATGGCGACGGCGAACAAGAGGCGGATCATCGGGCGGCCTCCATGGCGGCCAGAAGCTCTCGGGCCACCTCCCGGTCGTCGAAGGGGATCACCTGGTCGCCCACTGTCTGGGTGGTTTCGTGGCCCTTACCGGCCAGCACGATCACATCGCCGGGACCGGCCTCGGCCAGGCTTCGGGCAATGGCGGCCTCTCGGTCGGCCAGGGTCAACACTCCAGCAGAGCGGCGGGGCACCCCGGTGAGGATCTCGGCGATGATGGCGTCGGGATCCTCTGAGCGGGGGTTGTCGGAGGTGACGATCACGTTGTCGGCCTGCTCGGCCGCCACCCGGCCCATCATCGGGCGCTTGCCGGTATCGCGGTCGCCGCCGCAGCCGAACACCACCCACAGGCGACCGTCGCCGGCAACCAGCTCCCGGGCGGCGGCCAGCACCTGGGCCAGGCCGTCGGGGGTGTGGGCGTAGTCCACCACCACCGTGAACGGGCGGCTGGACTCGATGGTCTCGAAGCGGCCCGGTACGGGGGCGGCCGATTCCAGCCCGGCGGTCACTTCGGGCACGCTGACGTTCAGCATCAGGGCGGTCTCGGCCGCAGCCAGGGCGTTGGCCGCGTTGAAGCGGCCGATGAGAGACAGGTCGACTTCTTGGCCCTGCCATTGCATGGCTATGCCCTGCGGCCCCACTTCGACCGACAGGTCTGCGGGGTCGTAGCCCACCGTGGGGATGCGGGGTTCGGCATACAGCCGCCGGCCGTATTCGTCGCCCCGGTTGACCACGGCCCGGTCGGACAGCTCGGGGGTGAACAGGCGGGATTTGGCCTCGAAGTACTCCTCGACGGTGCCGTGATAGTCGAGGTGATCGACAGAGAAGTTGGTGAACACCGCCGCGTCGTAGCGGATGCCGTCTACTCGGTGCTGGTGCAGCGCATGGCTGGACACCTCCATGGCCACCGCCTGCACTCCCCTCGACCGCCAACAGGCCAATTGGCGCTGCAAGTCGAGGGACTCCGGTGTGGTTCTGGTGCCGGTAAGCGTGCCCAGCACCTCGGCTTGCATTCCGGCAGCCTCCAGCACCGAGCCCAGCAGGCTGCACACGGTGGTCTTGCCATTGGTGCCGGTGACCCCGATCACCGTCATCGACTGGGAGGGGTGGCCGTAGAAGGCGGAACTCATCGGTCCCATTGCCCGGCGCACCGACTCGACCTGCACTTGGGGGCAGCCCAGGTTGAGAGGGCGCTCCACCGCCAACCCGGCGGCCCCCCGGTCCAGCGCCTCGGAAGCGAAGTCGTGGCCGTCGTGGTTGGCGCCCGGCACGCAGAAGAACAAGTCGCCGGGATTCGCGGCCCGGGAATCGTGGGCCAGCCCGGTGATCTCGGCGTCGCCGTGGCGATCCAGCAGCCCGGGAGCGGCTTCGGCCAGTTCCAGCAGCGTCATCGATGGGGCGCTCACAGCCCGTCCTCGTTCGAGGGTGACTGGCCGATTGCCTGGGGCGGAGTTTCCTCTCCCTGGGGCTCAACCCCCGGGGACGGGCTCTCCGGCTCGGTCGGGGAACCCGGGTCGGGGGCAGTCTCGGGGTCCGGCGCCGGTTCCGGGGTGGGATTCGGGGTGGGATTCGGGGTGGGGGTGGGCACCGGTTCAGGCTCTGGAGTGCTGGTCGGTGCCGCAGTCGGCTCGGGAATGGGTGCGGGCGCCGGGGCCTGAGTCGGCTGCGGGGTGGCCGCGGGCACCAGGGCGGGGGTCGGCTGCGGGGTGGGGGCGGGACCCAGCTTCGGCTCGACGGTGACGAAGCCGACCGGCGGGGCAATGCGGAGGCGTTGCAGGGTGTACTTGGCCAGTTCGGCGAACAGCGGGGCGGCCGCCTGGCTGGCGTAGAAGTTGGTGACCGGCTCGTCGATGACCACGATGATCGAGATCTGGGGATCCTCGGCGGGCAGGAACCCGGCAAAGGTGGCGGTGTATAGGCGCCCGGCACCCGCTTCTCCGTAGTTCCCGTTGGACAGCACCTTCTGGCCGGTTCCGGTCTTGCCGGCGACGGTGTAGCCGTCGACCTGGGCGTTGCGCCCCGTTCCCTCCCGCACGACGGTGACCAGCATGTCGGTCATGTGCGAGGCGGTGTCGTACGACACCGCCCTCACCGGTTCGGGCCGCTCCAGTGGGATCTCCTGGCCATCGGTGTCCACCACCGAGTGCACCAGGGTGGGCGGCACCCGCAGCCCGCCGTTGGCCAGGGTGTTGTACACCATCAGCACCTGCAACGGTGTGGCCAGCATGCCCTGGCCCAGCGCAAAGCTGGCCACGTCGGTACCGCTCCAGTCGAGAAGGTTCGGAACCAAACCGGACGATTCCCCTCTGAACCCCAGTCCTGTGGTCGATCCCAGTCCGTACCGGGACATATAGGCGGCCAGACGGGTGGAGCCCAGCACGAGGGCCCACTCAACGGTGCCGGTGTTGGATGAGCGGGCCAGGATCTCCTCCATGGTGTAGAGCGCGGTCCCGTATTCGGTGTGGTCGGTGAATTCCTGATCGTAGAGCTGGAGCCAATGGTTGACTTCGCGCACGTGGTGGGGCTCCCCCAAGCCTTCCTCGATCACACCGGACAGCACCACGCTCTTGAGAACCGATCCGGGCTCATAGGCCCAAGTGACGGCTCGATTCTCGCTGAGCGAGACCGGGTCGCCCTCCCCATCTCGACCCACCGAGGCCATGGCCAGAATCTCGCCGGTGTCGGGCTCCATGATGATTACTGATCCGCTGGAGGCGTCCACCTTTTCGATCTGGCGCATGAGGGCGCGCTCGGCTTCGAATTGCAGCGAGCGGTCGATGGTCAGATGCAGGTCGGCCCCCGGCTGGGGGGGCTTGATGTGGCGGGCGCCGGTGGGGATTGTGCGCCCGTCCTGGCTGCTCTCCAACACCATCTCTCCGGGGGTGCCGCCGAGGAGACCGTCATATTGATATTCGAGGCCGCTGATGCCGATTTGGTCGACGTCCACAATCCCGACCACGGAACGGCCCAAACGGTCGCCCGCGGGATTGAAGCGTGCCGACTCCTCCAGCAGGTACACCCCTTTGAGGTTGAGGTCGGCCACCGCACGCGACACTTTGTCGGGCACTGTGCGAGCCAGGTAGGCGTGCTGGTCGGGCTCGCTCAGAAGCTGGAACAGGTGGTCTTGGTCCATTTCCAGCACTGGGGCCAGCGCAGCCGCCGCTCCAGCGGGATCGTCCACTTGGCTGGGGTCGGCCCAGACGGTCCACTGCGGCACCGACACGGCCAACTCCACCCCGTTGCGGTCGACGATCTGCCCGCGGTCGGCCGTCAGCTTGACCGTCCGAATTCGCTGCTGTTCGCCGTACTTCACGTAGGCGTCGGATCGGAAGAGCTGGAGGTCGGCCAGCCGGACGCCCAGCACCACGGCGATCAAGGCGAACACCACCACCATGGAGGTGCCTCGCCGCCGGCGCGACCGGGTTCCCCTAACTTCCTCGGCGGGGTTCACTCCCCGCCGCCCTCATCCAATTCCACGGGGGTCAGGTAAACGAGGCGGTCGGGCTCCACCATCCCCAGTCGGTACAAGGCCACCGCCACGATCCGGTCGGGGGCTTCGGCCCGGGCCACGTTGAGCCTCAGCTTGTCGTTGGTGGCCCGGACGTCTTCGAGCTGTTGGTTGAGGTTGTCCAGCGTGGTTTGCCGGTCGACGATCATGGCGTGGAACAGGGCCAGGGCAAAGAGGCCGATCACCACGGTGATGGCGGCGGCCCAGCCCATCAGGGGCATCAGCCTGCGACTGGGCCGCGGCGCGGCATGAAGGTGAGGGCGAGGTTTAGGGTCGGTCTGGGCCGGAGACGGGCGGGGGTGGCGTTGGGGAGCGGCCATTACTCGGCGCCCTCGCCCTGATCGCTCCCCAGCTTGCAGAATGCCCGGAAGCGGACGCTGGAGGCTCTGGGGTTGTCGGCCATCTCCGCGGCGCTGGGCCGGCGGCTGCCCCGGGGGATCAGCTCGATGGCGGGCTGGGACTGCGACGCCGATGGGGGCAGTGCCCGAAAGCGGGACTCGTCGCTCAACCCGGCTCGGCGTCGGAGGATCCGCTTGACGATGCGGTCCTCACCGCTGTGGTAGCTGAGCACCACCCCTCGACCCCCGGGCACCGTTCGATCGATGGCCGCTTCCAATGCGGGCTCTATCTGGTCGAGTTCGTTGTTGACCGCGATGCGGATGGCCTGGAAGGTCCGCTTGGCGGGGTGTCCGCCCCGGCGGCGGGCGGGAGCGGGGATGGCCTCTTTTGCGATGTCGGCCAACTCGGTGGTGGAGGCCACCGGCCGGGCGGCGACTATGGCCGCGGCTATGCGATTGGCGTAGCGCTCATCGCCGTATCTGCGCAGGATTCGCACAAGGTCGGAAGACGGCCAGTTGTTCACCACGTCGTCGGCGGTGAATTGCTGGCCGCAGTCCATCCTCATGTCCAGCGGCCCTTCTTGGCGATAGCTGAACCCCCGCTCGGGCTTGTCCAGCTGCGGGGAGCTCACCCCGAAGTCGAATAGCGATCCCACGATGCGAGACACGCCCTGCGCCTCTAGCACCTCGTCTAGTTGGGCGAAGCTCGCCCGGCAGATGGTGGCGCCGCGGCCGGCCAGAACAGTGGTGGCGGCCTCGACCGCGGAGGGGTCACGGTCGAGGCCAATCAGCGAGAGGTCAGGACGGGCGTTCAAAAGCGCCCGAGCATGTCCTCCCCCACCCACGGTGGCGTCGAGAAAGGATCCCGACGGCACCTCGGACAGGTGTTCCACCACTTCTGCGACCATGACGGGGTGATGGACGAATCGACTGTCGATTGCCGGCGGTGTCCCCCCGTTCATGCTCATTCACCTCCTCGGCAACTCAGCGGCCCGATGGCTGCGGGTGCTGTTCTTGCGTCCGGCCTGGTCGGCCGATAAAAATGGCGCCCATCGGCAGTCCTCCGCCTGGCGACCGCACTCCGGGATTTCTCCCCGGCAGTGTCAGATGGCAAGCGGGCGGAGTAGGGGCCTTCCATCTCGTCAGACGGAGGACTGCCCATGAGCCCTTTTTGTTTTTCCTGCTATGCGCTTCCCAGCCGATTACTCCTTCCATGAGGCCTCATCAGAGCCACCTGTCGACATCCGCTTCGCCCTGTTCGGCTTGAAGCGACTCCCACTCCCCTGCATCCCACACCTCTCCACGGTTGAACACGCCGACGAGCACCACGCTCTTGTCCAAACCCAGCGCCTCGCGCTTGGTGGACGGGAGGCTCAACCGGCCCTGGGCGTCCACGCTCACCGGTTCGAGGCTGGAGGAGAAGCGCCGCAGCTCGTCGCCGGAGGCCTCCCCGGCCCGCACCGCGGCTTCAAGCCGCCTCAAAGCACTGTGGGCTTCGTCCGCGGTCCAGATCCCGAGGCACTGCCGGTAGATGGCCACGTAGGCACCTTCGGCCAGCGCCGAGCGAAAGGCCGGCGGCAGCGAGAGCCGGCCCTTGTCGTCCAAGGAGCGAGCGTGCTCACCGGTGAGCATGTCTCCCTCCAATGGGTCCCGTGAAATTCCCCTTATCTCCCACTTAGTCCCATTTTATCCCCCAATACCCCACCACTGCAACCCAATCGAGGTGTTTTGTGACAAGGGGTGGCACCGCGTCTGAACTGGCTGTGTGATCCGGTGGCGGCGGATCGCCACGGCTCTACCGCGGCAGGGAATTCAAGAAGGCGGCGATGATCTTCTCCGCCGGGGCGTCCAGCGGATAGGCCGACCCGGCCAGGGTGTTGCGAAGGTTGTCGGTCTGGCCGGTTGGCACCACCAGACGAGACATCAACTCCTCGGGGGCCCAGCGGCGGTAGACCAGCGTTTGGAAGCGGGCGGTGTTCCGGGTTCGGCGCTGGGTTACTCCGACCGCCTTGGCCTCATCTATGAGCACTTCTCCGGGACCTCTGCTGGCGAAACAGGCCAGTCGCCCCCAGGGGCCGGGTTCATACCGGTCCAGGACCACTCCGTCCGCGAGCTCCAGTGAGGCCAAAGCCGCCCGCCATGTTTGGCCCAACCAGAGCGGCGCCCGGTTCACGTCGTCGTCCCACAGTGGATCGCCTCGGTTGATCACCACGTCGATCCACACCGAGTGATCGGGCTCCACCATCACCGCGCCCCCACCGCTGCGGCGTCGCACCACTCCCGATTCATCGGAGGAAGCGATGTCAGCAGACTGGGCGGAGCCCAGCACCAACGCAGTGTCGGTGGGCGACATCAGCCACACTTCCCGATCGATATCGGCGTCGGGGGTAAGGGCGTGCAGCTCGCCCACCGTCCCGTTCAAACGACGGGTTGTCCACCCGCCTTCGATCGACAGTGGCTCAGTCTTGGTGTTCACCGATCCATGTCGTCGGGCATCCCGCGACAGGCTCAAGCAGTCTGGGCGACGGACTCGGCTGCTGGATCTAGGTAGGGCAGCCAGTCGGAAGGCACATGGCCCACCGCCGAGGCCACCCAGGCCGAGCGGGGCGGCTCGGCCGGTGGGCGTATCAGCCGCATCTGCGTCTCCGAGAGCAGCCGATCCCGCTTGGCCATGTTGCACCGTCGACAGGCGGCCACCACGTTCTCCCAGGAGTGGGTTCCTCCCCGGCTGCGGGGCCGGACGTGGTCGATGGAGTCGGCGTGGCGCCCGCAGTACTGGCAGCGGTAGCCGTCGCGGGCGAACACTCCCCGGCGGCTGAGCCCGCCGGTGCGGAAGAACGGCACCTTGACGTAGTACCGCAGTCGAACCACCGACGGCAATGGCAGGTCGAGTCGCTCAGAGCGGATCCGCTCGCCCGACTCCAGCACCACCTCGGCCTTCTCGGCCATCACCAACACGAGAGCGCGCCGGGGCGACACCACACTCAGCGGCTCGAAAGATGCGTTGAGCACCAGCGCCCGGCTCATGGGGGAAACCATAGTGAACCTGCCGAACCGCTTTGCGCGGATTACCCAGAACACACCTCCGCGCTGAATGCCGGAATGCGGCCGTTTAGCTCGGTTTCACCTCGTGGTCCGCCCCCAGGCTTTGCACCAATGGAGATAGGTGATGAGGTCGTGGCTGCGAGGTTGGGCATCGGCATCGCCGTACATGGTGACCATCCGAAACCTCAGATAATCCCGATCCGGCAGCATCCTCAGCCGCCATCCGAGGCGGATCGCGGTGGTCCAGAGGCTGGGATGGGTTAGCAGTTTGGCCAGCGATCGAGCCATATCTTCAGGCTACGCGTTGTCACTCGTGGCCGGTACGATGGGCAGATGGGAACACTTGCCGTAACCGGCGATCAAGACGCCGACCAACTCCTCCTCGATGATCCGTTCGCTCTTCTGCTGGCCATGATGCTCGACCAGCAAGTCTCTATGGAGTGGGCGTTCAAGTCGCCCCTCCGCTTGAAGGAGCGGATCCCCGATGATTTTTCCGCCGCGGGATTGGCCGAGATGGATCCCGAGAGGGCCGAGGCTGCGTTCAAGGAGAAGCCCGCCCTGCACCGGTTCCCCGGGTCGATGGCCCGCCGGGCCCAAGACCTGGCCCGCCACATCGTGGACCACTACGACGGCGACGCCGCCAAGCTGTGGGGCGAGGCACCTACCGGCCAAGACCTGCTCAAGCGGCTCAAGGCCCTACCCGGCTACGGCGACGAGAAGGCCAAGATCTTCCTAGCTGTGTTGGCCAAGCGCTTCAACGTCACCCCCGAAGGCTGGGAAGCCGCCGCCGCCCCCTTCTCCGACCCCACCCCCCGCACCGTCGCCGACATAGACAGCCCCGAAGCCCTAGCCGAAGTAAGAGCCTGGAAAAAAGCCCAAAAGGCCAAAGGCAAAACCAAGCAAGACTGACCGTAACCGTCTGATTCAGTACGGTTACCCCCGCATGACCAACCCAGCCGACATCCCTCCCCCACTCCCCTGGGAGCTGCGCGCCAAGGCCGTTGGAAGCATGCCAGGGGGCAACGCCAGCTATTTGGAAACCCTGCGCGAAGTCTGTGGATTTGTCTCCAGACAGCGTCCAACCTCCCAAGACCTAGTTGGCTGGCTACAAAACCGCTTTGGCTTAAAAGAAAACAGCGCCTCTTGGAGAGGGCGGTTCTTACAAAACACTGGCATTCTCGAATTTGATTCTGGCCTGCTTCAACTCAGTAAGTTCGCAGACCGCTGGTACGAATCCGAGGATGATGGCATTGTCATCGCGCTGCTTCACAGCAGACTCCAATTCATCGGGGAGATGCTTGCGGAGTTGAGCGCTAGGCCGCTACGGACCGAGGAGCTGCGCCTAGCAGCCGACAGATACGGGCTGAATTGGGAGAGGGGCGACCAAATTGCGAGGCGGCGGAGATGGCTTCAGTCGGCCAAGCTCACCGAACCCGCTGGAAGCGGCCGTATTGCAATCACTGACGCGGGACGCGATCTGCTGTCAAAGCTAGATCTCTACGTACCCTCCGGTATCACTGCGCGCCCTCAACCTTCCTCCGCTACTAATTCACAGAAGACTGGTCCCGAGGTTGATAACCCGGATTCACCCCTCACTGATGCACCCAAGCCTGACCTACACACGCCAACAATCGATCTCTCAGACGCCAAATCTCTCGCAAACAGAATCAGAGACGCATCCACCGACAGCAAGAACCCAGACCGATTGGAAATCGCCGTCCGGGACGCTTTCGATTTTCTGGGTTTCGACGCCGAAAAGCTCGGTGGAAGCGGCAAGACCGATGTGCTGGTCAAGGCTCCTCTGGGTAAAGAGGACTCCTACACAGTGACCATCGACGCCAAAACAGTCGGCTCCGGTTCTCTGGGTGATCACCAGGTGGACTGGGTGACTCTGGAAGATCATCGCAAACAGCACAACGCCGACTATTCGATGCTTGTAGGGCCAAACCCCTCCGGCCAACGCCTGATGAGCCGGGCAATCAACAAGTCGGTCGCGGTGCTCTCAACTGAACAACTTGCTGAGCTGTGCATCCAGCACGCCGATGCGCCACTAGGTCTACAGGACTACCGAGCCCTCTTCGAGTCCGGCGGCGCGGTCGACACGGTCTCGATAGGCAAAGCTGCCCAAGACCTGACCCGGCTTCGAGATCTCGCAGTTGAGATTTGTTCGAAGTTGGCTGAGAGGACCGGTGCTTTCGGGCCGCTCACTGCTCCACAACTGATGGTGATGCTCGGTCAGCCCGACAAGTCCAGTTCCGAGCAGGAAATCCAGCAAGTGCTCGACACCTTGGCCAGCCCGCTCATAGGCGCCGTCCAAGGCAAAGCTTCAGAGGGGTACGTCCTCGCCACGGCCCCACGGGTCATTCAACAACGTCTCCAACTGCTTGGAGATCAACTCGCACGGTAGGCCCACTCGCGGCAGCAACATCACTCCAGACCTCCAACGCGATCCTCCAAACGCGCAGAGGCCCCGGGACTTTGATCCACAGCCAATCCGGGGCTTACTTCCGGTGAGGGCCTCCTGGCTAAGTCACCGGCCACTTGCAATATAAACCACGAGCTCAGCTAAGTGGAGCGATCTTCTGCGGAGACGTTCCGCTCTTCAGGGTGTGCCATGCGGACATGAGCTCTTCTTCATGCAGCTCGCTCCACTCCGCAACCATGTTCCGGCATCGCCTGGGTAGTGATCCTTCAATAATGGAACGCGTAGCAATGTCGACCGTTGCGCTGTGCTCGCCATATTGAGCGTGGAAATGCGGAGGGTTGTGGTCGTTGGCAAACATCCGAATGACAATGCCGTAGAAGCGACTGAGTTCTGGCATCGGCAGCCCGGCTAGTCCAAAAGTGGTTGCCAGGGCTTCGGGTATAGGTCCTTGAGCGACTTGCCAGTGAGGTCCATATAGAGCCCGTGTTGGCTGAGTTCCACGTCGTCGCCGTCGCCCCAGGCCACTGCCCCGTAATCGCGAATGCTCACATTCCGGAAGAAGGCTGGATCTGACCACGCAGAGAACACGCCCTTCGAGGCCCACCGAGAGAGGTCCACTTCACCTTCGACGCCATCGGCAAAGCGCAGCCATAACCGGTAGAGCCCTCTCGGCTCAACCTCCACAACGCGCACTGCATCCATCCTGACATCCTACCCACGATGGGTGTTCTTCCACGTTCTGCTTGGTCCGTCAGGAAGGGGCTGGAAGCCCAGCAGCTCAGCGTCTCAAGGCAGGTTCGGGGGGTAGTTGCCAGGGGGGCCTTAGGTATTGGCGGCCGGTGTCGGGGTGTTTTTCGACGTTCCAGTTTCGGTGGTGCACTTTTTGGTGGCAGTCGTGGCATACCAGTACGAGGTTGTCGGGTTGGGTGGGGCCTCCGTGTTGCCATTCAACGATGTGGTGCGAAACGCACCATTCGGGTTCTTTGCGGCAGCCTATGCAGCCGCCGTCTCGGGCTTCGAGGGCGGCTCGCAGGGCGAAGTTGGGGCGGCGGCTGGTTGAGCCCATCCAAATGGGCTCAGTGCTTGCTCTTTTGAACAAGCCGCACAAGATGTCTGCGTCACAAGCCAGGCGGTGGAACTCGCTTGGCGGAAGCGGGGTGCCATCCGCTAGGCGGGGGCGGCCCAGCTTGTCGTCGATCAGGTCGTAGTCGGCCATCAACAACAGCGTGGTGCCCTGGGGCTGCTCGCTGCCGTCTGCGGAAATCGTGCGGGTGATGAGCCGCTCCAACGCATCAGCCCGGCGGTGCCGATCAGCGGTGTGCTCGCGGCGGTTGTCGGTGCGCCAGTCGTCGTCGGTCGCCTTGTTCAGCGACTTGCGGATCCGCGCCGCCGCAACCGGGTCGAACAAGGCAAACAGCTGCCACATCCCGTCGTCTCGTAAATAGAAGCTGGCCGTGCGGTTCTTGCGCTGGCGCTCGAACCGCTTGGCCCCGTCATCGCCGGCCAACTCGTTCTGGTGGTCGCGCACCGTCTTGCGCAACTGCTCCGGCGTCTGCGTCTCAGCCACCACCTTGGCCAAAAACCCCTCCAACCGATTACGACAAGACCCAATCAACCGAAGCCGAGCATCCAACCCGGCATCGTCCAACCTGGCCACATCCACAGCATCAACATGCACGCCGCCCCCGGCATTCCCGCAGGTCACAGCCCCAAAATCCATACAACAATGATATTTACGGCAGTGACACATTCTCAGGGGGCGATACACCATGCAGGTCTTACGTCCACAAGATGCCAACCCCTGAAATGAGTGCTACGACTTTTCAGGTGACACGTAATCAGTAGCGAATGTCCAGTGCGTAGCGGAGGGCTTGGTCGAGTCGTGCTCGGACATCAACACTGAGTCGGCCGACAGGCTCGGAGTCGAGCAAAGCCAGCGAGATGGTGAGGACGTTGTCGCAATTGATCACGCTGGGCGACAACAGTCCTTCCTCTACACCGACTTCGACTTCGGAGTGAATGCCCCGAATGGTCCGAGTAATTGGAGCACAAGTGACTGAAGTAAGCACTGCGAGCGCGGCGTTGCGGGTGAGGACGCAGACAGGACGCCGTCCGTGCGGCGGGCCGAGGTCTGCCCAGAAGACGTCGCCGCGGCTTACCACTCAGGTGTGTTGACAGCAGCAATCCGGGAGGAGGTGGCCACAAGACCCTGGTCTTGTGGAATTCGGCGGTAGGCCTCTTGCAACTCCTGATCGGAGGCCTCGCAATCCGTAGCAGCAATGGCAGTGGTGACGATACGACGCACCAGCACCGAGCGGCTCGTCCCTTGTTCAGCAGCCAGCTTGTCCAGTTGCTCCACAAGGTCATCGTCGAATTGGAACACCACGTCCTGAAGTGCCACGACCTCAGCATACTCCCCTGCCCGAGAAAACCCTGGTGTGCATTTGACGCCCGTCAGCATCCTCAGGATGGATTCCCCTCTTCAGGGGATGAGGGTTATTTGGGAGTCGAGCCAGCCTAGGAGGATGGATATGCAGCGGGGGTCGGAGTGGAGGCGGTGGCCGGCGCCGCTGATGATGCGCAGGCCAGCGTCGCCGTGGGCGTCGGCGATGGCTCGGGCGTCGAGGGGTGACACCTCTCGGTCATCGGAGCCGTGCAACACCAGCATGGGACGGGGGGCGATCTGACCAGCGCACCGGTCGACTCGAATCGACTGGGCGGCCTTGGCCCAGGAGTCGACGGAATCGGGATAGCCGGGGGTGGAGATCACGCCCAGCGAGCGGGCGTACTCCACAACCCCGGAGGCATCCAGGCCCCAGTGGGCGAAGTCCACCGGCGCACCCATGGTGGCCACTCCCCTAACCCGGGGGTCGTCTTGAGCAACATGGGCCACCAACGCCCCGCCGATGCCGAACCCCGCCAGCCAGACCCCTTCCACATGATCGAGCCCGTCGAGGTGGTCTACCGCGCTGCGGACGTCGTCGGTCCATCCCTCCAGGGAGAAGTCGCCCTCGCTGTCGCCGCAGCCCTGGTAGTTGAGCACCAGCGCAGCCCACTCCATGTTCTGGGCGATTCGATCGGCCAAGGGGTAGAGCCGCTCAGCGGCCCTCGAACCACCGTTGGCGGCCGAAGGGAAGGCCGAGCACAGCACCACGCCAGGGAGCGCCCGCATTCGGCGGCTGTCGGGCAGCGCCAGATATCCGGCAAGCTTGAGCCCGCCGGTTGTCTGCCACTGGGTCACACCGACCGAGGCCGATAGCCGCGGTTTCGGGCTTCGGCCAGCGAGTCCGGCCCGAACACCAGGAACTGCTCCGACGCCACCAGCTCGTCGATGACCGACTCGTCGCTCACCTCATCCAAGTCGTACACCACTTGGGACCGCTTGTCCCCCACGTACCGGAAGCCTTCCAACGACCGAGGCCTGTCCATTGCCTAACCGTACCCCTCCGCTAGTCGGATTCTTCGGCTGGAGGGCCGAGCGCTCCGATGGCCTCCAGGTATTGGCTCTCGAGGTCTAGCACCACCACCACGTCGAGAGCGTCGATGTCCCTGCCAGATTCCGAGGCCTTGGTCAGCACGTAGTCCACCGAGTCGTCATCGCTGGTGACCACCTCCTCCTCCCGGCTCTCGGCCTCGGTGGCGGTCACGTCTCCTCGCCCGTAGGTGGCCGATCCCCGGAGCCGGAAATGATCCAGTCGCCACAGCAGAATCTCCCGCACGTCGTCGTAGCTCAGCTTGGCCGACAGTGAGTCGGGTAGGCGGTCGGCCACGAAGTCCACCGCTTCCAACAGGTCGTAAACCGTCCGGGCCCGGGTGTGGGCCAGACGAGATGACACCCGCATCACCGCATAGGCGGCCAGCCCGACCACCAAGACTGCGGCGAGGACGATTAGGAGGGTCAGATGCCGATGCGCTGAGCCAGCAGCTCGCGGTGATACGTGGGGTCGCCGAACAGGAGCTCCGACGACTTGGCCCGCTTGAAGTACAGGTGGGCGGGGTGCTCCCAGGTGAAGCCGATACCGCCGTGGATCTGGATGTTCTCGGCTGAGGCGTGGAAATAGGCCTCCGAGCAGTAGGCCTTGGCCAGGCTGGCCACCGAGGGGAGCTCGTCGTTCAGCTCCGACGCGCACCAGCCGGCGTAATAGGCGGCCGACTTGGCCGACTCAACCTCGAGCAGCATGTCGGCGCACTTGTGCTTGATGGCCTGGAACGACCCGATAGGCCGTCCGAACTGCACTCGGTCTTTGGCGTACTGAACCGACATGTCCAAACACATCTGGGCGCCGCCCACCTGCTCGGCCGCCAGGGCCACCGCAGCCAGGTCGAGCACCCGCTCAAGCACGGCCCAGCCACCGCCCTCGGCGCCGACCATCGCGACCGGGGTGTTGTCGAAGTCCAAGCGGGCCTGCTTGCGGGTCTGGTCCATGGTGGACAGGGCGGTGCGGGTCAAGCCCTCGGCGTCGCTGGGGCACCAGAACAGGCTCACCCCACCAGCGGTGCGAGCGGCCACCAGCACCACATCGGCGGTGTGGCCGTCGATCACGAACATCTTGGTGCCGGAGATGCGCCAGCCGTCGCCGTCGGCCGTCGCCTCTACGGTGATGCCCGACTCATCCCAGCGGCCGTTCTCCTCGGTGAAGGCCAACGCGGCCACCGTCTCACCGGCAGCGATGCCGGGCAGCAGCGCAGTCTTTGCCTCCTCGTCACCGCTGTGGATGAGGGTATTGGCGGCCAGCACCACACTGGAGAAGAACGGAGCGCAAAGCAGCGCCCGGCCCATCTCCTCCAGCACCACGATCAGCTCGATATAGCTGAAACCGCTGCCCCCGTACTCCTCGGGGATGATGAGGCCCTGGAGTCCGAGCTGCTCGGCCATCTGGTTCCAGACGGCGTCGTCGTAGCCCTTTTCGGTGTCCATCTGCTCGCGGACGGCCGATTCCGGGGATTTGTCCTCCAAGAACTGCCGGACGAAGCGCCGCAGTTCTTCTTGTTCCTCGCTGAAGGCAAAGTTCACGGCCTTGTTTTTACTAGACCGAACCCCCAGTAGCCACGCCCGAACCTGTCATGGGCCCGATAGATGGGGCACAATCTTGGTGCGAACCAGTTTTCCCTGAGTCTCAGAAATATCTGAGTCGGAGAGCGAGAAGACCCCGCCATGACCCTGCACTGGCAAGACACCCAAGCCGAGATCCACAAAGTGGTCGTCGGGCCGATGGACAACAACGTCTACGTGGTCCGCTGCCGCCAGACCGGCGATGCGGTGCTGATCGACGCAGCCAACGAGCACGACCTCCTGCTGGAGATGTGCTCCGCTCTCGGGGTCCGCACCGTTTTGGAGACCCACGGACACTGGGATCACATCCAGGCCATCCCGGAGGTGCGCAATGCCGGCTACGACGTGGGGGTCACCGCTGAGGACGCCGCCATGCTCGACGCCTACGACTACCTGCTCGAGGACGAGTCGGTGATCGAGGTGGGCCGGCTCCGCCTGCACTGTATCCACACGCCGGGCCACACTCCGGGGTCGATGTCGTTCCGTCTGGAAGGCTCGCCCATCCTGTTCTCCGGCGACACCCTCTTCCCCGGCGGACCGGGCGCCACTGGATTCGAAGGCGGCGACTTCGACACCATCATCAAGTCCATCGACCGGCGAATCTTCGCCCCGCTGTCGGCCGACACCATGGTTCTCCCCGGCCACGGCGACCAGACCACCATCGGCACCGAGACCCCCCATCTCCAGGAGTGGATCGACCGGGGCTGGTAGGCCCGCCCATCGGCGCGCCATGCGGCTTTTCGGTGATAGGGATGGCATCTCCTCCGGCGTAGACTGATCTGGTGAGCCAGCCCGAGGCCCCGCTCTTCGAGGTCGAGAATCTGCACGTCGCCACGGCTGAAGACGGCATCCCGATCTTGTCGGGCATCGACCTCACTGTTCGAGCCGGTGAGGTACACGCCCTCATGGGGCCTAACGGTTCGGGCAAGTCGACCCTGGCCAGCGCGCTTTTGGCCAGCCCCGAGTACGAGGTGACCGGGGGGCGGATCCGCTTCAGGGGCGACGACATCACCGACTGGCCCGCTGATGTGCGGGGCAAGGCCGGGCTGTTCTTGGCGTTCCAATACCCCCAGGAATTCCCCGGCGTGTCGGTGATGAACTTCCTGCGCCAAGCCCTGTCGGCCCGCAAGGGCATCGACTTGTCGGTGCTGGAGCTGCGCCTGGCGGTAATGGAGTGGATGGAGCGGTTCGACATGGACCCGTCCTTCGCCGACCGCTACCTGAACGACGGGTTCTCCGGGGGCGAGAAGAAGCGCAATGAGGTTCTCCAGCTGGCCATTTTGGAGCCGGAGATGGCCATCTTGGACGAGACCGACTCCGGCTTGGACATCGATGCTCTCAAGATCGTGGCCAGCGGGGTGCAGGAGGTGATGACCTCACGTCCGGAGATGGGGGTGCTGGCCATCACCCACTTCCGTCGTTTGCTCGACCATCTGGCCCCCGACCACGTCCACATCCTCATGAACGGCAAGATCGCGGCCAGCGGCGGATTCGAGCTGGCCGCACAACTGGACGCCGAAGGGTACGAAGCATGGCGCTAGACCCCGGGTCCATTCGGGACGATTTCCCGATCATGTGCCGCCAGGTACACGGCCGTCGCCTGGTGTACCTCGACTCGGCCGCTACCTCTCACAAGCCGAGGCCGGTTATCGACGCGGTCACCGACTATTACGAGCGCTTCAACTCCAACGTCCACCGGGGCTCGTACCAACTGGCGGTGGAGGCCACCGAGGCGTTGGAGGAGGCTCGGAAGAAGGTCGCCGATTTCATCGGGGCCTCTCAGGACTCAGAGATCATTTTCGCCAAGAACGCCACCGAGGCGATCAATTTGGTGGCCCGAACCTGGGGTCGGACCAATCTGGGGCCGGGCGACCCGGTGGTGATCACCGAGTTGGAGCACCACGCCAACATCGTCCCCTGGCACATGCTGGCCGCCGAGCAGGGCATCGAGCTGCGCTGGATCCCCATCCGCAGCGACGGCCATCTGGATCTGACCGATCTCGACCGCCTGCTCGACGGCGCCCGGCTGCTGAGCGTGGCCGCGGTGTCCAACGTGCTGGGCACCATCAATCCCATCCGGCAGCTGGCCGACGCCGCCCACGAGGCCGGCGCGCTGATGATGGTGGACGCCAGCCAGTACACCCCCCACCTGCCCACCGATGTGGCGGAGATGGGGGCCGACTTCGTGGCCTTCACCGGCCACAAGATGTGCGGCCCCACTGGAATCGGGGTGCTGTGGGCCAAATCCGAGCTCCTAGAGGCCATGCCGCCGTTCTTGGGCGGCGGCGAGATGATCCTCAACGTGACCAAAGAGGGGTTCAGCACCGCGGCGGTGCCGTGGAAATTCGAGGCCGGAACTCCGCCCATAGCTGAGGCAGTGGGGCTGGGAGCGGCGGTGGACTATCTGAGTGGCCTGGGCATGGAGCAGGTTCGAGAACACGAGGTGGCCCTCACCGGCTACGCCCTGCGGACCCTGAACCAGCGCTACGGCGACGACATCACCATCCACGGGCCGACCGAGCCGGCTGAGCGGGGCGGGGTGCTGTCGTTCGAGTACAAGGGGATCCACCCCCACGATGTGGCCCAGGTATTGGACCGCTCCGCGGTGTGCGTGCGGGCCGGCCACCACTGCGCCAAGCCGCTGATGCGGGTGCTGGGCTGCTCCGCCACCAGCCGGGCCTCGATGTACGTGTACAACGACGAGTCAGACGTCGATGCCCTGGCCGATGCCCTGGCCGATGCCGACGCCTTCTTCATCGAGTGAAGTCTTGAATGATGAAAGACTGCATATCGCTGAGCCCTCGCCCGTAGACTGTTGAACCGTCGCCATGCCTGATCTTGAAGATCTCTACCGCGAGATCATCCTCGACCACTACCGCAACCCCCGCAATCGGGGAGAGCTGGATACCCCGCCCGCCGTCCGGGCCGAGGGTTTCAACCCCTTGTGCGGCGACGAGGTGATCATTTATGTGCAAGTGGCCGACGGGGTGATCGAAGACATCAAGTTCGGCGGCCAGGGCTGCTCGATCAGCCAAGCCTCCTCGTCAATGATGTCGGCTGCCGTCAAGGGCCGCACTGTCGAGGAGCTGCAACATTTCAACCAGGCCTTCAGGTCGATGATGTCCATCGAGCCCGACCCCGACGACCCCGCCCCCACCAACGGCAACAGCCCCGACGTCAAGCTCGGCGACCTGGAAGCCCTCAAAGGCGTGGTCAAGTTCCCGGTCCGCATCAAGTGCGCCACCCTCTCCTGGCACACCCTCACCCAAGCCGTGGAAGAGGCCCAAGCCGACTCCTGACTCGGCCCCTCAGCCTGCCTCTAGCATTCAGCGCTAATTCAGGGCGTTGACTCGGCGGGCGAATTCTAGGTCTAGTTCGGTTAGGCCGCCGGCGGCGTGGTTGGTTATGGCTATCTCTACGGTGGACCAGACGTTGGACCACTCGGGGTGATGGAACAGGCGCTCGGAGATCAGTGCTACTCGGGACATGAACCCGAAAGCCTCCGAGAAATCTGAGAAGTTGAACGTGGCGGCGAGCTTTTCTCCTTGGCGCTCCCATCCGGGCAGGTCTTCCAGGGCAGCGGCGATCTCCTCGTCGCTGAGCAGTTTCTTGGCATCGGCGTCTACGGCCATGGATCGCCTCCTAAGTGAATTTCAACCGGTGATTCGGCGCGGGTGTCGATCCAGGGATCGTAGCCAGTCTCCTCCAGTTGGGCGGCCAACTCGGGGCCTCCGGTCTCCGCGATTGCACCGTCGATGAGGATGTGGACCACGTCGGCGTGGAGCACAGTCAGCAAACGGCTGAAGTGGGTGATGGCCAGCACGCCGAGGTTGTCTTCATGGGTGGCCTGCTCGATGCGATGACTCACCGCGGCAAGTGCATCCACATCGAGGCCGCTGTCCAGCTCGTCCAAGATGGCGATTCGGGGGCGGAGCACGCCGAGTTGCACCGCCTCGCTTCGCTTCATCTCGCCTCCGGACAGGTCGACGTTCAGCGAGCGGTACAAGAGATCGGGGTCGAAGTCGACCAGCTCGGCCTCAGCGGCCACTTGGGCTTCCACGGCGCTCCGGTCGCCGCCAATGGCAGCCACTGCCTCCTCAAGCATGTTCTCCAAGCCCACACCCGGAACCTCGGTGGGGTATTGCTGGGTGGAGAACAGCCCCGCGTGGGCTCGCTCCCACGGGGACAGTTCCACGAGATCAACATCATTCAGAGTGATCGACCCCGCGGTTACCTCGTAGCCGGGGCGGCCCATGATGGCGTAGGCCAGGGTTGACTTCCCCGAGCCGTTGGGGCCCATCACCGCGTGGACTTCGCCCGATGCCACCCGCAGGTCCACCCCATTCAGCACCATTTGCCCGCCGACTTGGACGTGCAAATCTGAGACCACCAGCTCGCTCTGGGCAGCCTTACTCATGTCGCTGCCCATGTCGCTGACTCATCGTGCTTACCCATCTTGGCCGACCTCCAGCCAGACCTGGCCCTCATCCACACCCACGTCATAGACCGGCACCGGGCGAGTAGCGGGCAGAGTCTCAGCCTCCCCGGTAGACAAGTTGAACAGGCTGCCGTGCTTCCAACACTCGATGGTGCCCTCCTCGGCATCCACTTCGCCCTCGGCCAGGGAGTAGTCAGCATGGCTGCACGTGTCGCCCAGGGCATAGAGATCATCTCCCACGCGGATGACTGCGATCCGGTGAACCAACCCGCCAACTTCAACGTCGAACCGTCGGGCCTCGCCGTCTCCCATCTCATCGAGCGGGCACAAAGTGATCCGCTCCGAGCTCATGAGCCGCTACCCCCATCGACACCGTGATGGCTCAAACCCGCGATCTTTGAATCAAGCCGCTCCCGCACCGCGGGCATCGCCCCGGGCACGGGGAACTGGTCCAAAACCTCATTGAAGAACCCGGTCACGATGAGACGTTCGGCGGTGTCGGTGGGCACCCCCCGGCTTTCCAGGTAGAACAGCTGGTCGCCGTCGATGGGCCCCACCGCAGAAGCGTGGCTGCAATGGACCTCGTTGTTCTCGATCTCCAGGTTGGGCACCGACTCGGCCCAGGCGTCTTCTGACAGCTTGATGTTGCGGTTGGTCTGGTAGGCGTTGGTGCCCCGGGCGTCGGGCCGCACCCTGATCAAGCCGGTGTACACCGACCGGGAGGCATCGTCCACCGCACCCTTGAACAACAAGGTGCTGGTGGTGTCGGGAGCGGCGTGGTCTTGGAAGGTTCGGAAGTCCAGGGTCTGCTCGCCGTCGCCGAAGTACAGCGAGATCAGATCACCCGTGGCCCCCCGACCCGACAAGTGGGTGTCCAGACGAGTCCGGGCGTATTCGCCGCCCAAAGCTGCAGACGACGCCCGCAGGTGGGCCTGCGCGCCGATGTGGCTGACCTGCGAGCCGATGTGCCATACCTTGGGCCCAAGGTCCTGCACGGCCAGATACCCCACCCGGGCGGCAGCGGCCACCCTGATCTCGATCACCGGGCTGACGAACGCAGAAACGTCGGCTGAGCCGTACAGCTCCAGTACCTCGACCGAGGAATCGGCCCCCGCGTCCACGATCAACCGGGGGAAAGCCGCTCCCCCATCGGCGTCGAGCCAATGGCGCACCACGATGGGCCCTTCCACATTCACTCCCGAGGGCACCCGCACCAGCAGCGGCTCCACGGAGAATGCCGCATTCATGAGGGCGAACAGGTCCACATCAACCGAGGCGGCCAGCTCGGCGTCGTCGTCGCCCAATGGCCGGACCTCCACTCCTTGGTCGGCCACCTCGGCGGGAAGCTCAACGCCGCAGAGCCGCCCGTTGCTGGTGTCGGCCATCACGCTGTGTTCAGGAACGGCAACTGGCGAAACACCACCACCGTCGGCCAGCTGATAGCGGCTCAGGTCCAACTGCCCGATTGGGGTGTACCGCCAAACCTCCTCTTCCACCGAGGGCATCGCCGCGGCAGCCACCTGTTCGGCGGCAGCCACTCGTCGGCGGGCCAGCCAATCGGGGCCGGGTATGGCACCGGCCGCATCGGGGGTGAATTGGGTTTCGATCACGAACGCCGACGGCGCTTTCGCCGCTTCGCCTTTCCGCCGCCGCCCGCTCGCAGCCGCCGCCGTGACTTCTCCCTCTCCAGCTCGGCCAGCACCCGGGGGCCGGCCTCGTTCACGATGTCTTCGGCCGCGTCCAAAAGTGCGCCGACGCTCTCGTCGCTGCCCACGCTGGCTGGCGCATCAGGAGTGGGCGGCGTGACCAGCGTGCCGTGCGACCAGTTCACATCCACCATCCGCCGTTCATAGGCCGAGCAGTCGTCGGGACAGCGCCACGGGGCCTCGGGGGCCAAGTCTAAATCGCACTTCCGGACGGTCTCCCCATTGGGGTACGACCGGCTCTCGAAGAACTTGCAATCCTGCCGCATGGGCATCAGCCGACAGATCCCTCCATCTGCAACTCGATCAGCCGGCTCCACTCCACGGCGTACTCCATCGGCAGAGTGCGGGTAATGGGCTCGATGAAGCCGTTGACGATCATGCCCATGGCCTGCTCCTGGGTCAGCCCCCGGCTCATCAGATAAAACAGCTGCTCATCGGCCACCTTGGAAACGGTGGCCTCATGTCCGATCTCGGCATCCCGGGTGCCCACCTCCATGTAGGGGTAGGTGTCGGAAACGCTGTCCTCATCCAGGATCAGGGCGTCGCACTGCACGTGGCTGCGGCACCCGTAGGCGTCGTCCTCCACCCTGACCAAACCCCGGTAGCTGGTGCGGCCGCCGCCGTTGGAGATCGACTTGGACACGATCTTGGAGGTGGTCTCCGGGGCGGCGTGGGTCATCTTGGCCCCGGCGTCCTGGTGCTGGTCGGGCCCGGCATAGGCCACCGACAGCACCTCGCCCGAGGCCTTGGGACCGACCATCACCACTGCGGGGTACTTCATGGTGAGCCGGGAGCCGATGTTGCCGTCGATCCACTCCATGTGGCCCTCGGCCTCGACCTTGGCCCGCTTGGTGACCAGGTTGTACACGTTGTTGGACCAGTTTTGGATGGTGGTGTAGGTGACCCGGGCCGACTTCTTGACCAGGATCTCCACCACCGCGGAATGAAGCGAATCGCTGGTGTACACCGGGGCCGAGCACCCTTCGATGTAGTGAACCTGTGAACCCTCGTCGGCGATGATGAGGGTCCGCTCGAACTGGCCCATGTTCTCGGCGTTGATGCGGAAGTAGGCCTGAAGCGGCATCTCCACCTCCACGCCGGGGGGCACATAGATGAAGCTTCCCCCCGACCAGACGGCGGAGTTCAGAGCGGAGAACTTGTTGTCGCCCGGCGAGATGATGGTGCCGAAGTGCTCCTTGACCAGCTCGGGATACTCCTTGAGCGCAGTGTCCATGTCGCAGAACAGCACGCCCTGGCGCTCCAGATCCTCCCGATTGCGGTGGTAAACCACCTCGGACTCGTACTGGGCGGTGACCCCAGCCAGGTACTTGCGCTCAGCCTCGGGGATGCCCAGCTTCTCGTAGGTGTCCTTGATCGAGTCGGGCACGGCCTCCCAGTCGTCGGCCAGGCCCTCGGTGGGCTTGATGTAGTAGTAGATGTTGTCGAAGTCGATGCCCGACATGTCGCCGCCCCAGTTGGGCATGGGCCGCTTCTCGAACCGGGACAGCGACTTCAGGCGGAAGTTCCGCATCCAGTCGGGCTCGCTCTTCATCCACGACATCTCCTGAACGATGTCGGTGTTGAGCCCTTTTTTGGGCTTGAAGACGTAATCTTCCTCGTCGCTCCATCCGAGCTTGTATCGGCCGAGATCTAGAGCAAGGGCTTCCGACGACATATCCAAATCCTAGTTACAGGGGAGGTGTGGTTGACTTGAATACTACCGGCGGTCAACCCAATAGGCGCATCTCAGCCCGATATCGGTAACCCCGAGATACGTAGCCCTGGGCGTCCTCTCGATTCTGCCCCTCGGCCATGTGCCCTTCGCGGATCTTGGCCGGCACGCCGATGGCCAAGGCCAGCGGGGGGATCTTCATGTGGTTGGTGACCACTGCGCTGGCTCCCACCAATGCTCCTCGGCCCACGACCGCCTCATGCAGCACTACGGATGCCACGCCGATGAGCGCCTCATCCTCTATCGTGCAGCCCTCCAAATGGGCCAAATGCCCGACGGTGACGTCATTGCCCACCACCGTGGCCAGCTCATCGGTGTTGTGGATGACGGCATTGTCCTGGATGGAGGTGCGGTCGCCAATGATGATGCCCGCGCCATCGCCTCGAAGCACCGTTCCAGGCCAAATGGTCGACTCTGCGCCGACGCTCACTCGGCCGATAATCACCGCTAGCGGATGGACAAAGGCCTCAGGGTGGATGTCGGGCTCGATGTCACCCAGCGCGTAAATGGGCATGGCGCCTCAGCCCAGCGGGTCGAAGGCGCCGTACTTGCCGGCCAAGAACACCAGCGGCCCAACGTCGTCTCGCTGCACGCCCAGATCCAACACCCGGCCAAGCACAATCCAGTGGTCGCCCCCCTCCACCACCTGGTCGATCTCGCAGTCGATCCAGGCCAAGGAAGTCTCGAAGATGGGCGCCCCGGTGACCTTCGTGGTCCACTCCAAACCGGCGAACTTGTCCTCAGCTTTGGAGGCGAACAGGTTGGACATGTCCACTTGGTCTTCGGCCAGGATGTTCACCCCGAAACAGCCCGCGGCCTCGATGGCGGGCCAGCTGGTGGACGTCTTGCCCGGCATGAACATGACCAGCGGGGGGTCGAGCGATACCGAGCCGAATGATCCGATGGCCAATCCGGCCGGTCCGTCGGCGCCCGCCGCGGTGACCACGGTTACGCCGGTGGGGAACTGTCCGAGCACTTGGCGGAAAATGGCCGAGTCGAACGGGGGGCTGTCAGACACTAGGACTCCTCGGAGGGGGGCAGACTTTGCCCCGACGAAGTGAGATTAGTGGCTTGATTCCAGAGAACCCGCGTTGGGCATCTTGCTGGCCAGTTCAAATGGCCGCGCAGAACAGCTCGGGAGTCACTGGACAGTCGGTGCTCGATACTGCCTCAATTGCCGAGACCAGCCCATCCGGTCCGGCAATCTGGTCCACCAGGGAGAGCGGCACGACCTCCTCGTCGGCGTCCCAGGATTCCACCATCCCCAACGCCCGCTCCACCAGCGAGTCCCACATGGGACCGGGAAGAACCGTTCCCCGGCCGGCCGTGAGCCATACCGGGACACCGGCAGCGTGGGCAACCGCGGCGGCCGCTCGAGACCCAACCACGCCAAGAAACCCACTAGGACCCACCGCGGTCGTCTCCAACAGCACTATGTCGGCTGATGCCGCGGCTGCTCCCAGACCGCTCTCGGCCACCTCGTCCACCCAGCCGTCTTGCTCCGACAGTCGCCGCACCAGATGGTGGCCCTCCCCCAGCACGTCCACCACCAACACCCGAAGGTCGCCCCGGAGTCGAAGCGCCCGGCCGATCAGGTCGGGCCATCCGAGCACGCAGACCGTGGACTCGACGGGCAGCTGGCGTGAGAGCAGGCGGTCGGTCTTGTCATCGGAGATCTCCTCCATGCACGCCCGGACTTCAGCACGGGGTTCGGCTGCGGTGAGAACCCGGGAGGCCAGCCACATAAGCGGGCCCGAAGAGGGCTGGCGGGCGAGCATCCGCCTACAGGTGGTGACCAGACCGGCCGGGTCGTGGCCGAAGCTCAGCAGCGCACCGGCCGTCTCCCTCACCAGTGACTCCTGTCCCACGCCCGACGACCGGGCCACATAGCGAAGATGCTCGATGGGATGCACCGCCAAAGCGTAGGCGACGGCGTTTCGATCATCAGCCCGTTCATCAGCCACGACACCGGGTTCCGCCCGCGCGCTGGGCTAATTTCAGTTGCGATGTCCACCACGCTTGACGCTGATGTGAACCTGACCCCGCTGAACGGCGAGCCCCGACCGATCGGCGACTGGGTAACCGTCTTCCATCTGGTCATCGTCGTGCTCGATCCCTACACCTACGAGAGTTCGTGGATGATCGACACCGCCGGGCGCATTCTGCGGAACTTTGTCGGTGCCGACTGCCGGGTGGCCTTCCTGGTCACCGCCTCGACCCAAGAGGCAGAGGAATTCCTCGGGCCGTGGACCGAGGAAATCCTGACGTTCGCTGACGAAGACCGCTCCGTGGTGCGGGCCTTGGGGCTGGAATCACTTCCGGCCATCGTCCATCTAGACCACCAGCTCAACCTGCGGGCCTCCGCCGAAGGCTGGAATCCCCCGGATTGGCGTGATTTCGCAACTCAGCTCGGCCAGGCGATGAGCTGGCACCCACCGGTGATTCCTGCTGACGGGGACCCATCGTCGTTTGCCGGAACCCCGGCGCTAGGCTGAGATGAGCCGACAGAGCCGGACCGATGGCCGAATTCGCCTACACCGAACTGCTCCCCAAGGGGCCTGACACCGACACCGAATACCGGCTGCTGACAACCGACTACGTCTCCACCGTCACACTGGGAGATCGCCAGTTCCTCCAGGTCTACCCCGAAGCCCTGCGACTGCTCACCAGCGAGGCCATGCGCGACATCTCCCACCTGCTGCGATCTGGGCACTTGGCCCAACTGGCCTCCATCTTGGACGACCCCGAGGCATCGGCCAATGACCGTTTCGTGGCCACCGAACTCCTCCGCAACGCCAACATTGCCGCTGGCGGAGTTCTGCCCAGCTGCCAGGACACCGGGACGGCGGTAGTGGTGGGCCACAAGGGCGAGCGGGTGCTCACCGACGCCGATGACGAGCAGGCCATCGCCCGAGGGGTTTTCGACACCTTCCAGACCTCGAACCTGCGCTATTCCCAGCTTGCTCCGCTGACCATGTTCGAGGAGCGCAACACCGGCAACAACCTTCCCGCCCAGATCGAGATCTACGCCGCGCCGGGAGACGCCTACTCGTTTCTGTTCATGGCCAAGGGCGGCGGCTCGGCCAACAAGTCGTATCTGTTCCAGGAGACCACGGCGCTGCTCAACCCCGAATCGCTCACCCGCTTCATGGACGAGAAGCTCCGCACCCTGGGCACCGCAGCCTGCCCGCCATACCACTTGGCCGTGGTCATCGGCGGCACCTCCGCGGAGTACACGCTGAAGGTGGCCAAGTACGCCTCGGCCCACTACCTCGACACGCTGCCCACACAGGGATCGGCCACCGGCCACGCCTACCGCGACCTGGAGTGGGAGGACCGCATTCTGGAGCTGACCCGGCAATTCGGCATCGGCGCCCAGTTCGGCGGCAAGTACTTCTGCCACGACGTCCGGGTGATCCGGCTGCCCCGCCACGGCGCGTCCTGCCCGGTTGGGCTGGCGGTGTCGTGTTCAGCCGACCGCCAGGCCTTGGGCAAGATCACCGCTGAGGGGATCTTCTTGGAGCAGTTGGAAACCGATCCGGCCCGGTTCCTGCCGGAGGTGACCGACGAGGAGCTGAGCGGCCAGGTGGTGCGCATCGACTTGGACCAGCCCATGGCCGACATCTGCGCCGAGCTGTCCAAGTACCCGGTGAAGACCCGGCTCTCGCTCACCGGCACCCTGGTGGTGGGCCGCGACCTGGCCCACGCCAAGATCAAGGCGCGGCTGGACGCCGGGGAGCCCATGCCCGATTACCTGCGCGACCACCCGGTGTACTACGCCGGTCCGGCCAAGACCCCTGAGGGCTACGCCTCCGGATCATTCGGCCCCACAACCGCGGGTCGGATGGACCCCTACGTAGACCAATTCCAAGCGGCCGGGGGCAGCATGGTGATGCTGGCCAAGGGCAACCGGTCTCGCCAAGTGGTCGAGGCCTGCGCCCGCCACGGCGGCTTCTACCTGGGATCGATCGGCGGCCCCGCCGCCCGCCTGGCCAAGGACTCCATCCGCAAGGTGGAGGTTCTGGAGTACCCCGAGCTGGGCATGGAGGCGGTGTTCCGCATCGAGGTGGAGGACTTCCCCGCTTTCATCGTGACCGACGACAAGGGCAACGACTTCTTCACCGAGGTCTCCACCCCGGTGGCCATCAGCTAACTGGCTGACTATCCGCTCAGTTGATTAGCCGGTCGTGGCCCGACCAGTAGGGCTCGCGCAGGCGGTACTTCTGGAGCTTGCCGGTGGCGGTGCGGGCCAGTTCGTCGCGGAACTCCACCGTCGTGGGGCACTTGTAGTGAGCCAGGCGGCTCCGGCAGTGCTCGATCAGGTCGGCCTCAGAGGCCGACTCCCCTGAAGCCAGCACCACCAGGGCCTTCACCGTCTCACCCCACTTCTCATCGGGCACCCCGATCACCGCCACCTCGGCTACCGCCTCATGGGCGAACAGCGCGTCCTCCACCTCGATGGAAGACACGTTCTCTCCCCCGGAGATGATCACGTCCTTCTTGCGGTCCGACAACGTGAGGTAGCCCTCCTCGTCGATTTGCCCGCCATCGCCGGTGTGGAACCAACCCCCGGCCAGGGCATCGGCGGAGGCTTCGGGCTGCTCCCAATACCCCGCCAGAACGTGGTTGCCCCGGGCCAGCACCTCGCCGGAGTCGTCTACCGCCAGCGAGATGCCCAATGCGGGAACGCCCTGGCGGGAGAGCTTTGCCGCCCGCTCGGCCGGGTTGAGGTGGTCCCACTCGGCCCGACTGCGGTTGATGGTCAGGTAGGGAGCGGTTTCGGTGAGGCCGTAGAGCTGCATGAACTCCCAGCCCAACTCGGTCTCCATCCGCTCGATGGTGCGGGTGGGCGGAGGTGCGCCGGCCACTGTCATCCGCACCCGGCCCGAGCCGGGAATCTCTCCCTCCCAGTCTTGGGCCGCGTCCAACACGGCGGCCACCACCGCGGGGGCCCCGCACAGGTAGGTCACGCCGTGGCGGTCGATCCGGCGCAGGATCTCCGCGCCGTCCACCTTGCGCAGCACGATGTGGCAGGCGCCCGCGCCGCTGACGGCATAGGGCATGCCCCACCCGTTGCAGTGGAACATGGGCAGAGTGTGGAGGTACACGTCCCGGTCGCTCACTCCGGCGGCCCAGCCGAAGGTGGCGGCGTTGAGCCACAGCGAGCGGTGGGTCATCTGAACGCCCTTGGGACGAGCGGTGGTGCCCGATGTGTAGTTTATGGTGGCGGTGGCGTCCTCGTCCGGGGTCCACGGCACCGGCTCGGCACCGAATCGGTACAGGGCTTCGTCGGATTCCGCCCCGAGCACGTAGCGATGGCGGCAGTCGACGCCGGCCAGCTCGTCGACAAGCTCAGGGTCGATCAGCAGCATCGTCGCTCCGCTGTGCTCCACGATGTAGCTGATCTCCTCCTGGTTGAGCCGGAAGTTGATGGGCACGCACACTCGGCCGTACCCGCTCACCCCGAACAGCGAGACCATCAGCCGGGCGGCGTTGTGGGAGACGATGGCCACCCGCTCGCCGAATCCGATCCCGTGCTCGTCCAACGCGGCGGCCTGGGCTCGGGCCAACTCGCCCATCCGGGAGTAGGTCAGCTCTCCCCAGCCCTCAGCAGGCTGATCCGGCTCGTCGACGATCCCCGCACGGTCGCCGTACACAGTCTCGGCCCGATCCAGGAAGTCCCGCACGCTTAGAGCAACCTTCATAGCCCCACCGTACCCACCCCGCCATCGCCACTACATAGCAGCGCGGTGCGGCCCCCTAGGCCCGAGGACGGTGGATGATCTGCGGGCAACATGGGTTCGCCGACTCCGGCTCGTAGAATTCCCGCCGTGACGGTCGCACGGGCCTTGGGAACTCTGGGGAAGACCGTCATCGCGCTCGGACTCATGGTTCTGCTGTTCGGGATATTCCAACTCTGGGGTACAGGGATCTTCGAGGCCCGAGCCCAGCACAGTCTGGACAGCGAGTTCGCCGATCTTCTGGAGGCATCCAACTCACTGGTGCCCGCAGCCCCGGCCGCCCCCATCGCTCCGCCCACCCCGGCCCCCGCGCCGACCTCGGCCGCTCCTGAGCCGACGGTTGAGCCACCGGACGAGAGCTCCCCGGCAGGCTCGACAACCCCCACCGCCACCCCGATTCCCACTCCAGCGGCAACCTCCGAACCCGTCGGTGACCCCGTTCAACCCGACCCCGCCTGGCTGGCCATGCTCTACCGGGACAATGGATCGGCCATCGCCCGGATTCAGATCCCTTCAATCAACGTGGACAAGACCGTGGTGGAAGGCGTCCGAGTCGGCGATCTCCGCAAAGGCCCCGGCCACTACCCGGCAACTCCCCTGCCCGGTCAGGCCGGAAACTCAGCCATCGCCGGCCACCGCACCACCTACGGCGCCCCATTCGGGGACATCGATGAACTGCTCCCCGGAGACGAGATGATCATCACCACCATCCAGGGAGAGTTCACCTACCGAGTGCTGCCTCAAGGACAAGGCCACGGCCATCTCATTGTGGCCCCCACCGCGGTGGAGGTTCTCGACCAGGACTTCAGTGTGCATCCCAACCGGCTCACTCTGACGGCATGCCATCCCAAGGGCTCTGCCCGCCAGCGAATCATCGTGGTGGGAGAGCTGGTGGGCGAACCCGCTCCCACTTATCCGCGGCCCAGCCAGGGAGCGGTCCAAATCGCCGAGCTGGTCACCGAGAACCTGGACGAGGCCACCGACACCGAGCAGACCGTCACCGCGACCCCCGATTCCGAGCCCGCCGATGCGTCGGCTTCGGCCCCCACCTTTGATCCCGAGTCCACAGAACCGGCAGAAAGGCCGACCCCCGCCCCTGAACCGACCGAGGTCGCGGCCGCTGCCCCACCAGCCACCGCGCCGGGCGAGGACCAGCCCGACCCAACACCGGTACCCGAAGCGCCCGAGGAGCCCGAGGAATCCGAGGAAGAAGTGTCGGCCAGCTCCTTCGGCGAAGGGCTAGACGGCGATTCCGACGGGCTGATACCCGCCATCTTGTGGGGCTTGGCCGCGCTGGCCATCTGGTTCTTCGCCCTGTTCGCCGGGCGGCGGTGGAAGAGGCTTCCGGCCTACTCTCTGTCGGTATTGCCCTTCTTGATTGTCATGTTCATGGCCTTTTGGCACATCGACCGGGTTTTGCCCTCCTATTGATGGCAGGGCAATGGCGCTGACCGTCGGGCGGATCTGGATCCCGCTGGTGCTCGCGCTGGCCCTTGCCGTGGCCGGCTGCGGAGACGACGGGCCGGAGGACACCCTGCTCGACGAGGTATTCGTTGTACCCACCGCCGAACCCGACCTCCTGCCTGCCGAAGAAGACCTGCGAGACCGGTTCGAAGGCACCGTCACCGATCCCTACGACCTCTTGGTGGGCACGTGCTTCAATCAGTACACCTACCTGGACCGCAACGACCTTCCCGCCCAGCTGACCACCGCGATCGGCTGCACCCGCCCCCACAACGGCCAGGTGTACGCCATCGTGAGCCACGAGGCGCCCGCCGGCGCCCCCTACCCCGGTGAGGAGGCCGTCGACAGATGGGGCGTGCTCCAGTGCTACGACCGATTCGAGCCGTTTGTGGGCCTCGTCTATGAGAAATCCGAGCTCGACATCGGCTTGATCACCCCCAGCCGAACCGACTGGGAAGGAGACGGCCAGCTCCGGAGCATCTCTTGCTATGTGTTCAGCCGCAAACGACTGCTCATCGTCGGCACCATGGAAGACATCGCCCTCTGATCCGATCAGGCCATCAATATCAATACATCAGGGCAGCCAATGCCGTCCACGACTGCGGGACCGCACCGCCGCCCGTGCCGTCGTCGGGATCCCAATACTCGGCAAAGCCGCTTCGCACCGCGCCCCTCACCGTGGTCGAGGCCAGCTGCTCAGCTGCCTGGTTCCGACTGTGTCGCAGCAGCCCTGTCCACATGAGATAGCCGAGCTGGGGCCACGCGGGTCCCCGCCAATACGAGCGGGGATCGAATCCGGGCTCCTGGCGATGAACGCCCGCGGGGCCGCACCATCCGCCATAGGCCGAGGGATCGGCCAAGTCCACCGCGACCGCATCGATGCGCTCCGGGTTGTTGGAAATCAGCATCGGCAACAAGCCGTCCAATGTGCGCGCCCTTCCCGAACCCGACTCCGACTTCCCGGCATCGGCCCAGGTCCTGTGGGCTTCGTCCCACCGACCGGCCAACAGGCCGGCCAATTCGTCGGCTCGGTCGGTTGTCGCCGACCGACCGGTGACCGCGGCCAGCTCCCAGGCGTTGAACACCACCAGGGCGTTGAATCCCGCGGAGGCGCATTCGAAGGCGGGATTGGCCACCGGAGAGCCGGCCGGGCTGCGCTGGATCGACCCCACCAATCGATTCTTGATAGGCCGCCAGGATTCCAGCGAGAACCCCCCGGGGCAATAGTCGTCCCACCGGGGGCTGTCGTCCGCCCCGCTCTCCCACGGATGGCACAACGCCACCAGGCCGCTGGAATGGCGCCGCCGGTCGAACAGCAGGAATCGCAGACCGCTCTCCGCCCTCGCCACCGTTTCCTCGTCCACGTCCACACCCCGACGCACGAGTTCGGCCACGGCGTGCCCGTACATGGGGGGCTGGGTGATCGAAGAGGCATCATCTCGTCCCCATAGATCGGCGGCCACACCGGGTTTGCGGGCGTAGTTCATGTGGGGGACGAACCCGTCCTCGGCCTGCACCGACAGCGCAGTGCGGAGCTCGGTCAGGGCGCGCTCGTCGCCCAGTTCGGCCCAGCAAACCACGTGGAGGCACGAGTCCCACAGCCACTGCCAGGGATAGGTGGAAGGGTTTGGAACCGTGTAGCCCTCGGGAACCCAGTGCGCCTCCAAGACTGCTCGGGCCGCGGCCCGAACCGCCGAGCGGTCTGGGTCCTCGGGGCCATCCATGCCTCCAAGGTCTCACAAATCCGGGTTATCTGGTTACCTCATGGGAATGGCTCGAGGTGCGATCGTCTCCTTTCGACTGGGGCTGAGCGACGGGGTGTCCATCGTCGCCCGCCTTTGGCAGGAGATGTTGGGCGACATCGGCTTCGACATGGTGACAGTGGCCGCCGAGGGCCCGGTGGACCGGTTGGTACCCGGCCTGGGCATCGACCAGCCAGAAGGACCCGACCATGGAGAGTTGTCGGCCGCAGTGGCCGACGTCGACTTGGTGGTGGTGGAGAACCTCTGCACCATTCCGCTGAACCTGCCAGCAGCCCGCGCGGTGGCCGACACACTGGCCGGTCGGCCCGCGATACTCCACCACCACGATCCCCCGTGGCAGCGAGAGCGGTTTGCGTCTGTGACCGAACTGCCCCCCGACGACCCGGCCTGGCGCCATGTGGTGATCAACCGGCTCACCGCCGAGCAGTTCGCCCAGAGGGGGCTCCAGGCCGTGGTGATCTACAACGGCTTCGACACCGCAGGCGCCGCAGGCGACCGGAACGCGATGCGGGCCAGGCTGGGAGTAGACGATGAGACCTTGCTGGTGGCCCACCCCGTGAGGGCCATTCCCCGCAAGAACATTCCCGCGGCCATCGCCATCGCCGAGGACCTGGGGGGCACCTACTGGCTGATGGGACAGGCCGAAGAGGGCTACGACGACGTCCTGGCGCAGCTCCTGGACAAGGCCCGCTGCCCGGTGATCCACCGTCAGGTGGCTCGCACCCCCGACATATATGCCGCCGCTGATCTGGTGGTCTTTCCCTCTACATGGGAGGGGTTCGGCAACCCCCCGGTGGAGGCAGCCATCTGGCGGCGGCCGTGTGTGGTGGGCAGCTACCCGGTGGCCGATGAGCTGGCCGAGTTCGGATTCCGGTGGTTCTCGCCCCAGCGCATCGGCGAAGTGCGCGACTTCTTGAACTGCCCCGACGCCGAACTGTTGGACCAGAATCAAGCCATCGCCCAGCAGCACTTCTCCCTGGAACGGGTGCGATCCGACTTGGTGGCCCTGTTGGATGGCGCCGGGTGGCTTCCGTGAGCACCGACGACTTGGCCGCCCGCCGCCGCCGCATCGCCCGGTTGACCGCAACCGGCCAGCGGCTGGGCTATCTCCTGTACCTGGCGGCGGCCGCCCTGTTCTTCACCGGCTTCGCCACCAGCTTCCAAAGCCCCCTGGTCACCGCCATCATCGTCTGCCTACTCGTAGGCTCCCTCGTCCTGGCCCCCGCCATAATCTTCTCCTATGCCGTAAGAGCCACCAACCGCGAAGACCCCCTACCCCCTCACTCCAACAACTAGAGCTGTGGCCCCGGGGTAGGCGAGGTGGGGGGTGGCGCCGCAGGCGGACCTGGCCGCTCCGCCGGCCAGGCCGCCGTAGGTGACAGGACCCGCCACCTCGCCGGTTCGCTAACCCGCTAAACCGCCAAAGGACTTATGTCAATCGGCATTTCAGGCAGCCGCCCAGCCACCACATCAGGCAAAAACTCCCGCAACCTCTCCGGAATCACCTTCTCATCAGAGGCCAGCAGCTCTTCCAAACTCCACCAGCGGGCATCCTCGAACGCGGCGGCCTCCAACGCCTCGAGATGCTGGGGGTTCCATTCGCCCCCATCGGCGCACCAGGCCACGTGAATCCGCTCATCGGAGTCGAAGTGGATGCCCGCAAAGTCGAATTCCACGTGCTGGGTCCAGATGCAGGGACCGACCTCGACGTCGGTGAACCCCGTCTCCTCCCACAGCTCGCGCTGAGCGCCCGCAGCCGAGTCTTCTCCAGGTCCCAACCCGCCGCCGGGAATCTCCCACCAAGGCTCCTTGTGGGGGTCGATGGGATCGCTGGCCTGCATCAAGAAGATGTGCCCATGCCGGTCTAACAGCACCACTCGGGCGGCGGGGCGGCGCAGCGTCCATGCCATGGGCGCCGACCATACTTGCCGGGGCAGCGGGGGCCGCAGCACAGCCGAATCGACCCCTGCATGGCTCGCAAGCGGCCATCGCCGGTACAGTCCCGCTCGATATACCGCTACTCAGGGGTTGCTCAAGATGGAATTCGGATATTTCGCCCAGTGCTTCGTTCCCGACTTCGGCTACGAGGACAATCCCGACTGGGAGGCCCAGCGCATCCGCGACAACCTGGAGATCTCCCAGCTGTGCGACAGCAACGGGTTCAAGTACATCTGGGCCTCGGAACACCACTTCTTGCGGGAGTACTCCCACATGTCCTCGCCCGAGGTGTTCTTGTCGGCGGTGGCCTCGACCACCGAGAACGTGCATCTGGGGTCGGCCATCTTCAACATCACCGCCCCGGTGAACCACCCGGTGCGCTCGGCCGAGCGGGCGGCCATGATCGACGTGCTGTCCAACGGTCGCTTCGAGCTGGGCACAGGGCGGGGCTCCTCGTCCACCGAGGTGATGGGTTTCGGGATGCCGGGAACGCCCCGAGACCCGGAAACCGGTCTGGCCGACACCGAGGTAACCCGCGGCCTGTGGGACGAGGCCATCCGCCAGATCCCCCACATGTGGCGAGAGGGCGCCTACAGCTATGAGGGCGACAGCTTCTCCATGCCGGCCCGGGAGATCTTCCCCAAGCCGGTCACCAAGCCCCACCCCCCGCTGTGGGTGGCGTGCGGCAGCCCCGGCACCTTTGAGAAGGCCGGCAAGCTGGGCATCGGGGTGCTGTGTTTCACCATCGGCACTCCCGACGAGATCGCCCCGCTGATCGAGATCTACAAGAACGAGGTGGCCAGCTGCAAGAACCCGGTGGGCGACTACGTCCACGACAACGTGATGTGCGTGGGGTTCGGCATCTGCCTCGACGACCGGGAGATGGCCATCGACCTGGCCACCCGGAGCCACATGTACTACTACCAGTGCCTGGTGTACCGCTGGCTGGACACCTTCCCGAAGCCCGAAGGCATTCCCGAGTGGCCAGCAGTTATTCCCGAGCCGACCCATGACGACGTGAAGATGGCCATCGAGGGCGGCTCACTGTGCGTGGGCAACGCCGAGGACTGCGTCCACGTCTCCCGCCAGTACGAGCGGGTGGGCGCCGATCAGTACGTGATCAGCCCTCTCACATCCACCCTGCCCATGGAGGTGGTTCGCGAGACCATCGTGAACTTCGGCAAGCACGTGATCCCAGTGATCGACACCGATCCCGTGCATCGCTCAACCCGGCAGCGCGAAGCAGCTCTGGCCACCGCATAGTACGACGTATTGTCCACATTTAGCTTCTGGAACTTTCCCAGTACTTTTCTTGGTGGGGTCTAGTCAGACTATTTTTCAGCCGCTAGCGTCTTATCCGTCCCTTGAGTCCAACGTTGGGAGCAAAACCATGCAGAAATCCGTTCACCGCTTGCTGGCCCTACTCGGGTTGGTACTGGTCTTCTCGTTGATCGCCGCGTCGTGCGGCAACGACGATGACGACGGCGCCGCTCCAGAGGCCCCCGCGCCTACCGCGGCTAGCACTGAGCCCCCAGAGGCAACCGTCGAAGTCGTGCCGACCCAAAGTGCAGATTCGGGAGGCACACTCCAGGCTGTGCTGGATCGCGGCCATGTGCTGTGCGGCTCCCGCGACGATGTGCCCGGTTTCGCGCTGCTGAATGATGCCGGCCAATACGAGGGCTTCGACATCGACATGTGCCGAGTAGTGGCGGCTGCCGTATTCGGCGATGCCGATGCCGTCGAGATCGTTCCGGTTACCAGTGCCGAGCGCTTCACCGCTCTGGCCTCGGGCCAGTTCGAGGTGATGAACCGCAACACCACTTGGACGGCCACCCGTGACGGCACCGAGGGCGCTGAATTCTTGTTCACCACCTACTACGACGGCCAGGGACTCATGGTGCCGGCCTCTACCGGGTTCACCACACTGGATGACCTGGCTGACGCCAACATCTGCGTGAGCACCGGAACCACCACCGAGCTGAACCTCACCGCGGTGTTCGCCGCCCGAGGCATCCCCTTCAATCCGGTTACCTTCGAGGGCTTCGACACCCTGGTGCCGGCCTATGAAGAGGGCCAGTGCGAGGCAATGACCGCCGACAGCAGCGTGCTCGGCGTCTACAAGTACGAGATCGAGAACAAGGGCGGTCCTGACCAACACATCATGACCGAGATCATCTCCAAGGAGCCCTTGGGCACCGTGGTTCGCGACGGCGACTCCCAGTGGGCGCAGATTGTGAACTGGGCCACCATGGCCACCGTGCAGGCTTGGGAGTTCGAACTCGACTCCAGCAACATCGCCAGCTACGACGGCAATGACCCCAACATCTTGAACTTCCTGGGCCGCGACGGCTTCGATCCCGGCCTCGGCCTGCCCACCGACTTCGCGGTGCAGGTCGTCTCGCAGGTCGGCAACTACGAGGAGATCTTCAACCGCTATCCGCAGTTGGGCGTCCTCGAGGGCAGCGTGAACGACCTTTGGACCAACGGCGGGCTCATGTACGTCCCGCCCTACCGCTAGGTAAATTCCTGCTCGTCTCGTGACGAGCAATCAATGAACAATGAGCGGCCCACCGGTCACCGACCGGTGGGCCGCTCTCGTCTAAAGTTCAAGGTCACACTTCTATGAGCAGCCCTGCTGATCTTGCCGGCCCACAAGTTGACCTGACCGCAGTACCCCCCGCGCCCTTCAGCCGCAGGGTATTGGCGGTACTGGCCGACCTGTTGATTCTTGCCTTGGTGGGCGCCATCTCGGTTTGGCAACTGGGTTTGCGGCTGCTCGACAACTACAGCGACATTCCAGAACTGGTACTTGCCTGGGTGTTCCTCCTGGCCGTGCCAGTGGCGATTGCCGCCATCGTAGTGATAGATGCAGTGCGCATCGGGCAGACGCCGGGCATGGCGGCTATCGGAGTCCGAGCGGTGCACGACGGCACCCGAAGAAGGGTCGTCCCATCGAACGATCCGAGGATTCCCGAATCCGGCATTCCCGCGCTATGGCGCGACGTGCGAATCCTTCGGCTGGCCGCACAGTTGCTGGCCGTGATCGTGGTGGTGGCCCTGATCCGCTGGATGTTCCACAACCTGATTTCGAGTATGGACAGAGTCGGGCTGCCCAAGGACTTCGACTTCATCGAAAAGCCCTACGGTGTGGCCGTCCGTGATGCGTTCGGACTGGGGGTGCGCGACCCAGTTTGGAAAGCGCTGCTCATCGGCCTCCAAAACACTGTTGTTGCCTCAATAGTCGGGATATTCATCGCCACCGTCGTGGGACTGTTTGTGGGCATTGCCCGGCTCTCCTCCAATTGGCTGGTGGCCAAAGGGGCGAGCCTTTTCGTAGAGAGTCTGCGCAACATCCCGCCGCTGGTCGTCATCATCTTCTTCGGCTCCGCCCTGTTCACCTACGGCCCTCTCCCCCAATTCAACGCCGCCAACCCGCCTTGGCAGGGGAAGCTCTTCGGCTCTGACAGCAACTGGATCATCATCAGCAAGGATCGGTGGGGCATTCCCTCGCTGGCTGCTGGGAACAACGTCGGTGTGTTCTGGCTGCTCGTGCTAGCGGCGGCCATCGTCGCCGTGGCTGTTTGGAGGTGGCGTACCCAGCACAACAACGCCACCGGCAATCCGCACCACCGCGTTCTGTGGTCACTGGGTGTTTTCGCGGTGATCGTGGTGGCGTGCTTTGTGGCCTTGGGCGGTCCCTACTCGTGGTCGTGGCCCGCGATCTCGGAGAGTGGGCGACGGGTGTCCGGTGGTTTCAGCACCAACTCCGGTTACATGGCATTGACCCTCGGCCTGGGCCTCTATACAGCCACCTTCGTAGCCGAGATAATTCGCGGGTCCATCCTGGCTGTCCACAAGGGACAGACGGAAGCAGCCATGGCAGTGGGATTGAAATCCGGCCAGCGGTACCGCCATGTGGTGCTTCCCCAGGCTCAGCGAATCGCCATACCTCCGTACATCAGCGAGTGTGCCAATCTCATCAAGAACACCTCCCTGGGCATTGTCGTCGCCTACCCCGACCTAACGCTCATTGTCATCACGGGCTGGGGCATCAACTTCCCCGCCCCGCAGCTGCTTCTTATTCACATGGTCGTGTACCTGATAATCAACCTTCTGGTGTCGGCGCTGTTGAACGTCTACAACCGATCCATCCAGCTCAGAGAGCGATGAGCCGATGACTGCGACCTTGCCTCCCTCTGAGACCAACCCCCAGGACAGCCAATCGGCGATGGCCCCGGATATACGGCCATCGCCCGGTGTTTGGCTGCGCAAGAATCTGTTCAACACCTGGTACAACGGCCTGGCAACCTTAATTGCCGTCGTGGTGGGCGCGATCCTCATCTTCTACGGCGGTCGCTTCATCTTCGTCACCGGGCAGTGGGAAGCAGTACGCAAGAACCTCACCCTGCTCATGGTGGGCATCTTTCCCCGTGACGAGCAGTGGCGACTAGTGGCTCAGATGTACCTTGTGGCCTCGGCCCTCGGATTGGCCTGGGGGACGGTCACCGCAAGAAGCCAAGATCAGGCCGACGACACCGGAACCGCCGCCAAGCGGCCCACTCCGCTGGACCTGCTTCGACGCTACTGGCCCATCCTCTTGCTGCTGTTGGTCATCCTGGTGTTCACCCGCACCATTTGGCCGACGTTGTTCACACTGTCCACCCTCGCGGTTGGGCTCTGCGTGCGGTCTGTTGCCATACGCCTCCCTCGCTCCGCACGGCGGCCGTGCTGGTACTTGGCCGCTTTCATGGCTATTGCGTCGTTCCAGGTGGTCTCGGGAACCCACGGGAATGCTTGGTGGTGGATGAGCGCACTTTTGGCATTCGCCGCCTTCCAATTCGCGGGCACCAGAGACTTCACCACCCTCTTTGGAACTTCGATGGTCTGGCCTCTTTCCGGCCGCGAGCGACTAGTGACGGCCAGAGATCTGGTGTGGATCACACGAGCGGTTCAGATCTTGGCCGTGGTCGCCACCGTGGTCGTAGTCCGGGTTGCCTACTGGCTCATCGGAGACACCTCCGGCGTTAGCTGGGACCATTGGTCGGGGCTGTATCTCACGCTGGTGGCTTCAGGGGCGGCCATCACCCTGTCGTTCCCGCTTGCCTTGCTACTGGCAGTGGGTAGGCGCTCCTCGCTTCCCATTGTGCGGTGGTTGAGCGTGGGCTACATCGAGATATTCCGGGGCATTCCGTTCATCGCACTGCTGCTCGTGGCCAAGACCTTCATCGACTTCTTCCTTGACGTTGACACCCCTCTTTCCCTGACCACCCGGACCATCATCGCTTTCACCATCTTCAGTTCGGCATACGTCGCTGAGGTGGTGCGTGGTGGTCTGCAAGCCGTGCCCAAGGGCCAGATTGAAGCGGGCCAGGCCGTCGGCCTTCAACCCCCCGGAGTGATGCGTCTCATAGTCCTGCCGCAGGCGCTGCGAGCGGTCATCCCCGCCATGGTGGGCCAGTTCATCAGCCTGTTCAAAGACAGCTCGCTCTTCGCAATCATCAGCGTGGTGGAGTTCTATCGAGCCCGCGAGCTGATCCACTCGCAACAGGAGTACACAACCGTCGCCATCGCGGAGACCCTGGTATTTGTTGCCTTCGCCTACTGGGCTCTCAGCTACACCATGTCCAAAGAAAGTCAGCGCCTAGAGCGCCACCTCGGAGTCGGAAAACGATGACAGACACAACAACAACCACATCCAATGTCAACAGCGACGCCACTCAGATCGGCGGGCGCGAGCTCATTATCGAGATGGCGGCCGTTGACAAATTCTTCGGATCCTTTCAGGCTCTCACAAACATCGACATGAGGGTTGGCAGGGGTGAGGTGGTCGTCGTGATTGGCCCGTCCGGGTCGGGAAAGTCCACCCTCATACGATGCATCAACCGGCTGGAACATCACGACCGGGGCCGCATTGTGGTCGACGGTGTTGAGCTCACCGATGACGTGCGCAACATCGCTCTCATCCGCCGGGAGACCGGCATGGTGTTCCAGCAGTTCAACCTGTTTCCCCACATCACCGTCATCGACAACATCACCCTGGGACCTCGCCAAGTGCTCAAGATGCCCAAGAAGCAGGCTGAAGACCGGGCGATGGAGCTCTTGGAGCGGGTCAAGATTCCCGAGCAGGCCCGCAAATTCCCCGGACAGCTCTCCGGTGGTCAGCAGCAGAGGGTGGCCATTGCCCGATCGCTGGCCATGCAGCCCAAGATCATGCTGTTCGACGAGCCGACCTCAGCCCTCGATCCCGAGATGATCTCCGAGGTGCTCGATGTGATTCTCGAGCTGTCCCAAACTGGAATGACCCTGATCGTGGTGACCCACGAGATGGGATTCGCCCGAGAAGCCGCCAACCGGGTCATCTTCATGGCCGACGGAGAGATCGTCGAAGTGGGCGAACCCGAGCACTTCTTCACCAACCCCCAGGAAGAACGCACCCAGCTCTTCCTCTCCCAAATCCTTTAGCGCGATCTGTGCCCTGCAAGCTGGGCGTTCGGTTCACCTCTTTGCGTCTATCGCCTCAAGGTGCCCGGATTGGCTGCCCCATTCGAGTATGGCCTTGTCGGTGGTGACCAGCGGAATGCTATGGCGTATGGCCGTAGCGACAATTGTCTGATCGAAAGGGTCGCCGTGGAATCCTTCGTCGGCAAGCAGCGGCGCAGCAGCGGCAATCTCCCACCCTACGGGAATGGCCACAACCCCTAAGGTGACGCACCTTCGACACCAGTCGAATATGGGCATGTTCAGATTGACGACCCCGTCGCGGTTCAATCGGGACACCTCGTGAAACGACACGGCTGATACAGCCAACTCGTTCTGCTCTGCATCTGTACGCAGGCGCCGTCTGGTCTGGACACCGATCAGTGAGTCGCCGCTGCGCAGGCGCAAGAGGACGTTGGTATCCAACAGCGTCAACACCCAGGAGGTTCCTCTTAGCTCAATATCTGGCCGGGACGGGCAACCATGTCGAAGTCGTCGTCAGACCAAATTGGCTCATCGATGTCCCCGATGATCTGGAGAATGTCCTTATCGCAGCCGAACATGTCACCGGGCATCTCAACCTCACGGACTATGCGCACGTAAGGCTTGCCCCGTTTGGTAAGCACCATCGGAACACCGGTCTCGTGTACGTCCCTGAGCATGGCAAAAAAATTGTCCCGGCATTCACGGGTAGTGGCAGTCCGCGTTAGGTCGTCAGGCATGGGGTCAAATCCCTCCGACGACATAGGCAGCGGCAAAGACATAAAAGCACACTACCACCCAATGTGGCCTTTTGAAAGGGCCACATTGCATATTTCTGATGTGCTGTCGGAGCAAGGTTGTAAATCCATCATCTGCCCTGCATGATTGGCGGCATGAATGCTGTTTCCCCGCCGATTGAGAATGTTGCTCCTCCTGGTTTGAAGGGTCTGATTGTGGCCGATACGGAGGTGGGCTCGGTTCGCGGGGATGAGGGGTGGTTCCACTACCGGGGTCGGAATGCGGCTTCGCTGGCCCGGGACCTCTCGTTTGAGGAGGTGGCCCATTTGCTCCTGGCCGGGGAACTGCCGGATAACGCAGCGCAGGAGGCGTTTCGGGCTGAGCTGGCCGCGGCCCGTCGTCTGACTCCGCAGGCAGAAGACCTGGTTGCAGCACTGGCGCAAACTGACCTGCCCCCGATGACCATTTTGCGCAGCGTCCTGGGGGTTGAGGTCGATCCTCGGCCCACATTGGACCTTGAGCCGGACGAACGGCGGGCAGCGGTGATGCGAGCCATTGGCATCACACCCACTGTGTTGGCCTCGGTGAATCGCGTCAGGTCAGGTGCTGAGCCGCTGGCTCCCGACGAGTCGCTGTCCCACAGCGCCGACTATCTGCGCATGACCTTGGGCGAGGCGCCGCTCCCCGAGCACGCCCGGGCGGTGGAGACCTACTTGTGCTTAACTGCTGATCACGGCTTCAATGCTTCAACGTTCACCGCTCGGGTCATTACCAGCACCGGCACCGACGTTGCCGGAGCATTGAGCGGAGCGCTGGCCGCCCTGGCCGGCCCGTTGCACGGTGGCGCGCCGGGTCGGGTTTTGGACATGCTCAACTCCATAGGCCATCCCGACAATGCGGTGCCCTGGATCGCGGCTGAGCTCGACGCCGGCCGCAAGATCATGGGGTTCGGCCACGCGGTATACCGGGCGGACGATCCTCGTTCTGAAACCCTGAAAGCCGTGGCCATCGAACTGGGCGGCGAACTGGTGGAACGGGCCCTCGACATCGAAAGCCGGATCCTGCCCTATCTGGCCGATTGGAAGCCCAACGCGGTGATCGTGACCAACGTGGAGTACTACGCCGGAGTGGTGCTCCACCTGGCCGGGCTTCCCCAAGAGGCGTTCACCCCCACCTTCACCACCAGCCGGGTCGTCGGCTGGGGTGCCCACCTCCTAGAGCAAGCCGCCAACAACAAGATCATGCGCCCCAGCGCCCGCTACACCGGGCATCTGCACAACGGCCGCTAGGCGTCGAACGCGGCCAGGAGTTGGTCGGCGGCCACCGCGGGGGCCACTTGTCCACCGGCTACTTGCTGCTCTAGAAGGCCGGCCAGGTCGGCCACATCAGGGGAGGCCTGGAGGCGGTCCCGGAGGCGGTCTTCCACCATGGCCCACATCCACCGCACCTGCTGGTCAGCCCTAAGTCCCGCGAGCTCCCCCGAATCGCTCAGCGCTTGGTAGTAGGCCTGGATCTGATCCCACACCTGGTCGAGGCCGGTGCCCTCAATGGCGCTCACCGCCAGCACCGGGGGAACCCAGTTGGGGTTGGCCGGGGCGGTCATGGCCAGTGCGGCCCGGTAGTCCCGCACCGCCCGCTGGGCGGCGATCTCGTTGCCGCCATCGGCCTTATTCACCACCAGGGCGTCGGCCAACTCCAACACCCCCTTCTTGATGCCCTGAAGCTCGTCGCCGGCGCCGGGCAGCATCATCACCAAGAAGAAGTCCACCATGTCGGCCACCGCGGTCTCCGACTGGCCCACGCCCACCGTCTCCACTAGCACCACATCGAACCCGGCCGCCTCCACCACGGTCATGGTCTCGCGGGTGGTGCGGGTAACTCCGCCCAGCGAACCAGAAGAGGGCGAAGGCCGTATGTAGGCGGCATCGTCGATGGCCAGGTTGGGCATCCGGGTCTTGTCGCCCAGGATGCTGCCCCCCGACACGGTTGAAGATGGGTCCACCGCCAGCACCGCCACCCGGTGATCCTGGGAGGTGAGGTGGGTGCCCAGCGCGTCGATGAAGGTGGACTTTCCAACCCCGGGCACTCCGGTGATCCCTACCCGCCGAGCGCCGCCGGTGTGAGGCAGCAGCCGTTGAAGAAGCTCAGTAGCCAATGTCCGATCATCTGGCTTGGTGCTTTCCACCAGGGTGACGGCCCGGCCCAGCCAGGTGCGGTCAGCGCCCAGCACCCCCTCGACACAGGCGTCGAGATCGAATTCCATCACCGACATCCTGACGATGGACGGGGAGATCGATCAGCGCTCATCGGCGTCGAGATCGATCACTGACGGTCGTCCAGTGCGGCCAACAGCTCCAGGGCTGCGTCGGCGATCACTGTGCCGGGGCCGAAGATGGCCTCGGCTCCGGCGGACCGCAGCTCGTCGTGGTCGCTGGGCGGTATGACGCCGCCGACCACGATCATGATGTCGGCCCGCCCCAGCTGCTTCAGCTCGGCCCGCAACTCGGGCACCAGGGTCATGTGCCCCGCGGCCAGCGAAGACGCCCCCACGATGTGCACGTCGGCCTCTACCGCCTGGCGGGCCACTTCGGCGGGAGTCTGGAACAGGGGTCCGACATCCACGTCGAATCCGAGATCGGCGAACGCGGTGGCGATCACCTTCTGGCCCCGGTCATGGCCGTCTTGGCCCATCTTGGCCACCAGGATGCGGGGCCGACGGCCGGTTCGGGTCGCGAAGCCAGCCACTGCTTCTCGCACCTGGCCGATGCTGCTGCCGTCGCCGTCGCTTTGTCCCATTTCTCCCTGGTACACCCCGGAGATCGTGCGAATCCGGGGCGCATGGCGACCATACACCTTCTCCAGCGCGTCGCTGATCTCTCCCACGGTCGCCCGAGCCCGGGCGGCGTCCACCGCCAGGGCCAGCAGATTGGAACCCTGGCTGCCCACGGGCCGGACAGCACCCGCGGTCAGCGCGTCCAAAGCACGACCGCAGGCCTCGTTGTCCCGCTCGGCCCGCAGCCGCTCCAGCCGGGCGATCTGGGAGGCCCGGACCTCGGCGTTGTCCACCTTCAGCACCTCTATGCCCTCTTCGCCTTCCACCTGGTAGCGGTTCACCCCCACCACGGTTTGGGCCCCGGAGTCGATGCGGGCCTGGGTGCGGGCAGCGGCCTCCTCGATGCGCATCTTGGGGATTCCCGCCTCGATGGCCTCGGCCATGCCGCCGGCGGCCTCCACTTCGCTGATGTGCTCCCACGCCCGCTGAGCCAGGTCGTGGGTGAGCCGCTCCACGTAGTACGAACCTCCCCAGGGGTCGGCCACCCGGCAGGTGCCCGACTCGTGCTGCAACAGGAGCTGCGTGTTGCGGGCGATGCGGGCCGAGAAATCGGTGGGCAGGGCCAGGGCCTCGTCCAGGGCGTTGGTGTGCAGCGACTGGGTGTGGCCTTGCGTGGCCGCCATGGCCTCGATGGTGGTGCGGACCACGTTGTTGAACACGTCTTGGGCGGTGAGGCTCCACCCCGAGGTTTGGCTGTGGGTGCGAAGCGACAGCGACCGGGGGTTGGCCGGATTGAACGGGCGCATCAGCTTGGCCCACAGCAGGCGGGCGGCCCGCAGCTTGGCCACCTCCATGAAGAAGTTCATGCCGATGCACCAGAAGAAGCTGAGCCGGGGGGCGAAGGCGTCGATTTCCAGCCCCGAGTCCAGCCCGGCCCGCACGTACTCCACCCCGTCGGCCAGGGTGTAGGCCAGCTCCAGGTCGAGGGTAGCCCCGGCCTCTTGCATGTGATAGCCGGAGATGGAGATGGAGTTGAACTTGGGCATGTTGGCCGAGGTGAAGGCGAAGATGTCGGAGATGATCCGCATCGATGGCGCCGGCGGGTAGATGAAGGTGTTGCGGACCATGAACTCCTTCAAGATGTCGTTCTGGATGGTCCCGCCCAGCTTCTCAGGGGCTACCCCCTGCTCTTCGCCGGCCACGATGTACATGGCCAGAATCGGCAGCACCGCCCCATTCATGGTCATCGACACCGTCATCTGATCCAGCGGTATGCCGTCGAACAGGATCTGCATGTCGAGAATGGAGTCGATGGCCACCCCGGCCATGCCCACATCGCCGCTCACCCGCTGGTTGTCGGAGTCGTAGCCCCGATGAGTGGCCAAGTCGAAGGCCACCGAAAGGCCTTTCTGCCCGGCAGCCAGATTGCGGCGGTAGAAGGCGTTGGAGTCCTCGGCGGTGGAGAAACCGGCGTACTGGCGGATGGTCCACGGCTGGGTGGCGTACATGGTGGCGTAGGGGCCCCGCAGGTAGGGCTCCAGTCCCGGATAGGTGTCGCAGAAGTCCAGCGGGGCCCGGTCCTCGGCGGTGTAGAGCCGGCGCACGCCGAATCCCTCGGGGGTGGCCCAGGTGAGGTGGTCGGGGCCCTCCCCGGTCTGCGCCGCCACCAGATCGGTCCAACCCAACCCGTTGGCACCAGAGGCGACCGGGGCGTGGAGGTCCACTCGGGTGAAGTCCGGGACGGTCACAGGCCCAACCGGTCATGGATGGCACCCAGAGCAGCCAGTGCGTCGCAGCCCATGTGGATGTAGCCGTCGGCCCCCCACCGGTCATCGGGGCGGCCGGCCAGCAGCACGTAACCGCAACCGGCTTCTTTCAGCGCGGCCACCGCTGCTGCGGCATGTTCTTCGTACATCTCGTCAGACGAGCACACCACGGCGATGGGCGTGCCCGACGCTGTCCACGCCGTGGCCGCTTCTTCCGGGGTGTCGTATCCATCGCCGCCGACGGCATCGATCCCGCCGGCAGCCAGCAGGTTGGCTGAAAAAGCAGTCCGGGCCGTGTGAATGGCGATGGAGCCCAAGCTGGCCAAGAACGCGGTGGGGCGCAACGGGCCGGCCTCAGCGGCATCCCGCAATGCCTCGAACGGCTCGGCCAACCGGCGCATTCCGGGATCCGATTCCACCGGCGGCCGATCGACGGCCGACTCATCGAGGTCGGGAAACTCGCTCACGCCGGTGAGCGGCAAGCGGCGGGTGGCCACATCCCGGCTGCGGGCCTCATGGGCGGCTTCAATGAGCTCGGCCAGGCTGGCCCCCGCCTCCAGCTCCTGGAACAGTCCCCAGGCAGTGGTGGTCAGGGCATCGGTGAGCGATTCGATGTAGTAGGAGCCGCCCGAGGGGTCGATCACCTGATAGAGGTGGGACTCCTCGCGAAGCAGCAGCTGCGTGTTGCGGGCGATCCGCAGCCCCAGCGGATCGGGCACTCCAATAGCCGAGTCATACGGGCTGACGGTGATGGCATCAGCCCCGCCCGCCGCGGCGGCGAAGCAAGCCACCGTGGTGCGGATCATGTTCACCCACGGATCGCGGCGGCTCATCATGGCGCCAGAGGTGACCGCGTGCTGGCGCTGGGCGGCGGGCTCGATGCCACAAGCCTGGGTAACCCGGGCCCACAGTCGTCGGGCGGCCCGGAACTTAGCGATGGTCAAGAACTGGTCCACCCCGGCGGCGTAGCGGAATTCCAGCCTGTCGGCCGCCCTTGCCAGGTCGAGGCCCGCCTGGTCACAGGCCCGCAGGTAGGCAACTCCGTCGGCCAGCGATCCGGCCAGCTCCTGGGCCTCGCTCGCGCCTTGGTCGGCCAATCCTGCTCCGTTCACAGCCGCGACCAGCACGTTGGAGTAGTTCAGATTCAAGGTGTTGGCCACTGCCTCAGCAACCGCAGGATCTCGGGGGTCCATCCCGAAGCCGCCGAGAGCCTCGTCTCTGGCCACTCCCCTGCTGTCCCACAGGTCGACTAGATGCCAGATGGCGGCCTCGCTCCCCGGCGCCAGCATGACCGGCACCGTTGGGGGAACCCCTTCGAGAAGGCCGTCGAGTTCTTCCCGGCTGGTTTCGCCATGGATGTGGAGCTCTATGGCATCAGCTCCCCCGCTCAAGTCGTCCAACACCGCACGGTTGCCGGTAGCGCGGCTGTGGGCTTGGCGGACTTGCCAGGCGCCGCCGACAACCCTGCTGCCGCGGGTAAAGGGCGCCAAACCGGGCACCCCGGAATCCCCATCATGATCGGCCGCGGTGTAGAGGGGCTGGATCTGGATGCCGTCGTAGGTGGTGCCCACCAGCTTCTTGTCGAACGGCGCACCCCGAAGCACTTGCTCCACCAGCTCCATCCACTGGTCCCGCCCGGCCAGGTCGAAATCCCCAGCCAGGCTCATCACGGCCTCGCTCACAACTCTGAATGGTACGTCCTGGCCCCCACGTTTCCCGCCTTGGAAAACCAAGACGGGGCGCGCCTTTTGCCAGCGCAACTTGTGACCGATTCCCGACTAGGAGGAAAATCAAGGCCACCCCTCCCCCACCAAGAGGTGCATCATGGCAAGCCTGCCGTTCAAGGTGTTCGACGCCGACAACCATTACTACGAGGCCACCGACGCCTTCATCCGCCACATCGACCCGGCGATGAAGAAGCGCTGCATGCAATGGGCCGACATCGACGGCAAGCAGCGCTTGCTGGTGGCGGGCAAGATCAACCGGTTCATCCCCAATCCCACATTCGACCCAGTGTCCAAGCCGGGTGCGCTCCAAGACTTTTTCCGGGGTCGCAACAAAGAGGGGATGGACGTGAAGACCATGTTCGGCGAGCTCGACCCCATCTCCGAGCGCCCCGAGTACCGCGACCGGTACAAGCGCCTGGAGTTGATGGACACCCAGAACATCGAGGCCGCTCTGTTCTTCCCCACCCTGGGCGTGGGCATGGAGCAGTCATTGCGCCATGATCCTCCCGCCGTGGTGGCCGCCTTCACCGCCTTCAACCGGTGGCTGGCCGAAGACTGGGGCTTCGCCTACCAGGAGCGCATCTTCGCCGCTCCCATGATCTCGATGATCGACATCGACTGGGCTGTCTCCGAGGTGGAGTGGGCCTTGGAAAACGATGCCCGCATGGTGGTGATGGTGCCCGGACCCGTGCCCACCCTGGACGGTGGAAGCCGCTCACCCGCTATGCCCGAGTACGACCCGGTGTGGGCCCGCGTCGCCGAGGCCGGCATCACCGTGGGAATGCACGGCGGCGACGGCGGTCTGCACGAATACAACGAGATGTGGGAACCGACCGAGGATTTCCAGTCGTTCCGCACCTCCACGTTCAAGCAGATCACCGGCCACGACCGCCAGATCTTCGACACCATGGCCGCCCTGGTGTGCCACGGCCTGTACGACCGCCATCCCAACCTGCGGATCGCCTGCATCGAGAAC
>JAJDYU010000076.1 GCA_022825005.1 Acidimicrobiia bacterium
AACTACACCCTGTTTCGACGGGGCACGCAGGTGATCGCCTACGTGGAGTGCCATCCCGATGTCGAGACCGCGTTCGCCAAGGTGGGCGAGTCGGAGGTCAACGCCCGCTGGTCGAAGTGGTTCGAGGAAGTGATCGTGAGCCTGGCCGACGACGACGGCAACCTGTACTGGGCCGACGAGGTGTGGCACCAGGATTGACCTCCTGAAAGTCGACCACCTGGTGAGCTCTTCACCAGGTGGCTGAGATCAACTCCACGCTGGTCTCCACCAAGATCCGCTCGCTTTGGGGCGCGATCTGCTCGACCAGCCCGTAGGAGTGATGGGCGTAGTCGCATTCATACCCGCCGTCGGGATATTCCGCGGCCGGGGGCATGTAGGTGAGCACGCCGTTGGTGTAGGCCGAGAACAGCGTGGTGGGGGCCGCTGAGCGCTGCTTCACCTCGATGGACAGCTCTGAGAACGCCTCTCCGGGCATGGTGGCGATCACCGTGTCGCCGATCCTCAAAGCCTGGAGGAAGGCCGGGACGCTGGGGGCCACCTCGCCTTGGCGCACCTGGTCGATGGCGTCCTCGGCCCAGTTGAGGTGGTACTCGATGGGGTTGAGGGCTGCCTGGTCGGCGCCTGTATGGCGAGCCTCGTCGAGTTCGCGCTGATAGCCGTCGCGCTCGGCTTCCAGGTCGGCCAGCGACGGCAGCGGCTTGAGCGGGAGCTCTACTGCTCGTCCCACCGCGGCCAACTCCTGGTCGGGCTGGGGCTCGACGGCCACCCGCCGATGCAGGGTGATCGGGGTGACCGAGCCGTAGTCGATCCGCTCCACCCGCCGTTCGATCGGGTCGATCTGCTCGAGCACGTGCAGCACCTCCACCCCCAGCTTGCGCCCGAAGGCCTGTTCGGGCCCGGGATGGTCGAAGAATCCCTCCAACGGGAGCAGATTGCCGCATCCCCCCTGCAAGAACAGGCAGGTGGCGCCGGTCACCTGCTCCACCAGATCGCGCATGGGGCCGGGAAAGTCGGGGTTCACCCCCGGATCCTCGGGGCCGACCACCACCGGATGGCAGGCATAGTTCACCACCACGGCCAATGTCGTGCCGTCCAGTCGGTCGATTCGCAGCACTCCCACGTCGCGGTCCACGGGCTTGTCGGGATTCCACCCGAGGATCACCCGGCCCTCGGCATTCTTCTCCCGCCGGTTCACGGCCAGGTCCACCGTGCCGACCCCGCCGGCGGCCCGCACCGGTTCCATGCAGCCGGCAGCCTGAGTTGCCGCGGCGGCGAGCTGTTGGGGGAAGGAGTCGATGAACTCGCGTTCGTTGGCCGAGCGCTCTCGCTGGCGTCCGCCGATCTTCACGCCGTGGGCGTGGGTGGTGGGCCCGCCGTGGGTGTGGCTGACGCTGATCATCACATGGTCGGCCGAGGTGCCGAGCGCGTCGGCGATCTCGATTCGCAGCCGGTCGGCGTGGGCGGGCAGCAGGAAGGGCACGTCGGCGGCAATGACAGCCGCGGTGGTGGTGCCTGAGCTAAGGGCCAGCGCGGTGGCGGTCAGCGGTGCCCTTATGTGTCGGGCCGGCTCCGCTCGTCGGGAATAGCCGACCACGTCGATGGGGACCGACGGGGTGATGTCCACACGGGCGATGCCGGCGGTGAGCATGAGGGCATTGTGCCAGAATCGTTTCCAGCATGCTGGGCCTCCAGGAGAGGCAGGGAAGGGATTGCAGTGAGGATTGGTCAGCTCTCGGTGTACTTCGGGCTCTTCGACGAGGCCATGCCGGCCGGGTTCCGAGAGACCCGCCGCCGCTACGCCGCGGCGGTGGGGGAGTTGCTGGCCGCCTACGGCGAGGTGGTGGATCCCGGACTGGTGGACAGCATGGACCAAGCGGGGCACGCGGCTGAGGTGTTCGCCCGCGAGGAAGTGGACGTGGTGGTGTTCGCCCCCACAATGGCCGCGCCCCCGGCCTGGGCTGAGCAGGCGTTGAGCGACCAGGACGTGCCGGTGGTGGTGCTGGGCGCCCAAGAGAGCGGGGTGGTGCCCGACGACTACGACACCGAGACGGCCACCGCTCGCAGCCTGCCGGTGGGCCTGGTGATGTTCACCAACGTGCTGGTGCGCCATGGGCGGCCCTTTGCCTCCGTGGTGGGGGAGTTGGGCACCCCTGAGCTGTCGGCCAGGCTGGATCAGGCCATGCGGGCCGCAGCCGCGGTGACCGCCATACGACGGCGGCCGATCGCGCTGGTGGGCCAGCCCATGGACGGCTACAGCGATGTGCTGGCCACCGACGACGATCTGGCCCAGCTGGGCGTGCAGGTGGAAGCCATCACCGCCCCGGAGCTATCGGAGGCCTACGCCGCGGCCACCGAGGCCCATGTGCGGCGGGAGATCGAGGAAGTGCAAGAGGTAGCTGACGCCGAGGCAGTTTCCGATGAGGTGTTGGAGCGGTCGTGCCGGTTGAGCCTTGCCCTCAAAGGCCTGTGCGACGACCGCGGGCTGGGGGGAGGGGCGGTGAACTGCCACGGCCCCACCCTGCGATGGAATCCGGGAGTGGGGATAACCGCTTGTTTGGGGGTGAGCCGGATGAGCGAGAGGGGCAGCCCGTTTGCCTGTACTGGGGATATTCCCACCGCCATTGCGCTCATGCTGGGCAAGGCGGTGGCAAACTCGGCGCTGTACTGCGAGCTATATCAGCTCGACCTGCCCGGCAACTGGATCTTGGTGGCCAACGGGGGAGAGGGCGACTACTCCGGTCGGGCGCCGGGATCGACCATCCGGCTATTGCCCGAAGACCACTACCGCGGCGACAACGGCCCCGGCGTGGCGGTGGCCTTCGAGCTGCCCGTTGGTCCGGCCACGCTGGTGAGCCTGACGCCGGCATCGGGGGCGGCGGGCGGCTGGATCCTGGTGGTGGCCGAGGGAGAGGTCATCGGTTCGCGGCACCATCGCATGGAGGGTCCCAACGCCATGTTCCGATTCTCGTCGGCGCCGGTGGCTGAGGCGTACCAACGCTGGTGTCAGGCCGGTGCCACCCACCATGCCGCGCTTCTTCCCGGCGCTCGCCGCGGCGACCTCTCCGCGGTGGCCGATCTACTGGGGATTCAACTGGCCGCGGTGTGAGGGGTTCGACGGCCTAGGCGTGAGAGGCGCAGCCTCAAATCACCACGCACTCCACCCCGGCGAATCTGGCCACCGAGGCCACCGACTGCGCCAAGTGCCCGGGGGCTATGGCGCTGTGATGGTTGACTCCGGCACTGGCCCAGCGGGTCCAGGCCTCGGTCACCGGGCTGGTGGAGAAGCGGAAAACTCCTCCTGCGGTGGGATTTCTGGGCAGCTCACGGCCGGTGATCTCCCCTTCGGCCACCACGAAGCCGAATCCGGATGGGTGATCGGGCTGATGGGCGAACCCCACCAGCGAAGCCGGGCCGCCGGGCAGCTTTAAATGCGCCCGAAAGCTCGTGCGGGGGTCGTGGGCGAACCACGGATTGGGCTCGAAGCCGGGAGCCTGTCCTTCTGCGGTCCAACCCAAGTCGTGCTCGCCGGAGTTGGCAATGGCCACCTCTCCGGTCTCGAAGTCGATGGCCTCAACTTCGTGGTAGAGGGCGGCGCCAGACAGCCCCTTGGCCACCAGCATGGCCACCGCGGTGAGCACGTCTCCCGTGCAGCTCCATGGGATGCCCCGGGTGGTCTCGCAGCCCAGTCCGAAGCACGGGGTCAGGCCCGGATCGTCGCCGAAGCGGATCTCGGGAACGTGGCAGTTGATGGCCCCCGCGGCGATGGAGTTGTCCCGATCGAGCGTCTCCATGGCCACGGCCAGCCGCAGCGTTCGGGTCAGGTCTTCTTGGGGCGGGCTGGCCCCCAACGCAAAATGCCGGTCCACTTCTTGTCGCGCCGCGGCGATTTCGTCGTCGCCCACGGCCTGGTAGCGATCCTTCACCTCCTGGGGGCTGATGTGAACAACCTGCATTCCGAGGGCTCGGTGGAGATCGTCGTCGTCGGCGTCCACGCACGCGTATCCGTCCATGGGTCGGCCCACTCGGGCCAACCGGGCACCGCGGAGCCGATGGGCCACGGCACCGGCCCGGAGCCGGTCGGCCACCGTCTCGCCGGCCACTGGGTCGCTCGTCGACGACACCACCAGCTCGAAGGGCCGGCTCGTTCGGTGAAGCAGGTTGGTGAGCATGGGTGTGCCCACGGTGGCGCCCAGCGAGGTGATGTGGGAGGCGTCGAAGTCCGGTGAGATGGTGGTGGAGTCTTGTATGGCCCAGATCACCACCGGCTGGGGGAGGTGCTCCAGCATCGCCTGGACATAGGACGGGGGCACCGCCATCGTCTGCACCACCAGCACGGCGTCGGGGCTGACACGGGCGGCTTCAGCCCCCATGCTCGCTCCCCGTTCGGCGTGGTCTACGAGTCCCTGCCACACCACCTCGACGCCCAACTCGCCCATGCGGTCGGCCACGGTGCCCAGCAGGCGCTCGCGCCCGGTGCGAAGCTCAGGCCCCACCGTGGGTTCCCAGAAGTCCCAGTAGGGGGCGACCACGGCAACCCGGGGCACAACCGGCCGGCGATGGCCCGGTTCGTAGGGGCTGGGTATACTCATCGCTGGAAACGTTACCAAGCGGGAGGGGCAGCCGGATGGCTGAGACCAGGATCGAATTCTCCGAGGTGGTGGGACGACGGGTTCGCCTCGGATCGTGGGAAGACCAGAAGATCTCGACCTATCGGAAGATCGCCGAGAGCGTCGAGGCCGGGGACTGGGATAGCGCCGCCGATCTGGCCGACTATTTCACCGACGAGGCCAATGTGTGCTTCAGCCTCTATCGCCAGTGGATCAACGATCTGCGGGGCTTTCTGCGGGACGGCGGGGCGTCGGCCGAGGAAGTCGAGGCCATCGACGCCGACGTGCAGTCCAAGCTCACCTGTCCCGACGGACGCCAGTGGAACCCCCACCGCCATTGGGACCAGTATCGCTCCGAGCAGCGCCAGCTCTTGGCCAGCATCTATCGGGAACAGCCCAAAGAGGCGCTGGAGAACCTGGCCGCCATGAAGGAGACGTGGCGGCAGACCCACGACCGCGATGTCGACCACACCTACGGCCTCATGCACGCCATTCAGGAGCGCCATGGGGCCCAGGGCATCGCCGACATGTACCAGCGAGTGCTGGTTCCGCTGTTCTCGTGGCGCTACAACAAGTTCGACATCGACCAGCACCCGTGGGACGAGGGGCTGGAAACGCTGATGCTGGTGGCTTGCGAGGCCATGCGGGGCCACCTCGTCGGCCCCGAGCGAACCGGCGATTTCGATCTGATCGAGACCGACGACCGCTTCATCCTGCGGTTCGACCCCTGCGGGTCGGGGCAGCGCACCGTGCGGGGCGACTGGATCGAGGACACACCGGCCCGGATGGATCCCCCTTACAACTGGGACGTGGCCAAAGAAGAGGCCTCGTGGAACCACTTCACCAAGGGGGTGTGCCTCTACTGCGCCCACTGCATCGTGTTGATGGAGGAGCTTCCCATCGACCGCTTCGGCTATCCGGTCCGGGTGATCGACCCGCCGGTGTACCCCGACACAGACCGCGACCCCGACGCCCGCCAGAAGTGCCAGTGGCAGATGTTCAAGGATCCCACCCAGGTGCCCGAGGAGTATTACATCAGGGTCGGTCGTACCAAGCCCGACCGGTTCGGCTCCAGCAACTTCGACGCTCCCGAGCTGCCCGACGCCGGAGCGCTCGGGATGCCCGGCACCGGCTGACCGGAACTGAACGTGCAAGCTGCTGAACTGCGGGGCTACGGCCAAGCACTGGAGTTTGTCGAGCGACCGTCGCTCACTCCCGGCCCCGATCAGGTGGTGGTGCAGGTAGAGGCCTGCGGTGTGTGCGGCAGCGATGTCTTTCTCCGCAAAGGCGGCTTCGACTCGGTGCTGCCCATTGTGCCTGGACACGAGGCTGCCGGGGTGGTGTCCCGCATCGGACCCGGGGTGGACGGCGTGCGGGAGGGCGACCCGGTGGCCGTCTACTACATCGAGCATTGCGGGGAGTGTTCGATGTGCTCCGTCGGGCGGGTGAACATGTGCCTGTCGGTACGGCGCATGGGAGTGGAGTACGACGGTGCCTTCGCCAGCGAGGTGCTGGTCCCAGCCCGCAACCTCATCCCGGTGGAACCCGAAGATGATCTGGCCGCAGTGGCGGTGCTCACCGACGCGGTGGCGACGCCGTACCACGCCCTCGTCCGGGTTGGAGATGTCCAGCCCGGTATGACCGTGGTGGTCTTCGGTGTCGGCGGGATCGGGTCCAACGCCGTCCAGGTGGCTGCTTATCTCGGCTGCGACGTGATCGCAGTGAGCCGCTCGCCGGCCAAACTGGAATTGGCCGAGCAGTTGGGCGCTCGGGTACTCATTTCTGCGGCCGACGGCGCCGGCGACGTGGTGGAAGCCGTCCGCGCGGCCGCCGGTCCGGGAGGCCCGCCCATAGTGGTCCAGACCGTGGGGTCGGCAGAAGTGGACGCCCAGGCCGTTGCCGCGGTGGGAATCGGGGGCCAGGTGCTGCTGATCGGCTCCAGTGTGGAACCGTTCTCGATTCGGGCGGTGGACCTGATCTGGAAAGAGGCATCGGTGCACGGTTCTCGAGGATTCGTTCCCGACGACATCCGCGAGGTGTTGGCCCTGAACCGCTCGGGCGTGCTGAAAGTCGACCATCTGTTGGGTCGCCAACGCCCGCTCTCGGAGGCCAATCAAGCACTCGACGACCTCGAAGCCGGAAGAGTGCTGCGTTCGGTGCTGATTCCCTAGCGGTCCGAGCAGCACTAGGGGCGGGGCAACACGCGAGTTGCGCTGTCAATCGGCCCCCGCTAGTTTTTTCGACTAGAAACGTTTCCAGCCACGGCAAATGCCCGGCGATGAGGGGAGATACGATGAGGAAGAGCCTCAAGATGGTGATCGCCGTTTTGGCGGTATTCACGCTGGTTGCCACCGCATGTGGCAACGATGACGACGGCGGCGACGGCACGGTCGGCTACATCTCCCTGGGAGATTCAGTTCCGTTCGTCAAGCTGGTCTCGGACTCGATTCAAAGGGAAGCTGACGCCGCCGGTCTCGAACTGGTGTTCTGCGACTCTGAGATCGATGCGGCCAAGGCCCTGTCGTGCGCTCAGCTTCTCGGTCAGCGTGATGTGGATGTGGTGTTGAACTTCCAGGTATTCCAGGAGTCCAGCCCGGAGATCTGCGCGGCCTATGGGGATGTGCCCACCATCGCCATCGACATTGTGCAGCCGCCCTGTGAAGTGGCCTTCATGGGGGCCAACAACGCCGGTGCCGGGGAGATGGCCGGTGCCGCGATAGGGAAGTACTTCAAGGACAACTTCGATTGCGAGTACGACGGCTACATCTCGCTCGAGTCGACCGCAGCCGGCGCGGCCAACACCGACCGTATGGGCGGCTACCGCACCGGATTCACCCAGCACTGCGACATCGTGAACGAACGAGTTCTCGACGGCGCCGACCGCACCGATACCGCCCTGGAGCAGGTGACCGACCTGCTGCCGGCGATGCCCGGCAATCGGATTGCCGTTGTGGCCATCAACGAGGACGGGATCATCGGCGCATTGGCCGCGGCTCGCACCCTCGGGCGCGACGGCGACCTCTACTACTCCGGACAGGGCACTGATCCGAGCATCTGGTGCGAGGTCCGCGACAATCCCAATTACGTCGCTTCCACGGCGTACTTCCCCGAGCGGTATGGAGAGATTCTGATTCCCGCTGCTCAGAAGCTCCTGGCCGGTGAGTCTGTTGACGAACTCCTGTTCACCGAACATCAGATCATCAACTCGGAGAACATCGAGGACATCTACGAGGTCACCGACTGCGGCTGATCCCGTTACGAATCTCATTGCCAGTAGCAAGCTGCATTGAGATGAGGGCCTGCTGATGAGCGCCGCCGACACCGCGGTGTCAACGGCTCCTGTCATCGCCACCGCGGGGATCAGGAAGTCGTTTGGCGGAGTCGAGGTGCTCAAGGGGGTAGACCTTGAGGCTCGTGCCGGCTCCGTTCTCGCCTTGCTCGGTGAGAACGGAGCCGGAAAGTCCACCTTGGTCAAGATCATCGCCGGCGACTACCGGCCCTCGGCGGGATCGGTGGTGATCGACGGCGAGGCTCATCACGTCCTCACCCCTATCGAGTCGAGGGCCGCGGGCATCGCCATGATCGCCCAGGAGTTCAACGATGCCCCCACCCTGACGGTGGCCGAGAACATCGCTTTGGGCCGGCTGCCCCAGAAGCGGGGGATGGTGCTCTGGCGGGAGATGAATCAGCTGGCCCAGGAGGTTCTCGAATCCCTCGAAGCTGACATCGACCCCAAGGCGAACGTGTCCTCGCTGGCGGTGGGAGAGCGGCAGATCGTCGAGATCGCCCGGGCGCTCTCCAGCGAGGCCCGAGTGCTCATTCTCGACGAGCCCACCGCGGCGCTGTCCCAGCACGAGGCCGATGTCCTGTTCGAGCGGGTCCGACGCCTGCGCGATCAGGGCAAGGCGATCATCTACATAACCCACCGGCTCGACGAGGTGTTCGAGTTGTCTGATCGGGTCCAGGTGTTGAGGGATGGGGATGTCGCCCTCATCGCCGACACCGACGCCGTGGACCGCGGCCAGCTGGTGGCGGCCATGGTGGGGCGGTACGACATCGTTACCGGCCGACCCGAAGATGCCGCCGGGGAGATTGGAGACGTGGCCCTGCGCTGGCGGGGGGCGTCGTCACACGGTGGATTCAGCGACATCAACATCGAGGTGTGCCGGGGCGAGGTTGTGGCTCTGTACGGCAAGCTCGGATCAGGGGCGTTGGAGGTTGGACGCAGCGCCTTCGGACTTGAGCCGATCCACTCGGGCGAAATCGAGGTTGCCGGTGAGCAGGTTGAACTGTCGAATCCGGTCGATGCCGTAAATCGAGGCATCGGATTTTTGAGCGAAGACCGCAAGGTTGGAGGGGCATTCGCGTCTCGTCCGGTTGGAGAGAATGTCGCGGTGGCCTCTTGGCCCCAACTCGCCACCCGCGGTCTTCTGACCTCCGACACTGAGCAGAAGGCATTCGACCGCTGGTACGACCGCCTGTCCATTCGCAGCAAGGGTCGAGCCACCCAGCCGATGGAAGAGCTCTCGGGAGGGAATCAGCAAAAGGTGCTGGTGGCCCGCTGGCTCGAGCGAGGAGCAGAGGCGCTGGTGCTGCTCGAGCCCACCCGGGGTGTCGACGTGGGTGCCCGTGCCGACCTCTACAAGGTTCTGCGCGAGTTGGCCGCCGAGGGTGCCGCCATATTGATCGTCACGTCGGATCATGAGGAAGTTGTGGCGGTAGCCGATCGGGCCTATGTCGCAGCCAAGGGCAGAATCACCACAGAAGTGCCGGGAGACGAGATCACAATGAGCTTGTTGCTCACCCAGGCGGGAGGATGAGATGAACGAGACTGCTGAGACGACCGAAGCCTCTGCGCCGACCGGGGATGGCTCGACTGGCCCCGAGCCCGGCGGGTTGGGCTGGCTAGGCCGGACCATTGCCTCTCTTCCGGAGACGGCGGCGCTGCTGTTCGTGCTGGTTGGGTTGATCCTCTACTTCTCACTGGCTTCCGAGTACTTCTTCGATTTCGACAACTTCGTCAACATCGCCCAGAACTCTGCGGTGATCGGCATCATCGCCATGCCGGCCACGGTGCTGCTGATCGGCGGTCAGGTGGATCTCTCGGTCGGATCGGTGGCCGGGCTCATGGGCATGACCATGGCCGTGGCCACCACGGCCACCGACGCCGAAACCACGCCGTACGGGCTGGGGGTGAGCATTGGGGTCGCCCTCCTGATCACCATCGCCCTGGGATTCTTGATCGGCGCATTCAACGGATTCGCGGTGACCAAGATCGGATTGAACTCGATCATCGTGACGCTGGGCGGCCTGGCCATGTTCCGCGGGCTGACCAAGGTTCTCGGCGACGGGCAGACCATCCGGATAAACGGCTTCGGCGATCTGGGGGTGAGCCGCCCGTTCTTGGACATCCCCACGCCGGTGTGGATCTTCATCGGAGTGTCCATCGCCTGCCACCTCCTGCTCAAGTACACGGTGTACGGGCGCTCGGTGTACGCCGTCGGCGCCAATCCCCATGCCGCCCGACTCGCCGGCATCCGCACCGGACGAGTGCTGTTCATCGCGTTTGTGCTGACCACTGTGGCCACAGCCTTGGCCGGACTGATCCGGGTGTCGCAGGTGGGCAGCGCGGCCACCAACGGAGGCGCCGGTTTCGAGCTCACGGTGGTCACCGCCATCATCCTCGGCGGCGCCAGCCTTTCGGGTGGCCGTGGTTCGATCGCCGGCACTTTTCTCGCTCTGCTCGTGCTCAATGTGCTGGAGAACGGGCTCATCCAAACCGGCGTGCCCACGTTCTGGATCGAGTTCAGCGAAGGCGCCCTTCTAATCATCGCCGTTTCGTTCGACCGCCTGCGGGTCCGCCTGGGCAACGCCGAATAGCCGGACGCGCCGAGCAACCCATGGCGCGGTGCGGGTGATCAGGCAACGACGGGCAGGGGTAGGCTGACGAGGTGTTTGCTGAACGCTTGAGTCGAATGCGGGCTGTGATGGCTGAGCAGCAAGTGGACGTGCTGCTGCTGTCGGTTGGGGCAGACATGCCCTACTTCTGTGGCTACCAGGCCATGGCCCTGCCGAGGCTCACCATGCTGGTGGTGCCCCGGGACGGCGACGCCCGGCTCATTGTGCCCCGGCTGGAGGCCCCAAGGGTGGAAGAGCGGCCCGGCGTGTTCACGGTGGCCGCGTGGGGCGAGACCGAGGATCCCATCGCGCTGGCCCGGTCGTTCATCGGCTCGGCCTCGGTGGTTGCCGTGGGAGACCGCACGTGGGCCGGATTCTTGGTGGACTTGGTCAAACTCCTGCCCGGTGTCGAGTTCCGCCGGGCATCGGAGGTGACCAGTCCGCTGCGCTCGGTGAAAGACGCCGCCGAGGTGGAGTCGCTGCGGGCCGCGGCGGCCGCTGCCGACCGGGTGGCCGTGGATCTTCGATCGGGCAACATCGAGTTGGTGGGGCGGACCGAGGCCGCGGTGTCGGCCGAACTAGGCCGCCGGCTGCTGGCCGAGGGCCATCAGCGGGTGAACTTCGCCATCGTGGCGGCGGGGGAGAACGCGGCCAGCCCCCACCATGAGGCGGGTGAGCGGGTGATCAAGCCGGGCGAGATAGTTCTGTGCGACATCGGGGGGACGATGATGGATGCCGACGGAGTGGGCTACTGCTCCGACATCACCCGGTGCGTGCATTTGGGCGAGCCGCCCGCTGATCTGGTCGAGGCCTACGACGTGCTGTTCGAGGCTCAAGCGGCCCAAGTGGAGGCCGCAGTGGTGGGAAACAGCTGTGAGTCCGTCGACCGGGTGGGGAGGGGCATGATCGTCGAGGCCGGATTCGGCGAATACTTCATCCACCGCACCGGCCACGGGATCGGTACCGAGGCCCACGAAGACCCCTACATCGTGGAGGGCAATACTCAGGAATTGCGCCCCGGTCACGCCTTCTCCATTGAGCCCGGCATCTACCTGCCCGGCAAATGGGGTTTGCGCCTGGAGGACATCGTGGTGGCCGCCACCGACGGCCCCGACAACCTCACCACCACCGATCACCACCTGGCCGTTCTCGACGTCTGACGGAGCTTCCATCCGGTGATCGAGCTTCAACCGGCCACGGTTCTGCTCCAGATCGCCGTTGGCGGTCTGGCGTTCACCTGGGTCACCACTCGGCGGCGGGAGGCCGGCCTGGGCTACGGCTGGTTGATGCGAAGCACCTTTGGCCTCTTGGCCGCTGGTGGAGCTTGGTTGGGCTTTGCCACCGACCCGGTGCCGGTACGGGACTGGACCGCGGCAGGGGCCGCCGCGGCCGCGGCATTTGCCTTGGCGGTGTCGGTCATCCGGCGACGGGCTGGTGTGAGCGGACAGCGCGAGCGGGTGGAACGGCGCAGCGCGGAGATCGCCGATATGACCGGAATCGACCGGGAGGAGCAGCGATTCGACCGCAGCGTGCCCGAATTTCCCCCAATTCTGGATCTCATCGCTCCCGCGGTGGGACTGATCGGGGTGGTGGCCGGGGGGCTCGACGCGGGCGATCCGGCCGCGCTGGCCGTGGCCCGCACCGTGGTCGGGGCTTTTTTCTTGGGAGCGGTCACCGATGCCATGCTCTTGGGCCACTGGTATCTGGTGCAGCCCGGCTTGGCGCGGGCGCCGCTGTTGGAGCTGGTTCGCTGGACTGGGATGCTCTGGTTGCCCGAGCTGGTGGTCATGCTGTGGCCCACCGGAATGGGGTCGGTGCTCAGCGGGACTATCGACGACGGCTACAACGGGCTGCTGGGCTGGTTCTGGGTGGCCTGCGTGGTGACGACAGCGGGTTTGGTGGTCTTGGCGCGTGCGGCGTTGCGCGAGCGGTTCTACTCGGCGGTGATGGCGGCGACGGGACTGCTGTACCTGGGGATACTGACGGGGTTCGGGATGGATCTGGTGGCTCGGGTGCTGCTGGATACGGGTTAGCGGGCGACGAAGTACTTGGCTTGGGGGTGGTGGCAGATTAGGGCGGAGGTGGTTTGCTCAGGCTGGTATTGGTAGCTGGTCTCCTCACCCACTTGGATGCCAATGCGCTCGGCCTCGAGAAGCTCAGCCACGGTGAGGTTGTCCTCTAGGTCTGGGCAGGCGGGGTAGCCCCAGGAGTAGCGGCCGCCCCGGTACTGCTGGCGGAAGAGCCCGATGAGGGTGGGGCCGTCCTCTTCCACGAAGCCCCATTCGGTGCGGATGCGGTGGTGCCAGTGCTCGGCCAACGCCTCGGCCATCTCCACGCCGAGGCCGTGCAGAAGCAGGTAGTCCTGGTAGCGGTTGTCATTGAACAGCTTGGCGGCGGCCTTGGACACCTCGGCCCCCATGGTCACGATGTGGAAGGCGGCGTAGTCCACCTCGTCGCCGTCGGCGGGCCGGAAGAAGTCGGCGATGCACAGGTACGGATCTTTGGGTTGGCGGGGGTATCGGTAGCGGCAGACTTCGGCGGTGCGCTCCGGGCTGTCCCACACCACCAGGTCGTCACCGCTTCCATTCACGGGGAAGTAGCCGTACACCACCTGGGGCACCAGCAGGCCCTGGGCGGTGGCGGAGGTGAGCTGTTCTCGCATGGTAGGGCGGATTCGTTCTTTGAAGGCGGCGTCGTCCTCGCCGTCTATGGGGCGGAACTGCCATTGGTTGCGGAACAACGCCGTCTCGTTCACGTATTCGGCGATGTCGGCCACCGAGATGCCCTTGACCACCCGCGAGCCCAAGAAAGGGGGCTCGAATACGGGGTTGTCGGTGTCCACCGATGGCGCTCGCTCTGGCAGGTCTTCGGTAGCCCCTAGGGCATCGCGCCGAGCCCTGCGGGGCAGGTCGCGGCCTCCGGGACGGCGACCGAACTCGGGGTCGTCAACCCCGGTTCGGCGCAGCTCGCCCAAGCGGTCCATCACCGCGAGGCCCTCGAAGGCGTCCTTGCCGTAGAACACCCGGCCCTGGTAGGTCTCCCGCATATCGCGCTCTACGTAGGTGCGGGTGAGCGCGGCGCCCCCCAGAAGCACCGGCAGGTGGTGGAGGTTCCGGGTGTTCAGCTCCTCCAGGTTGTCGCGCATGATCAGGGTGCTCTTCACCAGCAGCCCGCTCATGCCGATGGCGTGGGCGTCCACCTCCTGGACCCGCTCGATCATCTCGGCGATCGACACTTTGATGCCCAGGTTGTGAACCTCGTAGCCGTTGTTGGTCAAGATGATGTCCACCAGGTTCTTGCCGATGTCGTGGACGTCGCCCTTCACGGTGGCCAGCACGATCCGGCCCTTGCCCCCGGTGTCGTCGGCCTTCTCCATGTGGGGCTCCAGATACGACACCGCGGTCTTCATGGTCTCGGCCGACTGGAGCACGAACGGAAGCTGCATCTCGCCGGAGGCGAACAGCTCGCCCACCACCTTCATCCCGGCCAAGAGCGTGTTGTTCACGATGTCCAGCGCCGGGGTGGTGGCCAGGGCTTCGTCCAGGTCGGCCTCCAGGCCATCCCTCTCACCATCGATAATGCGTCGCTCCAAGCGCTGCTCCACCGGCCACCCGGAGCGGTCCTCCTCGACTGCGGCGGCCGCGGTCACGTTCTCGAAGGCGGCCAAAAGCTCGGTCAGCGGGTCGTAGTCGCCGCGGCCCTCGGAGGCGAGGCCGTCCGGTCCCCGGCGGTCGTAGATCAAATCCAGGCACACATCTCGGTGGTGGGGTTCGATCCGGTTCAGCGGGATGATCCGGCCGGCGTGGACGATGGCCGAGTCCAGCCCGGCGTCCAGGCACTCGTGCAGGAACATGGAATTGAGCACGTGGCGGGCGGCTGGCTTCAGCCCGAACGACACGTTGGACACCCCCAGCGTGGTGTAGGCGCCGGGCAGCTCGGCCTTGATGCGCCGGATGGCCTCAATGGTGGCCAGGCCGTCTTTGCGCAGGTCGTCGTCGCCGGTGGACAGCGGGAACGTCAGGGCGTCGAAGATGAGGTCGGAGGGGGCCAGCCCGTAACGCTCCACCGCCAAGCGGTACAGGCGGTGGGCCACCCGCATCTTCCACTCCAAGTCGCGGGCCTGGCCCTCCTCGTCGATGAGCAGGCACACCACCGCGGCGCCGTACTCGCGGGCCAGCTTCAGCACCCGGTCGAGGCGGGAGCCCTCGGCCTCGCCGTCTTCCAGGTTGGCCGAGTTGAGCACCGCCCGGCCCCCGATCCACTCCAAACCGGCCTGCATCACGTCGGGCTCGGTGGAATCCAGCACCAGCGGGGCGGCCACCCCGGTGGCGAATCGCCGGGCCAGCTCGTCCATATCCGCGGTGCCGTCGCGGCCCACATAGTCCACGCACAGGTCCAGCAGGTGGGCGCCCTCGCCCACCTGGTCGCGGGCGATCTGGAGACAGCCGTCCCAGTCGGCCTCCAACATGGCGTCGCGGAACTTGCGGGAGCCGTTGGCGTTGGTGCGCTCGCCCACGATGAGAAACGACGTGTCCTGGGCGAAGGGCACCGGGCTGTAGATGGAAGTGGCCGACGGGGGCAGCTCGCCGGGGCGGGGCCCCGGGATCAGATCCGCGCAGCGGTCGATCACCGCTTGGAGGTGCTCGGGTGTGGTACCGCAGCACCCGCCGATCACCGATACCCCCAGATCGGTCACGTAGCGGGCCAGGTAGTCGGCCAGCTCGTCGGGGCCGACGTCGTAGTGCATCCGGCCGTCCACCACCTGGGGGAGCCCGGCGTTGGGAATGCAGGCCACCGGCACCGGGCACTGCTCCGACAGCACCCGCAGGTGCTCGCCCATCTCGGCCGGACCGGTGGCGCAGTTCAGCCCGAACACGGCGGGGTCCAGGGGAGCCAGCGCGGCCAGCGCGGCGCCCATCTCGGTGCCGGGCAGCATCCGGCCGGTCATCTCGATGGTGACTTGCACTTGCAGCGGAACCTCGCGGCCCACGGCGGCCATGGCCCGGCGGCACCCGTTGATGGCCGCCTTGGCGCCCAGCAGGTCGTACTGGGTCTCGATCATGAACAGGTCCACACCGCCATCCAGCAGCCCCCGGGCCTGCACCTCGAAGGCGTCGCGCAGCTCGGCGTAGCGGATCTGGCCCAGCGAGGCCAGCTTGGTGCCCGGCCCCACCGACCCGGCCACCCATCGGGGCCGATCGCCTGTGGCGTGGCCGTGGGCGGCCTCTTTGGCGATGCGGGCCGCGGCCAGGTTGATCTCGTAGGCCTGGTCGGCGATGCCGTACTCGGCCAAGGGCACGGCGAATGCCCCGAACGTGGCGGTCTCCACCGCGTCCACCCCGAGGCCCAGGTACAGGTCGTGCATCTCGGCGATGATCTCGGGCCGGGTGAGGCACAAGAGCTCGTTGCAGCCCTCCAGGTCGGGACCGCCGAAGTTGTCGGCGCTCAGCGGCTGCTCTTGGACGTAGGTGCCGAATGCCCCGTCATAGATGAGGACGCGCTCGCGGGCCGCGTCCTCATAGGAACCCATGACAGCCGAGGCTACTGGGCATAGGGTGCAGAATTGCTGCCAGATAACATCGCTGGGGCTTGAATCAACCCGAGGAGACCTGGTGATCGCGTTCCGAACCGGCAGAAAAATCCCGGCCCGCGCCGAAGTACACGCCGTGGGAGTGTGCTCGGGCGGCGACGCCGAGCGGCCCGACGATCTGGATTGGGGAGTGCTCGACAGTCGCGGGTTCGAGGCCAAACCCGAACAGGTGGAGATCGTGTCGGGAGGAGACCGGCCCATCGCGGTGGTCGGCCTGGGTCCGGCCGACAAACTAACCGCCGCGGTGATCCGCAAAGCGGCGGCATCGCTGGCCCGGTCGGCCAAGCGAATGCAGCGCATCGCGGTGTCGGTGCTCGACGCCGTGCCCGACAGCGTTGATCGCGCCGACGCACTGCGGGCCCTGGCCGAGGGGATGACGCTGGGGGCCTACACCTATGGCGACTTCAAGAGTGAGCACAAGCCCAACAAGCTGGAGAACGTGCACGTCATCGGCCCGGGAGGCCGGGCGGTAACCGAAGCGCTGGAGCAGGGCCAACGGGTGGCCGAGGCGGTGTGCTTTGTGCGTGACCTGGTGAACGAGCCCGGCGGTTCGCTCACCCCCACCCGGTTCGCCGAGTTGGCCGAGGAGATGGCCGAGCGGGAGGGCTTGGATATAACCGTGCTCGATCTGGATGCCATCCGCGAGGCCGAGTTGGGCGGCCTCCTTGGGGTGAACCGGGGGTCGGAGCAGCCGCCCCGGTTTGTGGAGGTGTCTTATGCCCCCGACCCGGAGGCCGAGTGCCGGGGGTCGGTGGCGCTGGTGGGCAAGGGCCTCACCTTCGACTCCGGCGGGCTTTCGATCAAGACCGGCACCGGGATGATGACCATGAAGTGCGACATGAGCGGGGGAGCGGCGGTGCTGGGCGTGATGGCCGCCATCGCCGCGGTGGCGCCCCCGGTGAAGGTCACCGGATATGTGCCGATGACCGACAACATGCTGGGGGGCGACGCCACCCGGCCCGGCGACGTGCTCACCATGGCCAACGGCAAGACGGTGGAGGTGCTCAACACCGACGCCGAGGGCCGCCTGGTGCTGGCCGACGCCCTGTCGCTGGCCTGCCGGGCCGAGCCCGACGCCATCGTGGATCTGGCCACCCTCACCGGGGCGTGCATGGTGGCGCTGGGCCCCAAGATGGCCGGGCTCATGGGCAACAACGAAGCGTGGATTGACCAATTGGCCAACGCCGCCGAGCGCACCGGCGAGCAGGTCTGGCGGCTCCCGCTGCCCGACGACTACAAGGCCCAGCTCGACTCGTCGGTGGCCGACATGAAGAACATCGGCGGCCCCTACGGTGGCGCGCTGACCGCCGGGCTGTTCTTGTCGAACTTTGTGGAAGACCACATCCCCTGGGCCCACCTCGACATCGCCGGCCCCGCCTTCACCGAAGCCGAAGACGCCGAAACCTCCAAGGGCGGCACCGGCTTCGGCGTGCGAATGCTCCTCGACGCTCTGGTCAACTTCGAACCGCCTGAGGCCCCGACTGGCTGAGCCACGCGAACACCCCATAGGCGCCTCCCACGACGACCACGGCGAAGGGGGCGAGGAGCCATTGCTGGGTGTCGAACAGATTGTCGACTGCCTCGACCGGCCAGGAGGCGGCGGTGAGTCCGACCACTGCGGCCAGGATGTTCACCACCACATGGCGGCGGGTGGCGGGCATCTCGACTCGGCCGAAGCAGCCGCAGGGTTCTGCTGATCCTGAGCGGGCCATGGCCGCGGCCACCACCGCGAACCCGGCGTAGAGCGCGGCGAGGGCAGTGGCGGGGACGGTGCCCCCGATGATGAACGCGCTCACTGCCACCACGAGTTCAACAAGTCCCAAGAGTCGCACGGCCCATTGACGGTGGTAGAGCTGGAGCCGGGCTAGCGCGGCCGACGCCGGCTCGGGGGTGATCGCCTTTGAGGCTCCCGCCGCGCCCAGCAGAACCGCGGCCATCAGATAGACCGCGGCCACGTACTCCATGAGCTATTTGATCTCTACGGTCTGAGTCATTTCCATGGGCTATCGCGTGAAGCGGCGCAAGGCGTGGCGGCGGCGCTCAGCATCCAGGGTGGCGCGGTCGCCAGCGCTGAGCCGGGGGGTGTCGGGGTGGAGGCAGGCTTCTACTTCTGACACCGGCATGAGTTTCAGTGTGGGCACCGGCGCGGTATCGGCGCTGTTCCAGCGGTAGGTGATTGCGCCTTGGGGGCAGCCGCCGAGGGCGATCCAGTTCTGGATGCCGGGATCATCATGCGAGATCACCACCCGCAGCACGCCGTCGGGGTCGAGGCGGGCTTGGGAGTCGTTCATGGTGGTGGGGAGGTTGATGTAGTCGAGGCTCTGATACCAGGTGTCGCCTACCTGGATGTTCCAGTACAGGCACTCGGGCGGGGTCACTTCGAACAACAGAGCCTCGTCGGGGGCCACCTCGTACCAGCACTGCCCGTAGGACTGCTTCTCGCTTCCCCCCTGGGCGCTCTGACTCACCTTGTGGGCGGGAATGTGGTCGAAGGAATTGATTTGGCCCCGGTCGCGCTGGGCCCCGACGAAGTCGGTCCAGAACTTGGGCACGGTGTTTACCTCGCGGGCCAGCTCGTCGAGCAGCTCGCAGGTAATCGCCGGGTCGAGGCGGCCGGGAGGGCCCGAGGGGTCGAGACATTCGAAGTAGAGCTCGCCGTGGCTCTCGGCGGCCCAGTCGGAGAAGAACTGGCGCACGAACAGCCGGCACTCGATGGGCTCCACCTGGAACCAGTCGCCGATGTGGTTGCCGGGGTCGGGGTCGGGGCTGAAGACCACGTTGATGCGACCGTCGCCGATGTCGGTTAGGTCGGGGCTTCCCACGTCGACAAGCTGGGTGATGCGCCCCCGGCCGAAGCGGTAGTCCATTAGAGACAGGCCCAAATAGCGCAGCGTGTTTATGCGGCCGGTGAGGCGGTAGGTGTGGCTCAGATCAACCGGTGCGGTCATGTATATGGCATCGGGATTGTCTTGGCCCACCTTGAAGGGGTACACCCAGCCCAGCTCCGGATGGCTGGGATCGTTGTTCTCCACGATCCGGTCATAGGCCCAAAGCAGCATCCTCAGATGGTGGCGCAATCCCTCGGCCTGCTCGGAGGAATCTGCCCCCTGAGCCGGGTCGAACACATAGTCGGCCGACTCCTTCAACGTGTCGCACAACCGGTTCCAGGATCCCCTCAGGTCATTGTCCACGCCGTATGTCTAGCTTCTTTGCCCTCAGGCTGCGGATTTCGGAAGCGAGTAGTAGGAGGTGTGGGAGCGCTGTAGATGAGTTGGCAATCGGCTGAGTTGGGAGTTGTTGAGCGGGGGCAGGCGGCGCCTGACGGCATAGCCGGCGTGGCCCTCTGAGGCCAGGCGGAACATCACCAGGCGGTGCAGGGTGCGGTGCAGGCCTCCCCGGGGCCCCGCCTTGGGGCTGATCCCCAGTTGCAGGGCAACGGGGGCTACGGCGAGCTCGAATCCGTCAGGCGAGTTGTCAAACTCGTGGGCCACATGCCGCAGGAGCCAGGCGGCTGTGGGGCCGATGACCCCCAACCAGAACTGCTCCACATATCTTGATCGGGGATCGTGCCCTCTTTCCTCGGTGACCAGGTCGCGCCAAGGTTCAATCCAAAGAGATGAGTGCATGAAGGGGGATGTCATGAGAGGATCGTTTCTGCCAGCTAGTGCTTTGCCAGGTACAAGGAGGAAGATTTAGATGTATTTTGCATATTCTCATGTAATGCTGTCAAGGCATAGTTGGGATATTCATGCGTCCCATCGATGAACTAGCCGATGAGATCACGGCAGCCCGAAAGGTGTTGAGAGCCGCGAAGAGGGTTGTGGTGTTGACTGGGGCGGGAATCTCCACTGACAGCGGTATCCCGGACTTCCGGGGGCCCGAGGGGCTGTGGACCAAGAATCCCGAGGCGGAGAAGACGGCCACGCTGACGTCATATGTGTCCGACGCCGAGTTGCGCAAGCGCAACTGGAAGCGGCTGGCCGAAGGGTCGATGTGGGAGGGCAAAGAGCCCAATCCGGGCCACCGGGCACTGGTGGAGCTAGAGCGGCAGGGCAAGCTGCACACGCTGATCACCCAGAACGTCGACGGACTCCATCGGGCGGCGGGAACCTCGGAAGATCGATTGGTGGAGATCCACGGCACCACGTCCAAAGTCCGCTGCTTGGACTGCGGGGACACCGCTCCGATGGAGTATGCCCTGGAGCGGGTGAGAGCGGGGGAGGCCGACCCGCCGTGCCGCATCTGCGGCGGCATCCTGAAGTCGGCCACCATCTCCTTTGGCCAGAACTTGGTGATGTTCGATCTGCACCGGTCAGAGCAGGCCGCCATGGCTTGCGACGTGATGCTGGCGGTGGGCTCCACCCTCACCGTGTACCCAATTGCCAACGTGGTGCCCATCGCCCATCAAGCCGGCGCTCAATTGGTGATTTTGAACGCCGAGCCCACCCCGTTCGACGGCCTCGCCGCCGTGGTCGTGCCGGCCTCTATCAGCGAGGCGCTGCCATTGATCGTTGCCCAGTGATCAGTTCAGGATTGGTAAAATCGGACTAACTCGGTAGGATTTGTGGGGAATTTCCCCCCCATCTGACCCGATGTCACACCAAGACAGAGGTGACTGTCGCTATGTCCACGTTCAGAGACCTGCTCCGAGAAGCCAAGGCAGAGATACGAGAGACCGACCCGGCGGGCGCGGCGACGATGCTGGCGGATGGCGCGATTCTGCTCGACGTGAGAGAGCCTGATGAGTTCGAGCAGGGGGCAGTGCCCGGCTCGGTCCACATCCCCCGGGGCAACCTCGAGCCCAACGTGGAGAACCGCCTGCCCGACAAGGACGCCCCGCTGGTGGTTATGTGCGCGGGCGGGGTCCGCTCGGCGTTCGCCGCCCAGACCCTTCAGGAATTGGGCTACGGCGAGGTGGTGTCCATGGACGGCGGCTTCAACCGGTGGAAGGACGAGGGACGGGATTGGGCCCTGCCGGTGTCGCTGACCCCTGACCAGCGCAATCGCTACCACCGCCACGTGCTGCTTCCCGAGGTGGGCACCGAGGGGCAGATCAAGCTGCTGGAGGCCAAGGTGCTGTGTTTGGGCGCGGGCGGGCTGGGCTCGCCTGCGGCGCTGTACCTGGCCGCCGCTGGCGTGGGCACCGTGGGCATTGTGGACATGGACGTGGTGGACGCCTCCAACCTCCAGCGCCAGATCCTCCACAATCTCGACCGGGTGGGGGATCGCAAGGTGGACTCGGCCAAGAAGACTCTCAACGCCTTGAACCCGGACGTGAACGTGGTGACCTACGACGTGCGGCTGGGTGCCGACAACATCGTCGACATAATCAAGGACTACGACGTGATCGTGGACGGCGCCGACAACTTCCCGGTGCGCTACATGCTCAACGACGCCTCAGTGAAGCTGGGCATTCCCGTGGTTCACGGTTCGATCTTCCGGTTCGAGGGGCAGGTCACGGTGTTCGACCCCCGCAACGGTCCCACGTACCGCGACATGATCCCCGAGCCGCCTCCCGCCGAGATGGCTCCGAGCTGCGCGGAAGCCGGGGTGCTGGGCGTGCTGCCCGGCATCGTGGGGTCGATTCAGGCGCTGGAGGCCATCAAGCTGATCCTGGGCCACGGCGACACTCTGGTGGGACGGCTGTTGGCGTTCGACGCCAGCGAGATGTCGTTTAGGGAGTACAAGCTGCGCCCCGACCCCGATCAGCCCATCACCTGGGAGAACCGCGACAAGATCCAGGTGGTGGAGCTGGACGGACTCTGTGCCCCCGCCCCCGTCAGCTAGCTGTTTCCTAGTTGGCCTGTTGGCGGCGGCCATCGGGTTGGTTGCCGGATGCGGGCCGAGCGTGCCCGGTGTCTTGACCGTTCAAACCGAGACCGCGGTCCTGGAAGAAGTCGCCATTCGAGATGAGCTGATTGCCGCCCAGCAGTCGCTGCTCAATTCTCTCCGGTGCCAGTTCGAATATGAGACCCAGTTGGTGCCCGGCGGCTGCGTCAACGGACAGCCCAGCGCGGGTCCCGTAAAGCCCGCGTCGTTCTCCGGTGTGCCCACTCGGCAGGATCTGGTGGCCCGCGATGAGTTGATCAGGGTTCAAGAGGCCCTATTGAACGACTACCGCTGCCGTTTCGACATCGACGCTCGTGTCGTTCCGGGGGGCTGCCCCGATGAAGCTGACGCGGCAAAGGCCTGATCGGTGTCGGGCGCAGATCGACCGCTGGCCTAGGATTTCGCAGTGACTGATCTGGAGCTGCCCCACCGGAGTGGCTTGGCCCGGTTGCAGTCGATCGCAACCCCCAATTTGGTGGTGCTGGCCTGCGTGATCGCGGTGGCGGTGGCCATCTCCGTGTTGCAGATCAGGGATCACCCGCAGTTCTCCCGGGTGGATGAGCCGCAGCACTTCGACTACGCGCTGAAGTCGCCATCGGCCGGGGTCCGAATTGGCGAGCAGTATGGGTTGGAAGCCACCAAGACCTATGCCTGCCGGGGCATTGACCTGCCCGGATTGGCCCCGGGCTCTCCCAGGTTGCCCGATTGCGGCGATCCCCAGCCCGATCCCACCCGCACCCATTCCATTGGGTACAACTCGGCCTATCTGCACACTCCCGTCTACTACACGGCAACCGGTTTGGCGGGCGAGGCGATTCTGCGGCTGCCCGGGGTGGACAGCTCGCTGGTGGCCTATCGACTGGCGGGGGTGGTGTGGCTGGCTGCCGGCCTGGCCATGGTGTGGTATGCGTTGGGTTTGGCCCGAGTCGGCCTCTGGGGCCGGGCGGCAGTTGTGGGGCTGCTGGGGGTGTCGCCGATGGTGGTCCATGGTTCGGCGTTTGTGAACCCCGACGCCGCCGGGCTGCTGGGGGGCGGCCTTGTCTTGGTTGCCCTCATGAAGTGGGAAGGTGGTCGTTGGCCTTGGTGGACGGTGCCCGTGGCATCCCTGCTTGCCGTCGCATTGAGGCTGACCAACTCCGCTGCCGTAGGCGTGGTTGTCGTTTACCTGGCTCTGCGGGTATGGCAGAAGCGGGAAATGGTGAGGGAGCGCCTGCTGGTAGCGGCCACGTCGGCGGGGGCGGCCTTGGCAACTGTGTTGGTGTGGCGCATTTGGCAACAAGCGCGCAAGTTGGACGATGAGCAAGATCTGCCCTTGTACGGCTCGGAGCGCTTCGACCACTTCCGCTGGGAGTCGCTCGACAACCAACTCCGCGCCGTGGTCACCCCCTTCCGTGAACAATGGATTCCCGAGGCCCTTCCCCGCGGCACGCTGGTACCGCTGGCCGGGATCGCCGACATCGGGTTGCTTGTGCTCTTGGGTGCTGGGGTGGCGTTTGTCGCGGCCAAGTCAGCTCAACGCGCCTTGGTCGGGGGTGTGTTCGCCGCCATGGTGGGGATGGGCCTGCTGACGATGTTGACCAACTACTGGACCCTTTCTCGCGACTCGCTGGCCCCCGGGCGCTATGGGCTGGCGATATTGCCGTTTGCGGCGGTAGCCGTCGCCCCTCTGTTGAGGCGTCGGTTATTGGCCCGAGCATTGATCGGAATGCTGGCGGTAGCCACCGCGGGGGCGATGTTTCACGGCATTGCGTTCCATGGCCCCAACGCCGCGATTGCCGCTTCACCCGATAACGAGACCACGATGGGGATTTGGTGCTCAACCACCTCGAGCACCTATTCGTGGCGGTGGAACGAAGTTCGGGATGACGCCACGTATCACGTGAGCATCGACGGGTGGTCTTGGGAAGAGCAGGAGGGCACCACCTTCACTCTGGAAGGCCAGCAGCCCGATTCGGAAGCGAAGCTGATGGTGCAGGCCGGAGACGACCAGGTATGGGACAGCGGCCCATCGGGGAGCAAGACCTGTCGTACCGCACCTGACACTCCCTTGGTTGTGACCTGTACCACGACATCGTCATCGCATCTTTGGGTGTGGAATTTGGTTCCCGGTGCGACCAAGTACCGCATTCGATCGGACACGGCCCATCCGTGGTTCGAGCAGACCCGACTGACCAGGGTTTTCGAGGGAGCTGAGCCCAACGAGGAAGCGGTGCTCTATGTGCAGGCTGGCAACGCCGATGGCTGGAACGTGGAAGGAACCGCAGAGAAAGCCTGTCGCACAAGGCCCTGACCCCTGGCACCGAAGGCTGCTCCGGGGCAGCCCGTCGTTGGTGTCTAGCTGGCAGGGTGGTCGTACACTGGTCGGACCATGAAAGGGTTGATCTTGTCGGGCGGTGAGGGGACGAGGCTGCGTCCGCTGACCCATACTCGGGCCAAACAGCTGGTACCCATAGCCAACAAGCCGGTGCTGTTCTACGGCATCGAAGACATGGCCGAGGCGGGCATCACCGAGGTGGCCATAGTGGTGGGCGACACCCACCAGGAGATCCGGGACGCGGTGGGCGATGGATCGCGATTCGGGGTGGAAGTGACGTACATACGCCAAAAGGCGCCCCTGGGCTTGGCCCACTGCGTGCTCATTTCACAGGACTTCCTGGGCGACGACCGCTTTGTCATGTATTTGGGCGACAACATGCTGGAGCAGGGATTGGCCGAGTTCGTCCAGCAGTTCGAGCAGGGGCGGGGAGGGGGAGCAGGCCAGAGTCAGGCGCAGATCCTGCTCACCCCAGTTGAGAATCCGTCGTCGTTCGGAGTGGCCGAACTCGGCCCCGAAGGCGATGTGGTGAACCTGGTGGAGAAGCCCGCCGACCCGCCATCCAACCTGGCTCTGGTGGGCGTGTACATTTTCGACTCCTCCATCCACGACGCGGTGGCGGCCATCGAGCCGTCGACCCGGGGAGAGCTGGAGATCACCGATGCCATCGATTGGCTCATCCAAAGCGGCCACCGGGTGAGCCACCAGCTCTTGGACGGATGGTGGATCGACACCGGCAAGAAGGATCCCCTGCTGGAGTGCAATCGGCTGGTGCTCGACACCGTGGTCCGGCGAGTGGAGGGCGCGGTGGACGATGCCTCCAAGGTCGAGGGCCGGGTAGTGGTGTCGGAAGGGGCCAAGATCGTCAATTCCACCGTGCGGGGACCAGCGGTGATTGGAGCGAATACTCGCATTGAGAACACCTTCATCGGGCCCTACACATCAATCGGCGACGAATGCGCCATCCACGACGCCGAACTAGATCACTCGGTGGTCCTCGAAGGCTGTCGAATTGATGGGACAAGCCGGATAACCGACTCCCTGATCGGCCAGCACGTTCAGGTGACCAGTTCACCAGAGCGCCGCCAGGCTTCCCGTCTCATGCTGGGCGACCACTCCCATCTAGAGCTGGGATAGGAGCGGTGGCCGAGGTAAGCCCATGTGAGGCCATCTCCGGCTCATTCATTGTTTCCCCCGACATCCATGGCGACGAGCGGGGTGTGTTCGTGGAGACCTACCGGCGGGAGTGGATTCCCGGCGTTCGGGAGATGATCCAGGCCAATCGGGGCGACCGGCGCTCGGGCTCTGTAGTGGGCTTGCACTACCACCTGCATCAGGCTGATTACTGGTATGTGCCAGTCGGCCAGGCTCGGGTGGTGCTCCATGATCTCCGATCTGGCTCGCCCACCGAGGGGCGAACAGTGGCCATTCCCTTAGGTACCGAGCCCGACGGTGTGAACCACCATAGGGGGGTGTACATCCCCCCGGGTGTAGCCCATGGGTTTGCTGCCCTGTCGGACATGACCATCACCTACTTGGTAGACGGCTATTACAACCCTGCCGATGAGCTGGGGGTGGCTTGGGACGACCCGGAGATTGGAGCGGACTGGGGCGTGGAGGGCCCCATCTTGTCGGCCCGGGACCAAGCCAATCCCCGCCGAGCAGACATTCCCAGAAATTTGCTCCCGAGATTCAGCGCTCTGGACTCGACATGAAGCTATTCGTCACCGGGGGCGCTGGCTTCATCGGGGCCAACTATGTGCGCTGGGTGCTAGCCCACACCGACGACCACGTGGTGGTGTACGACGCCCTCACCTATGCCGGCAGCCGCGACAATCTGCGAGGTCTGGAGGACGACCCTCGCCTGGTATTCATCCAGGGCGATGTGTGCGACCGCGACGGGGTGGCGGAGGCCATGGCCGGCTGCGATGCGGTGGTCCACTTTGCGGCCGAGAGCCATGTGGACCGCTCCATCGTCGGTCCCGATGCGTTTGTGCGCACCAACTGCGACGGCACCAATGTGGTGTGCGACACCGCCCGATTGTTGGAGGTGGACAAGGTGGTGCAGGTATCCACCGACGAGGTGTACGGGTCGGTGGATGAGGGGTCGTTTGCGGAGACCGACCGGTTGGAGCCCCGCTCGCCCTATTCGGCTTCCAAGGCCGGAGGCGACCTGATCGCGTTGGCTTATCTTGAGACCTTCGGCCTACCGGTGGTGGTAACCCGGTCGTCCAACAACTTCGGTCCCCATCAGCACCCTGAGAAGCTAATCCCCCTGTTCACCACCAACCTGCTGGACGGGCTGTCGGTGCCCCTGTACGGCGACGGCAAAAACGTTCGGGATTGGTGCTATGTGGGAGACAACTGCGCGGCCATCGAACTGGCGTTGCGCCGCGGCCGCCCGGGAGAGATCTACAACATCGCCGGGGGCAACGAGATGACCAACCGGGAGTTGACCGATCGCCTGCTGGATTTGTGCGGGCGGGATGAGTCTTTCGTCCGCTATGTGGACGACCGGCTGGGCCACGACCGGCGCTATTCGTTGGATACCTCCAAGATTGAGGAACTGGGGTGGTCTCCGAAGCGGGAAATGGACGAGGCCCTGGCCGAGACCGTGGATTGGTACCGGGACAATCGCTGGTGGTGGACGCCGCTCAAGGAAGCCGTCTCATGAAGGTGCTGGTCACCGGTGCAGCCGGGCAACTCGGCCGCGACATGGCCATCCGCTTCGCCGCTTGCGGGCACGAAATTGTGGGGGTCTCTCGACGAGACCTCAATGTCGCCCGGCGCGATGAGGTTCTGGGCGTTGTGGGCGCCGTCCAGCCCGACGCGGTGGTGAATTGCGCGGCCTACACCGCGGTGGACGACTGCGAGACGAACGTCGACCGGGCCTATGCCGTCAACGCCGTGGCAGTGCGCAACTTGGCCGAGGCCGCTCGCCGATTCGATGCCCACTTGTGCCATGTCTCCACTGACTATGTGTTCTCCGGCGACAAGCCAGAGCCCTATCACGAATGGGATCAGCCTGATCCCCGGTCGGTGTACGGCGCTAGCAAGCTGGCTGGCGAGCAGGAGGCTGGCGAAGCCGCCACCGTGGTGCGGACCTCATGGTTGTGCGGCAGCCATGGTGCCAACATGGTTGGCACCGTTCTGCGGCTGGCCGCCGAGGACGGTCCGATGAGGTTTGTGTCCGATCAGCGGGGTTCTCCGTCGTTCACCCCCGACGTGGCCGCGGTCATCGAGCGGCTGTGCGTTGATCGACGACCGGGGCTGTACCACGTGACCAATAGGGGGGAGGCGTCATGGTATGAGTTCGCCCGCGAGATCATGGAGGCGGCCGGCCATGACCCTGGTCGTATCGAACCCATTGCGACAGCAGAGTTGGTGCCACCTCGGCCAGCAATTCGCCCGGTCAACTCGGCATTGGAGAATCGTGCCTTGACCTTGGCTGGTGTGGAGAGTCCGGGTGACTTCCGAGAGCCGTTGAGGCGGCTGGTGGCGGTTCTGGTCGACCAGTAGGAGCGGCTCGCGCCGCTGCTAGAGCACTCCCGATTGGATGTGCCTATGGCAAGCGTCTTCCGCCTCATCTTTGGGTTCGCCGAGCGTCTTGGGTCCCTCGATGCATTTCACGATCAAGAACGCATCGTATAGAACACTTAGCTCGTGTGAGGCGTGGGGCAGGTGCTCGAGTGCCCGTTGTCGGGCTACCGCGGCCCGGCGGGTCCTAGGCAGCGAGCAAACCTCGGCCACACCGTCGCCGTCGCCGTCATGGGCATAGGTTCTCGGGCCCCCGAGGCTCTGGTTGGAGCAGAAGTCTGGGCCGTCGATGTACCCGGAGTAGAACACCGGGTCGTACACCCCGTCGGCCTCGGGTGCAGGCGACTGGGTACCGGTTCCGCCATCGGCTTGCGGGAGTGATCCCGGAACTCCCGGGGCGTTACCGGTTAGCTCCCGATACTGCTGGCACTCATCCACCCCCTCGGCCTCGGGCTCGCCGTATGTCTCTGCCACGGAGCGGCATTCCTCGGCAAGGCGGGCGGTGAAGATCTCAGGCCTCACCAAGGCAAGGTCCTCCAGTGTCCGCTGATGGGCGATTGCCTCCCGACGGGTGCCGGGCAGCGAGCAAACCTCGGCCACACCGTCACCGTTGCCGTCATGGGCGTAGGTGACCGGTCCGCCCAGGCTCCGGTTGGCGCAGAAGTCCGGGCCGTCGATATATCCCGAGTAGAACTTCTCGTCGGGGGTTGCGGGCTGAACGGGCGGTGGCGCCTGCGGGTCTGCTGGCCCAGTGGTCCCGATGGGCACTGTGGCGGCGGGAACACTGATGGAGAACAGGGTAGAGAGTAGTTGCTCGCCGCCGCTTTCTCGCGCCGCGGTGTTGACCCGGCTTTGGAGCCGATTGCCGGAGATGGTGATGGCGCGGGTCGTGCCGGTGATCCTCATTTGCGCCTTGTCCAGCCGTCCCGAACCCCCGACATTGCCCACTATCTCCAGGCTCACCAGTTGGCCCACCGCAGTATCGGGGTGGTCGTTCAGCCACCGGTTGAGCTCCTCCACGGTGTAGGAGCGCGACCAGGAGGCATACGGGTTGGATCCCTGGGTGTCGAAGGGATCGGGCTTGGACAGGAGATAGGGAAGGTCGGTGGCGAACACGTATCCGCTGCGCTCGGTATGGCCGCCGTTGGACGCCGAATAGAACGCTCGGATGGGGGCCCCGCCGTAGAACAGCACCTGCCCAGCGGTGTTCTCCACCGCTTGCAGCCAGGTGGCGGCGTCGGCGTGCTTTTCCCGGGTGTCGCCGACATACGCCTGGTCCCACACATTGGAGTACAGGTCGAATGGACGGGTCCATGAGGCGGTGGCCCGCCGTTCCCGGAGTGAGGCGCTGGCGTAGCTGCGGGCGGCGATGGCTTGTGCCTCGTGGATGGCCAGCGGCCAGTTCATAGGCGACTCGGCAATGCCCCGCAGGTATTTCTCCATGGATAGAGAGTCGAGGATTACATAGAAGCTGCCGGGATCACCACCGGATGGCACCAGGTTGATGCGGCCGTGAGAGTAGGAGTAACCGGTGTTGGACACCCTCACCGAGGTGCCGGTGGCGAAGTTGAGTTGGGCGGTCTGCCCGGGGCAGCCGTTGCCGCACACGTCGATGCCGTTGATGGTGAAGTGCCAGTGGCCGGCGTGATAGGCGACCGTGACCGAGCCTCCTGCGGGCACCCGGATATCCCCCTGGCCGTCCACAGTGATGCGGTTCGCCCCCGAGGGGGTCAGCTGGGTGCTGGTGGTGGTGCTCAGGTGGACGCGGATGGCGTCTTCAGGGTGCACCGGCTGAGCCGGAGCTTGGACCACCGGCTCTGGTGTCGTCGAAGGGCTGCCTTGCGATGTGGTGGGGAGCGCACTGTGGGGATCGGCGAAGAACTTCTCGATGGTCAAAGAGTCCAAGGTCACCCAGAAGCGGCTCGAGTCTTCGGCTATGAGATTGATGCGGCCGTGGGAGTAGGACCGGCCGGTGGTGGACACTGCCACTGCGGTGTCGGTGGCGAAGTGGAGCTGGACAGATTGGCCGGAGCAGCCGTTGCCGCAAATGTCGACGTTGCCGTACCGGATCCGCCAGAGGCCGCCGACTCGGGTGACCACCACCGGGGTTCCGGCTGGTGCCCGGACCGCGTCGAGCCCGCTGTGGGTGATGTTCTGGTCGTCGATGGTGATCCGGTTCAACCCCTCGGGAGTGAGGGTGGTGGCCTCGGCCTTCGCTAGCACGAACTGCACGGTGTCGTCGGGGAGGGCAGGCACAGAAGCAAGCGCGGCCGAGTTGTTGTGGGGATCGTCGAGGAACTTCTGCACCGTGAGGGAGTCGACGGTAATGTGGAACCGGGTGGGATCGCTGGCGGTGGTGATGAGGTTGATGCGGCCGTGAGAGTAGGAGAGGCCCGTGGTGGAGACGGCCACGGCGGTGTCGGTGGCGAAATGGAGTTGGGCAGTCTGGCCGACGCATCCGTTACCGCAGATGTCGGTGTTGCCAAAGCTGATGTGCCAGTGATCATCGTGGTGAGTGAAGGAAATGGGAGTCCCCGGGGGCAGGCGGGCTGCGTCCTGGCCTCCGAAGGGGATGTTCTGATTGTCCACGGTGATCCGGTTGAGTCCCGTTGGCGTCAGGGTCGTGGTGTCGGTGGTAGCCAGCAACACCTGGGCGGCATCCCCAGCCGATGTGGGCGTTGCCGTAGATCCCGGCAATGGGTTCGGGGCGGGCGTGGGCGAGGGTGCGGGCGCGGGCGGAGCACTGCCGGCGGGGCGTCCGTAGTTCTCCACTAGGTCGGCATTCTCGTAGTAGAAGTCCAAAATGTCTTCGGCGCTGTGGCCGGCTTGGGCCCGGGCCAGCCCCCCCCACTGGCTCATCCCGACGCCGTGACCCCAGCCACTGCCAGTGAACGTGACTGACGACGAGGGATCGACGACGAGGCTTTGGGGCTGCGTGCTCTGCTGGGCCGATGTCGGAGCAGCGACCAGCACCGCGGCCGCGGCAGCGAGTGCTGACACGGTGGAGAAGAACCGGAAAAAGCGAGGGCGGTTCAACACCGCCAATCGCTGCCAATGCATAGAACGTCCAAATCTGGTTGGCCGCCCGCCGGGCAATTCTCCCAGCTTCCGTCTAGGCCATCAAGTACAGGCAATTGAAATGACACAGGATGGTCAGACGGCGCTGGTCCGCCGACCAAGGTTGTCGACACCCAACTGATATCTTGCGCCTGTGCCCAAGGCCCCTACCGCGCCAGTGAGACTGGCGGTTGATGCCACCGCCCTGCTGGTTCCCCGCACCGGCGTGGGCACGTTCACCGCCGAGTTGCTGAAGGAGCTGGGCCCACGACCCGATTTTGAAGTGTCGGCCTTCGTCATCGGCCACTTGGGTCAGCACTGGATGCCGAGTGATATAGGCGGGAGTGTCCGCGAGATTCCGGGACGGCTCCCCTCGGGCCTGGTGCGCCGGGTTTGGAATCGATTCTCCGCCCCTAGCGTTGAATGGCTGGCGGGGAAGAGCGAGGTGGTGCACGGTCCCAACTACATGGTTCCTCCCACGAAGCATGCGGCCACCGTGGTGTCGGTACACGACGTTGGGTTTGAGCATGATCCCCCCGTGTCCATTCCCGGAGCCCTGGGTCATCGCCAATCTGTGCGTGCCGCCATCAACCGGGGGGCTTGGGTCCAAACCGGCTCGGAATATGTCGCCAACGAGATCCGTGAAATCTACGACGTGGACCCAGAACGGGTTGTGGCCATTCCCTATGGGGTCCGGCTGGCCCCGCCCGGGCCCCATCCATCGCCAGGAGGTCCGTATGTGCTGGCGTTGGGCTCCGCGGATCGGCGCAAAGACCTCACAACCCTGGTTGAGTCGTTCAACCAAGTGGCCGCGAAGCACAGTGGGCTTCGGCTGATCCATGCTGGTCCAGACGGTGATGCTGCCGAGGAGTTGAATCAGGCCATTGCCGACAGCCCCTACCGGACCCGCATACTGAGGCTGGGTTGGGTGGGCGAGGAGACCCGCTCTGCCCTACTGCACCGGGCTGCCGCGGTGGTATATCCGTCTCTTTACGAGGGATTCGGGTTTGTGCCGCTTGAGGCCATGCTGGCGGACGCGCCGGTGATTACCACCCCGGTGGCGTCCATTCCCGAGGTGGCCGGCGATTCCGCCCTGTATGTCAATCCTGGCAATGTCGAGGAACTGGCCGATGCGCTGATGCGAGTGCTTTGCGAAACCGAGCTGGCGGTTGACCTTGTCATTCGGGGACGGGAACACGTAGCGGGCTTCACGTGGGCGCAGACTGCCGACGCGATGGCCGACCTCTTCCGGCTGGTGGCTTCTTCTGGCTGAAGAGGTGGAGATAGAGGCAGTTGAGTAAGATTTTGCGCAGTGTCTGAGTCCTCGTCCGGTTCCCAGCTGCCGAGGTTGGACAACGCTCCTTACCGCATTGCCATGAGCCTGTATGAGCGGGTGCTGCCGGCGGGGAGCCGCCGGCGCAGGTGGGCGAGCGGGGCCATGGTGGTGCCTTGGGAACTGCGAAACGCGGCGATCCGGATTCGAGACGAATGGCGACGCCGCCGGGACAGCTCGGTGTCTGAAGAGGGTCCAACCCCTCAACCGGCAGTGTTGGCCTTCAGCGAGTGGTTCTATCGTCTTCCCGCCGAACGAGACGTTTTGGACGCACAGCGGGAACTCTTCGAGAAGTGGCCGAAGCCGCTGAGGGTTTGGGGGTTGGTGATCGATGACGGGGGCGAACTGGCGGCAACGGAGAAGTCGCTGAGGGATCAGTCGTGGGGGCGGGTTGAGATCGCCAAAGTGACGCCGAGCGGGTTGGCCGAGGAGTTCCGCAGGTTGTCGCAGGACTTTCCCGACGACATGGCCTTGGTGATGCGAGCCGGGGACCGGCTGCGGCCTGATGCGGCATTTGAAGTGGCCAAGGCCGCGTGGCGCGACCCCTGGCTGGAGTTGGTCTACTGGGATGACGACCTGGATGTCGTAGGCGAGGTTTGGGACTGGCATTTGGAGGGGATGCCAGAGGGCGTCTACTCAATCGATGATCTTGACCATTTGGGCAGCTCGCGCCTGAAGCCGAGCTGGTCTCCCGATCTGCTGGTATGCGCGAACTACATCGGAAGGGCGTTCGCGATGCGAGCCCGGTGCCTGCGACCCGATACCGCGCTACGCATTCGGGGTGCCGGGTTGGACGACGGCTCCCTGTGGTGGGACTTGCTACTCGGGTTGGATGTGGACGACCACAAGGTGTGCCGTCTGCCCATGGTGCTTCAGACGATGGGGCGCCGGTGCGATCAGGTCGAGCCCCATCACGAGGAATTGGTGGATCGCTGGCTGGACCGCCACGGGTGGCCGGCCAGAGCACGGGCGGGGGCCAATGGCATAACCCTGGAGTGGAAGCCGAATCGAGTTGCGTCGGCGAGCGTCATTGTGGCCACCCGCCACAACCGAGAGTTACTGGATGGCGCTCTGGCGCTGATCAGAGCTGCCGACCACCCCTCCCTTGAACTGCTCATCGTGGACAACGGCGGTCGAACTGATGACAACGAATCCTGGTACGAAGATCGGGCTGGCGATCTGAACCCTCGGATCATCTGGTGGGAGAAGCCGTTCAATTACTCAGCGGTCAACAACCATGCCGCGGCTCAGTCCACTGGCGAAGTCTTGGTGTTCTTGAACGACGACACTGCGCTTGGCCATCCTGGGTGGCTGGCAAATCTCTGCGGTTGGGCCACGCGTCCCGAAATCGGCGTGGCAGGTCTACAGCTTGTCGACGACGACAGCCTGATACAGCACGGTGGGGCCATCATCGGGCTGAACGGTCTGGCCGACCACCTGTTCAAGGGCATGGCCCCCCATTCCGACAGCTTGCTGGGGTCCACGGACTGGACTCGCAACACCATATCGGTCACCGGAGCTTGCCTGGCTGTGCGCCGCTCGGTGTTCGAGGAGATCGGAGGATTCGACGAGCGCTTGGAGCTGTGCGGCAGCGATGTGGTGCTCGGATTGCGAGCTAGGCAGTTGGGATACCGCAATGTGGTGTGCGCGGCCACCCCCGTCAAGCATCGGGAGTCGGCCACCCGAGGGCCGCATGTGCCCGAGGGCGATGTGTTTGCCAGCTACTGGTCTTACCAGCGGTATCTGATGGGTGGTGACCCCTACTTCTCACCGGTCCTCAGTGCGCACCACACCGAGCCAGTGCAGCGCGGTGAGGAGAGGCCGAACGTACTGAGGCAGCTCTCGGGCATGCTGGGACGGTCGATGGAGGTCTTCTACCAGCGAACCGATCCTGAGGAGGCCAATGCCCTGGCTTTGGCGTCGAAAGCCGACCGGAGTCTCACCGAGACAGTGCGCGAACAGCACCGCAGGATTCAAGGCCGCCATGAGGTGTCGACCATCAACTGGTTTGTGCCCGAGATTCAGAACCCGTTCTATGGAGGCATCCACACGGTGTTCCGTCTGGCCGACCACCTGGCTGTACACCACGGGGTGGAGAATCGGTTCATGGTGATGACGGGACCCATGGACCACGACGAGCGGTGGTATCGATCGGGGATCGCGGCGGCCTTCGAATCGCTGGGCAGCAGCCCGATCACCTATCACGACTCCTTCGCCTTCGAACCCGATGATGTGCCTCCTGCCGATGCGGCCATCGCCACCATGTGGACCACGGCCTACTTCGCGGCCAGCGCCCCCGCCCAGGCCCGCCGCTTCTATCTGATCCAGGACTATGAGCCGATGTTCTATCCCGCGGGCACCCTTCACGCTCTGGCGGAGCACACCTACCGGATGGGTCTCTACGGACTGTGCAACACCGCTCATTTGGCCGACATCTACCGGGATCGCTACGGCGGGGTAGCCGATCACTTCTGGCCTGCGGTAGACGAGACCGTCTTTCACTCTCGGGGCCGCCTTCCGCCCGATCCGAACCGGCCAGTGAACGTGTTCGTGTATGCCCGCCCCGGCCACACCCGCAATTGCTGGGAGTTGGCCGCAGTCGCATTGCGTTTGGTAAAGGAACGGTTGGCAAACAGGGTGCGCATCGTGACTGCCGGGTCATGGGCGTTCCCCGAGCACATGGAGAATCTCATTACCCATATTGGCCAACTCGACTATCGAGAAACCGGCGCGCTCTACCGCACCTGCGACATCGGCATCGCCCTTACTGCGTCGGAGCACCCCTCCTATCTTCCCCTGGAGATGATGGCGAGCGGAGTGGCAGTGGTGGCGCTAGACAACCCTGCGGGGGACTGGCTGCTCCACCATGACCGCAACTGCCTCCGGGCGGTCCAGACCGCAGACGGCCTGGCCGCCGAGATTATCGCCTTGGTGGAAGATCCCACCCTGCGCCAACGGCTCGCAAAGCAAGGTGTAGCCGACATTGCCGTCGGCCATGCCAGCTGGGAGCAGAACTTGGCGGGAGTCTATGACCACCTATGCGATCCCGAGCCTCACCGGTGACCGTGCCTGCAGGACATGGACGCTTGACAGGTCGAAACAGCCCTGAAGAGCCCCGCCTGTCGCATCTGTTTGGTCGAGGGGGTGCACTGGAACTGTGGGGGTACCGAGACTTGGTTGGCCGTCTTGTCCAGCGCGAACTCGGGGCGCGTTACAAGAGGTCGGTTCTGGGCTGGCTCTGGTCGATGCTCAACCCCGCGGCCACCCTGGTCATATTCGCTCTTGTTTTCGGGGTGTTGCTGAGATTCCTTCCTCCTCGGGCGGGCAACGACCAATTTGAGAGCTTCGCCCTCTATCTCTTCTGCGCTTTGGTGATGTGGAATGTCTTCCACGGTGTTGTCACCGGGGCCATGGAGTCTCTGCTGAAGGCCGGCCCCCTGTTGAGCAAGGTCTATTTCCCTCCCGAGGCACCAGCGGTGGCCAACCTGCTCACCGTGCTCTTGCAAGCGGTCATCGAAGTTTCCATTTTGATGCTGATACTCATCAGCCTCTCCAATGTGAGCTGGACATTCCTGCTGTGGCCAGTGATGCTCATGCTGCTGGCGGTCTTTGCTCTCGGCATCGGCTTGGCGCTCAGCGTTTGGAATGTCCGCTACCGCGACATCAGCTATCTCACGTCGATCGCCTTGCAGTTTCTCTTCTATGCCACCCCCATCGTCTATCCGCTGAACGTCATCCCTGAGGAGGCGCTTGGGCTGCCGGCGCGGGACCTCATCCGCCTCAATCCGCTGTCCCAATTCACCGAGGCCTCTCGCGAGCTGCTGTACGGACTGCGCTGGCCAGGGCTGCTCCGTTTGGGGGCTATGGCCCTCATCTCCCTCGGCGTGGGAGTGGCGGGCTGGCTGATGTTCAAGGCACGGACCCGCGACATTGCCGAGGAGCTGTAGGCGAGATGAGCGATTTTGCAGTGGTGATCGAAGGTGTGTCCAAGCGCTTTCAGCTGCCTATAGATCGACCTAGAAGTCTCAAGGAGGCGTGGACCGACTTGCGTCGAGGAGCGGGGTACAAGGCTCGCGGAGTGCGCAGCGAACCGTTCTGGGCGCTTCAGAACGTCAATCTGAAGGTGCCTCGGGGGTCGATTTACGGCCTGGTGGGGCGAAATGGATCGGGTAAGTCCAGCCTGCTGCGGATCATGGCCGGCATTTATCGCCCTACCGAGGGCCATGTCGTCGCCCATGGGCGGATTTCTGCCCTGCTGGAATTGGGCGCAGGATTCCATCCCGCTCTGAGCGGTAGGGAGAACGTCTACTTGAATGCCTCTGTACTCGGAGTGCCCAAGGCTCAGATTGCCGAACGGGTAGACCAGATCATCGAGTTCTCCGGCCTGGATGAGTTCATCGACAGCCCGGTGAAGATCTATTCGAGCGGAATGTATGTGCGGCTCGGGTTTGCGGTGGCCGTCCACGTTGACCCCGAGATTCTGATTGTGGACGAAGTGGTGGCGGTAGGAGACGAGGAGTTTCAGATGCGCTGCTTCAACCATCTGGACTCGCTGCGATCGGAAGGGGTCACCATCGTGCTGGTGAGCCACGACCTCGGCATGATGCGGGCCAACTGCGATCAGATGGCCTGGCTGAACCGAGGAGAGGTGGCTGCGGCGGGCGACCCTCCGGAAGTTCTCAACGCTTACATGGACACCATTGACACCGAGGGCGCCGCCTCGGTGGGCCATCGGCCTCGACCAGATGCTGAGGGGGAGTCTCCGCTGGTGATCACCGGCTTGGACTTTCTGGATGACGCTGGGCGTCGGCCCAGGACCTTTTCCACCGGTGACTCGCTTACTGTGCGCATCCACTACTCCGCCTCAGAACGGATCGAAGACCCCGTGTTCTCGCTTGGGTTCTACGACCCGAACAATTTCCACTTGGCCGGTCCCCGCTCCCACATCGACGGGTTTCGGCCAGGAACGGTTGAGGGCACCGGTTGGGTGGACTTCTGCCTTGATCGCATCCCGTTCCGATCGGGTACATACCACGTGAACGTTGCTGTGCAGGACTCTGGTGCCTCGTTCCTCTATGACCGCCGCGCCCGAGAGTTCTGGCTGCTCATCTCGGGCGAGCCCGACCCTCAGGCCAATGGCCTGCTGGACGTGGGCGGACATTGGACGAGCGGCGCGTAGGCAGCTGTGCCTGAGGGTTCCCAGCCTCGGCCGATCACCGTCATCGGCGAATCGCTTCCCTATGAGGACGGGGCGGAAGCCGAGCTGCTGGACATCCTCCGCGCCGCGGAAGACCGCCGGGTGGGGTCAGACGAACTGGCCTCGGCAGTGCGCGACTGGCCGACGGCGTACCACCTGTCTCCAGAGCGGGCGATGCTCCTCGCTCCGGTTGCCATAGAGCAGGGAGACCGGGTGCTGGATGTGGGGGCGGGTTCGGGGGTCAACACCCGCATTTGCGCCGATCGGGGGGCGACCGTGACCGCGGTGGAGGGCAGCTCGGCCCGTGCGGAGTTGATTTCACATCGATGTGCTGGCCTGGAGGGGGTCGAGGTGCTGTGCGGCCCCCTTGAGGGTCTGGGGGAGGACCGGCGGGGTACCTATGACGTCGCGCTGGTGGTAGGGGCGCTGGAGTACGCCGGAACTGGACTAGGCGGCGGTCAGGGCGCTGCCGCGCTGCTGAGCAGCGTGATGGACGCCCTGGTGCCGAACGGGCTCCTGGTTCTGGCCATCGAGAATCGCCTGGGGCTCAAGTATCTGCTGGGCTACCCAGAAGATCACCTGGGGCTGCCCTGGGTTGGCTGGGAGGGATACCGGGAAGGGGAGCCGACCACCTGGTCCCGAAAGGAACTGGGTCGGATGCTGTCCGACCGAGGCCTGACAAGCCAGGTATGGCTGTACCCCTTTCCCGATTACAAGCTCCCCACCGCGGTGCTTGCCGAGCGGATCTACGGCCGAGCTGACGCGGCCGACCTGGTGGACCAAATAGTGGGCTTTCCGACCAGCGACGCATACCAGCATCCCGTGTTGGTAGCCGATGATCGCGCCGCGCACCGCACCATGATCGAAGCTGAGCTGGGACCCGATGTGGCGAATTCATTTCTGGTTTTGGCTGGTAGGACTCCCGAGGCACTGGAGGGGCGCGTAGACGGACAGGCCCTGGCCTGGCGGTCGGCTCCCGACCGCCGCCGCCGTTGGACCCAGCGAGCCGTCGTGGTGGAATCTGCGGCACCGAGAGGCCAAGGGGGCGGTGGCATGGCGATCCGTCGCTCTCTCGCGGCAGATGACCGCGACGGGGATTTCGAAAGGTGGCTGGGCCAGGTTGAAGTAGCTGAGGACTGCTATCACCAAGGCCGAAATCTTGAACAGTGCCTTTTGGAGAGCATCCGCGCCGGGCGCATGGACGAAGTCGCCAAATGCTTGAGGGATTGGCGCTCCGCCATCGCCGCTCAAGAGACTCCGGTAACTGAAGTGCCCAACCCCCACCCCTATTTGCCCGAGGACACCCTTCGGGTACTTCCACCGGACTGGCTGGATGTTGCTCCCGACAATTTTGTGGTCGCTCCCCATGGGCTCGTATTGGTCGATAGGGAATGGATGGCCGCTGGCGGGGTGGACGTGCGCCTGGCAGTGGTTCGGGGCCTGTGGAAGACGGTATCGGCGATGCTGCGGGCCCACTGCCACATCCCTGTGCCGGTGACCTGGAGCAACGATCGCCTGGTTTGCCACTTGGGCGGCATGATCGGGGAGAACATCGACTCGGAGCTTCTACAGCGCTGGCGGCACGCTGAGGCCCAACTGATCTCCCGGGTCTATCGGCAGCCCGCGGTTCGACTCGCCGAGCTGTACGACGCCGGTGGACGCTCTAGGATGGAACGGCTCTTGAGCCCGTTGGCCCCCTACCGGCGTATGGAGGAAGAAGTTCATCGGTTGCGGGACCTTGTTGCCGAACATTCAGACGCCCAAGAAGCAGCCGCGGCATTCCAAGAATACGAAGGCCACCTGGCTCGACTTCGCGCCGAATTGGCTCAAATCGAGGAAGAGAGGGTTCGCACCCAGGCCGAGTTGGCCGAAGTTCGAGCTCGACTCGCCCGGGTTGCGTGGAGAGAGCGGGTTCACAACACGGTGGCCAAGGCTGTACGCCGCCTAAAGAAGCCATGAGTTGTCGTCGGCGTGTTATCGCACTTCGTCGGAAGACGCGGAGAGCAGGTCCCTCAACGCGTCCCACATCTGCTCGCCGGTGACGGATAGGTCGAAGCGCTCGGCCGACTGCATGCCGCGGGCGGAGAGATCTTCGCGAACTCGGTCGTCGCGCAGCACGCGATCCACCGCCTGGGCCAGCGTTACCGGGCGTTTGTCGTCCAGGACAATGCCTGTTCCATCCACGGTTTCAGCAACCGCGGCCGCATCGTAGGCAATGACAGGCAGTCCGCTGGCCATGGCCTCCACAATGGGCACTCCAAAACCCTCGTGCTCCGAAGCGGAAACAAATACATCAGCCAGCTGATAGCACTGAAGGAGATCTTCGGCGGACACTTTTCCGGCGAAAAACACCCGGTCGTACACTCCGAGCCGCCTAGCCAGGTATTTGAGAGACTCGAAATAATGGTGCGAAGAAGGATCGCCGATAAGTATCAAACGAGAATTCGGCCGAGTGCGTGAGAGAATGGCAAAAGCCATAATGAGGTCGTGATGACACTTGTTCGGCGCAATGCGGCCAACGAAGAGGATAGTACCGCCGTCATCAGTGATAGTGCGTGGTTCAACTGTCGTTTGAACGCCGCGATTGAACTCGCCGTCCAAATTCCATAATACCGGCGACACTATGACATCCTTGATTCCCAACTCCATCAATTCTCGAGCGTTGAAATGAGAATCGGTGATTGCTCGAATCGTCAAAGGAGCTAACTGATCGAGTTGTTGATACCCGAGGAGCATGCGATCGGCCAGATCCGGTTGCCAAGAGGAGAAGAAACTAGCAGGAGTAATGTTGTGGTAGTTGAGCACGATAGGAATTTGGTGCTGAATTATATGACCAGAAGCGTCAGACCCAATATGGTGCTGTAGTACGGCAACATCGCACTCAGCAACCCACTCATCTAAGGTTATGACATCGTGGCGGCTCATCGTGTTCTCCGCAATGAGGTTTGTACGAACACCCTTTGCCTCAAGGAGATCCCGAAGCAAGAGCGTGTGATTGCTCACAGCATCACCAAGAGCGAACTCCGAAATAATGAGATCAACTGTAATAGTCATTGAGGATTGCCGAAGCTGGCAACAACAAGTTGGTTTATTCGGGAATCTGATACCTCGTACATTTGGGTATCAAATCCAGCTTGTTTGAGAAGATATTGCCATGTAGTAGGGGATATACCCAACCCATTGCGAAGTTCTGACTCGATATCAGACCGTTCATTGGGATCAGCTACGGCTACAATAATTCGCCCGTGTGTGCCCAACAGCCTGCGGGCTTCAACAATGACATCAACTAGAGACCCCACTGGAAAGATCTCTAAAGCGTTGGCCAGCACTATGGTATCGAACCTCTCTCTGCGGATATTGGCCATGTGTGAAATGATGTCGTCTAGGCGGACATCAATCTCGTCCTTCATTGCTGTCAGGACAGATTCCTTGTCAGGTTCTACGCCGTATGCTGTGCCCCCGCTATCGCAAATTCTCTTGACTATGCTCCCATGCCCACCTGATAAGACCAGACATGGCCCAGGAAGTACGTATTCCACTATGCGGGAGATTACCGCGAGTGAAGGGTCGGCGGGCAGAGTGAGGAAATCTGACCTTACGAGATAATGATTGTCAATCGGCATTGTAAGCGATCTTGTCAATTGTGAAATCTGTGACTGCTGGTAATGGAGCAATCTGTCTTGATAGTGAGTATGGTCTGCAAATTTGTTTAGTCGTCGATCGATCAATTGAGATAAGTGTGTGACTTGGGCCGCTATGTGGTGCAGGGTCCAGCGAACCGCTTTTCGTATTACTCGCTTGATGTGACGCCCGATTGGGCGATTTCCGAGTGGTGGATTGGCATCGAACGCGAATGGTGTGTCTTCGGAGGGCAAAAGGCGGCCATCTGAAGAGACTGCTTCAGATGGAACGATTTCATTCCAAATGTCAGTGATTTCACTCTCGAGTTGAGCAATTTCGGGATCATGGCGACGCCGAATCTCAGCCTCCACCTGTATTTCATGCTGAATGCGATTGAGCTCGTTGCCGCTAGAGGAGTTCATTCTCGTGGGAACTGGAGAAGAATCGATCGGAATTTTGGGGGTACGTGCTGGCCAAGAACCATCGGCGTCCACTGGGGGAAGGTGGTCGGCGTTGCGGTTCATTTGATCGGGGGTGTTGGGCCTCCAGTAAGCGGGATGATACCACGGGTCTTCGATGCTGCCCCAGCGACCTTTGAAGCGGTCCCATTCCCAGGGTGCAATAACTCGCTCTCGGCTGGCGCTCTCATGGTGGAGTAGCACCGCGGCGGGTTCTACCACGATGCTCTGTCCAGTTTGACGCAGTCGCAGGCACAGGTCGATGTCGCCGAAGGAGATCGGGAAATCAGGTGACATGCCGCCGATTGCCAGCAGATCTCTGCGCCGGGCGAGGAGGCAGGCGCCGGTTACCGCAATCACGTCTCGGGCTACATCGCCTCCAAATGGGGCTGTGTCAGCCAGCGAGTAATTCCAGAACGGGTGATATGGGTGGGCACCGTCGACCACCACCCCGGCGTGCTGCACCGTTCGGTCGGGGTAGAGCAGGGCCGCGCCAACCGCCCCGATAGAGGGATCGTGGAGGTGGGCGGCCATGCGTCCTAGCCAGTCTGGGCCTTCGGCCTCGGTATCGTCGTTGAGCAATAGGACCAGCTCGCCGCTGCTGGCCGACAGCCCGCAGTTGATGGCCGATGAGAAGTGGAAGGGGCCGGGGCCGCGGTATTGGACCAGAATCGGCAGGTCGGCTACTGAGCCCGGAGGATCCCCCTGGAATTCGTCACCAACCACCACGATTACTTCCCTGGGTTGCGGTTCGAGCTGGGTGAGTGTGCCAAGGCATCGGCTCAGCATTGAGGCATCGGCACCGGGACGGACACAACCCGCGCTGGGAATGATGACTGAGGTGCTGGATTGCCCCTCGGCTGATGGCCGCAGTCTTCGGGTTCCAGGACGCGGCCCCGGCTCATACCGAAGATCGGCGCTGTCGGCCGCTCCTTCGGCGCGAAGGGTTTCCGAATGGCGGGTGAGCACCGCGGGAATATGCAAGACCAGGTCGCCGCTCAGGGCCAAACGACGCTCAAGCTCTAGGGAATCGGTCGAGATGTCGAAGTCAGTCCAGCTTGTGCGGATGGCGAGGGGAAGTGTGGCTCCCGGCTCCGACTGGACTCGGGTTGGCGACCAAGCTGGCCGGGCCTGCCGCTGGCCGTCGATCATGACATCCCAATACAAGGCCACCGCCTCGGGATGCTCGTTGAAGGCGTTGAGGATCACCTTGCTGGCTTTGGGAGCCAGCTGAGCATCGTCCGTTAGAAGCACAGCGACATCGTCATGATCAAGAGCAATGCCAGGAGCACCCGGGGAGATCACTTTGAGCGCGGCCATGAATCTGGATCGATGCTACCGGCGGGTTGGTCGGGCTGACAGCCGAGGTGGTGTGATGCCTACTCGATCACTGCGACCACGTCGCCGCCGCCCACCGAGTCGCCCTCGGCCACCTTGATCTCGGTCACCGTGCCGGATTTCTCGGCGCACACGTTGTTCTCCATCTTCATGGCCTCGAGCACGACGATGGGATCGCCGGCCTCAACCGAGTCGCCCTCGGCCACCATCACTTTCACGATGGTTCCCTGCATGGGCACGACGACGTCTCCACTGTCCGCGCTGCTCCCGCTCTTGCTGGCGGCGGCTCGCTTGGGGCGCTTGGCCCCGCTCGGCCCGGACGCGGCAGCGGCCGGGGCGGATTCGGGAAACCACATCCGCACCGAGTAGCGCTGCCCGTTGACCTCCACGTCGATGTTCCGCGCCACTAGCGGCTCGCTGTCAGCGGGCGGGGAGTCGGCAGCCGGCGAGCTCTTGACCCCGGTGAGGTCCAATGTGTCCTCCACCCACTTGGTGGAGTGGTCCAGCGCGGCAAAATCGGGGTGGGCCAGGATGGCCTTGTCGGCAGGAATGGTGGTGGCCACCCCGCTCACCTCCATCTCGCCAAGAGCCCGGAGGGTTCTGGCGATAGCGGTGGGCCGGTCACGGCCCCAGCAGATCAGCTTGCCGACGAGATTGTCGTAGAACTGGCTGATCTCGTCGCCGGCCTCGTAGCCACCGTCCCAGCGAGTGCCGTAACCGCTAGGCACCGCCAGCCCGGTGATCGGTCCCGGCGACGGCAGGAACGCGCCTTCGGCGGGGTCTTCGGCGTTGATCCGCACCTCGATGGCGTGGCCGGAGATCTCGATGTCGTCCTGCGAGAAGGTCAGGGCCTCGCCGGAGGCCACCCTGATCTGCTGTTCCACCAGGTCGATCCCGGTGACCAACTCGGTGGCCGGATGCTCCACCTGGAGCCGGGTGTTCATCTCCAAGTAGTAGAAGTCGCCATCCTCATAGAGGAATTCCACCGTGCCGGCGTTCACGTAGTCGCAGCCTCGGGCCACCTTCACCGCGGCTTCGCCCATGGCGGCCAGCACGTCGGGGTCGATGCCCGCGGCGGGGGCCTCCTCGATCAATTTCTGGTGGCGGCGCTGGGCGGAGCAGTCGCGGGTGCCGAGGTACACGCAATTGCCGTGGCTGTCGGCCAGTACCTGAACCTCCACGTGGCGGGGCTTCTCCAGGTAGCGCTCCATGTATATCTCGTCGCGGCCGAAGTAGCTGAGGGCTTCCCGCTGAGCCGACTCGATGGCATCCTCCACCAGACTCTCGTCGGCCACCACCTTCATACCTCGGCCGCCGCCGCCATATGCCGCTTTGATGGCCACGGGGTATCCGTGCTCGGCGCCGAAGGCCCGCACCTGGTCGGGGTCGGTGATTAGGTCGGTGGTGCCGGGAACGCCGCTCACCCCGACCTGCTCGGCCGCTTGGCGGGCGGAGATCTTGTCGCCCATCACCTCGATGGCCTCGGGGTTGGGGCCGATGAACGCCACGCCCCGGGCGGTAATGGCCCGGGCGAAGTCGGCGTTCTCGGAGAAGAAGCCGTAGCCGGGGTGGACGCCGTCGGCCCCGGTGCGCTCGATCACATCGAGGATGGCTTCGGTGTTGAGGTAGCTCTCGGCCGCGGTCTGGCCGCCCAGCGCGTGGGCCTCATCGGCCATGCGCACGTGGAGGGCGTTGCGGTCTAGCTCGGAGTAAACGGCCACGGTGGTGATGCCCAGCTCCCGGCAGGCCCGGATGACGCGAACGGCGATCTCTCCCCGGTTGGCGATCAGCACCTTGGACAACACGGCAATATGGTGGCAGAGAGTCTTGGGATCACGCGAATAATGGCGAGGCTAAATGGGACAAAGCGGAGTGTCGGATTTTCGGATTGAGTGGGTGGATGAGACCGGCTCGACCAACGCCGACCTGCTGGCGGCGGCCCATGAAGGGGCTGAGGCCAACATGGTCTTGGCGGCCGACTACCAGAGCGCGGGGCGGGGGAGGCGGGGACGCGCCTGGGGTGCGGCCCCGGGGTCGAGCCTGTTGTTCTCGGTGCTCACCAGGCCCCAGATTGACGTGGAGCGGGCCCATTTGGTGACCACCGCGCTGGCTCTGGGGGCGGTGGAGGCCTGCGATTCGCTCGCCGGGGTGCGGCCCGGATTGAAGTGGCCCAACGACTTGGTGGTGGATGATCGCAAGTTGGCCGGAGTGCTGGCCGAATCGGTGGTGGCCGGGGACAGGCTGGAGGCGGTGGTGGTGGGCATGGGCCTCAACGTGCGCACCGGTGCCGCCCCCTCCGAAGCTTTGGGCACCGCGGTGGCGCTAGAAGACGTGTGCGGTGAGGTGATCGACCGCCGAGAGCTGCTGGCCGAGATTCTGGCCGGATTCGCCCGCTGGATGGGGGGTATCGAGGGGGCCGGTGGCCGGGCGGGATTGATGGCCTCAGCGCGCCGCGAGTCGGCCACGTTGGGCTGTCGGATAACGGTGGAACTGGGCGACGGAACAGTGCTGGAGGGATTGGCTGAGGATCTGGACGATCGGGGCGCGTTGCTTATGGAGGGCGGGACAAGGGTGGTTGTTGGAGATGTCGTACACCTCAGGGGTCAATCTGGGTCGCCTTGAGATGGGCGAAGGTATCCGCGGCGGCTTGGGTGAGGGGGCCGGGAGCGTGGGGGAGAGGGTGGCCGTCGACGGCGTGGATGGGGTGGACGTCGCGGGTGGTGGAGGTGAGAAACGCCTCTTCGGCGTCGGCCAGGGTTGCAAGGGGCACGTCTTGCTCTGCTGCGCCGGTTTGCTCGATGACCAGTTGGCGGGTGACCCCGGCCAGGCATCCTGAGGCCAATGACGGGGTGATCAGCCGACCCTGATGGGCCAAGAAGATGTTGCTGCCGGTTCCCTCGCAAAGCTGCCCCTGGGTATTGGCGAATATGGCTTCGCTGGCGCCGACCTCCTTGGCGGCAGCCAGGGCCCGAACGTTGGCGCCGTAGGACACGGTTTTGAGGCCGGCCAGGGGGCTTTGCTCGTTGATGGTCCAGTCGACGGTTGCCACCGCGATGGTGGCCGGCCAAGGGGCCTGGGGGGTGGCGGCCACCGTCGCGGTGGGAGGGCTGTCGCCGCGGTTGCTGCCCAGCGGTCCGGTGCCGCTGCTGACGGTGACCCGCAACCGTCCCTCATGTAGCCCGTTGGCCGCGGCCACCGCCACCATGGCCTCCCGCAGCACGTCGGGATCGGGCACCGAGATGCCCAAGTGCTTGGCCGAGTAGGCCAGCCTCTCCAAGTGGCGGCGAGCGGCGAACGGCATTCCCCGCACGATTACCAGGGTCTCGAACACGGCGTCGCCCACTAGCCATCCGTGGTCGAACGGGGAGATTCGGGCCTCGTCCTCGGGCATGAGTGCCCCGTTGATCCACACGGTGCGGGCCGTCACTAGAGCACGTACTCCCCGGTGGCCACGGCCAGGAGCCGCTTGGCTTTCAGCTCGGTTTCCCGCCACTCGTCCTCGGGATCGCTGTCGAAGGTGATGCCACCCCCGGTGCCCAGGTTGAGGTGCTCGTCTTCAATCCAGAGGGTGCGGATGGCCACGTTCAGATCACCCCGCTGGCGATCGGCGTCCACCCAGCCCACTGCGCCGCAATACACCCCTCGGGGCTGGGTTTCCAGGGCATCGATGGCCTCAAGGGCGGCCAGCTTGGGAGCGCCGGTGACCGACCCGGGGGGGAAGGTGGCATCGATCAGCTCCGGCCAGCCGCAGCCGCGGCCCAGACGCCCCCGAACGGTGCTCACCAGGTGTACGAGGCCGGGATGGTGCTCTAGGGAGAACAGGGCGGGCACGCTCATCGTGCCGTAGTCGCACACCCGGCCCAGATCGTTGCGCACCAGATCTACGATCATCAGGTTTTCGGCCTGGTCCTTGGGTGTGAGGCCCGACGGTTCGGCCGCGGTGCCCTTGATGGGCGACGACTCCACCCACTGGCCATTGCGCTCCAGGAACCGCTCGGGTGAGGCTGAGGCGATGTGTACGCCGTGGTCGGGCAGCCGCAGCACTGCGGCGTAGGGGGCGGGGTTTCCCTCGGCCAGCGCCGCCCCCAGCGCGGCGATGTCGGTATCGGGGTCGATGAGCGGCGCGCTCAAGCGGCGGGTGAGGTTCACCTGGTAGACGTCACCGGCGGCGATCATCTCCCGGATTGTCGACACTCCGGAGGTGAAGCCCGCCTGGCTGAGCGAGCTCGTCCAGGAGTCTGCGGGGAGGCCCTTCCAAGGGCGGCCCCTCCAAGGGCGGGCGGGGCGCACCGAGTCGAAGCGGGCGCACACGGCCTTCCCACCGAAATCAATGGCCACCGCCCAGAAGCCCTTGGACTCCAAGGCGCTCAAGTCGTCGGTAACGTCGGCCAGCCTGGAACACAGGTGATGTCCCACCACGGCAACAGCCGCCACCTCCATCGGGTGCAGTGTACTTATTGGCGAGGTGTATGCGGTTTCGCATTTGCCAGATTCCAGCGTCTGCTGGAACGGGCAGCATCGCGACAAGTTTGCTGGCGCTCGCTCTTACACTGGCAGGCAATGAGTCGCGGTCGCCGGCGAAGAGAACGCAAGCGAACCTGGGGGCAGCTGCTGGTGGTGCTGGCCGGTTTGCTGGTGTTTGTGGCCGCAGTGGGCGGCGCAGCCGGTTTGGGCATGGTGAAATCGCAGGTCAGCCAGATTCCCCGGGTGTCGGTGGGGGTCTCGCTGGACTTGGTGGGAACGTCAGTGGCCCCCGAATCACAAAGCCCTTCTGATGCCCTGAACTTTCTGTTGGTGGGGATCGACAACGCCGCGGGAATCGACCCGGACAGCCCCATCCACATCGACCGGGACGTGAACACCCTGCTGACCGACTCGGTGATCCTGGTGCGCATCGATCCCGAAGCTGACCGTGTGGCCATGCTGTCGATACCCCGCGACCTGTGGGTGCCCATTGCGGGCAAGGGATGGAGCGAGAGGGTGAACACCGCTCGGGGCATCGGCGGACCCAGAACCCTGATCGAAACCGTGTCGGATTACCTGGGGGTGCCGGTCCACCACTACGTGGAGATCAACTTCGCGGGGTTCTTGCGGATTGTGAACGCCGTCGACGGCGTGCCGGTTGAGATCGCCCAGCCCATCCGGGACGACTCGCTGGGGCTGCGTATCGAGCAGTCGGGCGTGATCACCCTCGATCCCGACACTGCGCTGGCCTATGTGCGCACCCGTAGGCCGCTGACACTGGTGGAGGGCGGAAATCCGGCGAACGACGACGATTGGGTGCGGCTCGGCGTGTGGAATGACCTGGAGCGCAACCAGCGCCAGCAGGAGTTCATGGTGGCCACCCTCAAGCGGTCGGTGGAGAAGGGAATCCGCAACCCGCTCACCCTGCGAAGGGTGGCCAACGAGCTGTTGGACGACGACAACCCCAGCATTACGTTGGACGACCGCATCACGGTGGGGCAGCTCGTCGACCTGGGCGACGAATTCCGGTCTTTCCAGGTGGACCAGATCGAGCGATACAGGCTTCCGGTGGTGGACGCCACCATCGACGGCAAGCAAGTGCTCTTGTTGGTGGAAGATGAGGCCCAAACGGTGTTGGAGTTCTTCAGGGCCGGGAGCCTCGCCGGGGTGCGGGTGCGGCTGTTGAACGGCACCAGATTGGGCACGGTGGCCGGTGTGGAAGCGGATCTGGAGCGAGCCGGCTTCTCTGTGGTGGATCGGGGCAATGCCGACCGGTTCGACGTGGCCAGAACCACCGTGCGCTATAGCGAAGCTGCCGCCAGCAAAGCGGAGACGCTGGCCCGATACCTTGAGCCCGCACCGTTGCTCGAACTGGTGGCCGAGATCGAGGGGGCCGATGTGGAGATTGTGGTGGGCGCCGATTACGCCAGGATGGCAGACAGCCCTCGAGACTCGGCTTCTTGACGGTTGGCCAAATACCACCGGTAGGTGCGGCGAAGCCCTTCAGAAAACGGGGTGGAGGCTGAGAACCCGAACAGCTCCTTGGCTCGGCGGGGGTCGACGCAGCGGCGCGGCTGGCCGTCGGGCCGGGAAGAATTCCACTCGATCCGGCCGGCGAAACCGGTGATGTCGGCTATGTCCTCCACCAGCTCTTTGACCGCGATCTCCTGGTTGGCCCCCAGGTTTACCGGCTCAGCTCCTTGGTAGTGCTCGGCGGCCAGCAGAATGCCCTCGGCCGCGTCGTCCACGTAGAGGAACTCCCGGCTGGCTGTGCCGGTTCCCCAAACCTCGATGCTGTCGTTGCCCGCCTCTACGGCGTCGACGCACTTTTTGATGAGTGCGGGGATGACATGGGAGACCGAGGGGTGGAACTTGTCGCCGGGGCCGTAGAGATTGGTGGGCATTAGATATATGCCCTGCTGGCCGTGCTGCTCTCGATTGGCCTGAAGTTGCACTAGCTGGGCCAGCTTGGCCACCCCGTAGGGAGCGTTGGTCTCCTCGGGGTAACCGGTCCAGAGGGAATCCTCGGAAAACGGCACCCTGGTGAACTTGGGATACGAGCAGATGGTTCCGACCACTACCAGCCGGTCGGAGTTCGCCAGCCGGCACTGCTCGATGATGTTGGTGCCCATGAGCAGGTTGTCGAGGTAGAGGTCGGCGGGTCGCTCCTGGTTGGCGCCGATGCCTCCCACCCGGGCAGCCAGATGGATGACCACGTCGGGCTGGGTGTCGCCCAGGAGCCTCCGGGCATCGTCAGCGACGCAAAGGTTGTAGTCGGCGCTGGACGGAGCGGCCATCAAGGCCGGTTCTTGCTGGTTGAGCAGCCGGCATACCGCTTGGCCCAAGAATCCGGTGCCTCCGGTGATCAGAACCCGCTTTCCGTTCCAGAAACCGCTCATCGAATTACACACTAGGAGACTGGCCGCCTCCTGTGGTGGTCGCAGGCCGAGAGATTTGCCAGGCGACCACCAGATGCTCTGGGCTGGCAGAATCGGGGCAATGCGAGTGGCGATCACGCTGGAGCAGTGCTGGCACCGGGTGCCGGGGGGGACGGCGACGGCCGCCCTGGGATGCGTGGACGCGTTGGGGCGCCTCTCGGACCCCCCGGAACTGGTGGGTGTGTCGGCCTGGCACCGCAATCCTCCCAAAGAGCCGTTTGCCCCCAGTGTTCCCGTGGCCGCCTTGCGTATGCCCCGGATCAGTCTGTACTGGAGCTGGCACAAGTTGCGGCGGCCCTCCGTGCCGCGGGCTACCGGTTTTGTGGATGTGATCCACGCCACCGGCATGGCGGTGCCTCCTCGGACTGCACCGCTGGCGGTAACCGTCAATGACCTGGCGTTTTTGCGCTATCCTGACCACTTCACCCCTCGGGGCCTGCGGTTCTTTGACCGGTCTCTGGAGCTGACCCGCAGCGAAGCCGACGTGGTGGTGTGCCCATCGCAGCACACGGCGGACGATTGCGTTCAGGCGGGGATCGATGCCGAGCGGGTGAGGCTGGTGCCGTATGGGGTTGAAGACTGCCTGGTGCCGCCGGACGAGGCCGATGAGGTGCGACAGCGGTTCGAACTGGCCGAGCGGTTCGTCTTGTGGGTGGGAACGGCTGAGCCCCGGAAGAACCTGGAGGGGCTGCTGGCCGCGTGGCGGATGCTGGATCGGAACGGCGAAAATCTGGTGCTGGTGGGTCCGGCCGGCTGGAAGTCTAACCTGGACGATGATCTGCCGGCCTCGATCAGGCGACTGGGCTTTGTGAGCGAGGCCGACAAGCGGTCGCTGATGCGGGCCGCCGCGGCATTCTGCTATCCGAGCTTGACCGAGGGCTTCGGTTTGCCCGTTTTGGAGGCCATGGTGCAGGGCACTCCCGTGGTGACATCAGCATCCGGGGCTACCGCAGAGGTTGTCGGAGCAGCCGGCGAGGTGGTGGATCCCACCCGGCCGGAGGAGATTGCCGACGCCTTGGACGGACTGCTCGGCGACGCTGATGCGGCCGATAGTCGGGGCAAGCAGGGGCGAGAGCGGGCTCTGTCGGAGTTCACCTGGAAGCGCACGGCCGAGGGGCTCATGCAGATCTATCGGGAGCTGGCCGGTTGAGCGCTCAAACCATCTCCGTCGGGGTGAACCTGCTGTGGCTGCGATCCGGCCGGGTGGGAGGCTCGGAGGACTATGCGGTAAGGCTGCTGTCGGCGGTTCCTCTGGAAGCGCCGGTGCGGTTGACCCTGTTCACATCACCGGGGTTTGCCAAGGCCCACCCGTCGCTGGCCAGGCGCCACGAGGTGGTGACGTCGCGGGCGGGAAGGCTGCGACCGCTTCGAGTGCTCATTGAGAACACTTGGCTGGCCGCTCAATGCCGCCGCCGCGGATTGGATGTGGTCCACCACTTTGGAGGCACTGTTCCCTTTGTGGGGGTGAGGCCCGCGGTGGTGACCGTCCACGACTTGCAGCCCTTGGACCATCCCAAACGCTTCGGATTGGTCAAGCGGCTGTACCTGCGGGTGATGCTGCCGTGGTCGGTGCGCCGAGCCGGAACGGTCGTCACCGTGAGCGAATTCTGCCGCAGCCGCCTGGTGGAGCGCCTAAAGGTTGACCCTCAGCGGGTGGACGTCGTGCCCGCGCCGGTGGACGACTCCTCGACCGTCTCGGAGATGCCGCTGGCCGCGGCGGTGCCGGATCTGGACAGCCCGTTCGTGCTGTATCCGGCGCTGACCTACTCCCACAAGAACCATGAAATCCTGTTGCAGGCTCTGGCCCTTTTGGCCGCCGACGGAGTGGACCTGGCGCTGGTTGTCTCCGGAGGACCCGGACCGCTGGATGCCAAGCTGGACCACCTTGCCGACAAGCTCGGCGTGGGAGGCCGGTGGCACCGGCTGGGCCGCATCCCTCGAGCCGTGCTGGATGGCCTTTATCGACAAGCGGTGGCCGTGGTGTTCCCGTCGAAATACGAGGGCTATGGCCTCCCGGTGGTGGAGGCAATGGTACGGGGCTGTCCGGTGGTGGCCGCCGATGCCGGGGCCCTGCCCGAGGTGGTGGGTTCAGGCGGACGACTGGTTGATCCCGACGATGCCAAGCTGTGGGCCGAGGCGATCGGCGAGCTGGTGGGCAACCCTGACGCCCGCCGGAAGCTGAGCGAGGCAGGGGCCTCCCGGGTTGGCGAACTGGCCGAACTCGATCCGGGGACGGAGCTGTGCGGCCTGTACGACAAGGTGGCTGGATGATGTGTCTGTCCGGCGGGGTTCCAGGCGAGGCGCCAGGCCAATGACTGGGAAACCCCTTTCCATCCTGGTGCTTTGTCCCCACTATGTTCCCGACACGGCCCCCACGGGGGAGGTGATGACCTCCATTTGCGAGCAGTGGACGGCCCGCGGCCACCGGGTGGAGATCGTCACCAGCTTGCCGTGGTACCGGGACCACGCGGTGGCCGAAGGTTGGAAGGGGCGGCTGGTGCGCACCCAACAGGAGCCGTGGGGGCGGATTCGGCGCTGGCACCCGTTTCCCTCCAACAAGGGGCGGCTGGTGGCCAGGGCGGCCGGATTCGCCGGGTTCTCCGCGCTGGCCAGCATCGATGCCGTGTTCGCTGCTGGCCGCTGCGACGTGGTGTTCGCCATGTCGCCGCCCATAACCCTGGGCGTCGCAGGGTGGGCGGCTTCCCGACGGGGGCGGGCGCCGTTGGTCTTCAACGTGCAGGATGTGTTTCCCGACGCGGCGGTGGAGACCGGTGTGGTGAGCAGCGCCCGGGTGGCGGACGCCGCCTCCCGACTGGAGCGCTGGCTGTATCGGCGGGCCGCGGCGGTCACTGTTTTGTCGGAGGGCATGGCCGAGAACGTGAGGGCCAAGCTCGGCTCCGGTGTCGATCCGAACAAGGTGGTGGTCATCCCCAACACGGCCGACGCGGGCCGCATCAACCCGGCGGACCGCCTCAATTCGTATAGGGCCAATCTCGGGCTGGATGGCGCCGACTGCACCGTAGTGATGTACGCCGGCAACCTGGGGCACTCCCAGCCCCTGGAGCTGGTGGTAGCTGCGGCCCAGCGGTTTGCCGACCAGGGTCGGGCTGACGTTCAGTTTGTGGTCAATGGAGACGGAGTGGCCCGCTCGACGGTGGCGGCCGCCGCCGAAGGGCTGGAGAACCTGCACTTGGTGGGCTGGCAGCCCCCTGAGCGCCTAGGGGAAGTGTTGGCCGCCGCCGATCTGCACTTGGTTCTCTTGCGGCGGGGACTCGGCACCACCAGCGTGCCCTCGAAGGTGTACTCGGTGCTGGCCGCGGGCCGACCAGTGCTGGCCAGCGTTGACCCGGGGAGCGAGGTGGCGCGGTTGCTGGCCGACTCCGGTGCGGGCCGGACGGTGTATCCCGACGACCCTGACGCCTTTTGCGCCGCGCTGGCCGATATGGTGGCTGATCGCTATGGCCTCGCGGCGATGGGCCGCCGGGGGAGAGCATTTGCCGAACAAGGCGAGGGGCCACAAGAGATCGCTGATCGATACCTGGAGCTGTTCGGGAAGCTGGTGAAGTAGGAACGGTGGGCCCCTGGCTACAGGTGTGGGTTGGGGGTTCGGGCCGGGTAGCGTGGTGAACCGTGGCAAGAGCCTCTGGGTCTCGAAAGGTGGCGCGGGCCGCGTCGATGGGCGGGGTAGGACAGCAGCGCCGGATCATCGGCTTTCCCGCCGTGGTGGTGCTCATCATCCTGATAGGCATCGCGGTGGTGGCCATAGCCCGCACTCAGCGCGAGGCCGAGTCGCGACCCGGCCTAAGCGACCACTGGCACTCGGCCTACACCGTTTGGGACTGCACCGACGGTGACGGCGGGGCCCATCAGCCCATCTTCGAGGGCCGCAGGAACAGCCAGGGCTATCCCTACGACCCCGAGGGCATCCACTCCCACTCCGACGGGCTGATCCACATCCACCCGTTCACAGCCAACGCCGCCGGTGAGGACGCCGTCATGGCCAAGTTCTTCGAGGCGATGTTCGTGACCATGGATCAGAACGGCATCACCGCGGCCGAATTCGGGGTGATCAGCGCGGTGGACGCGGTGTGCGATGGCCAGCCCGCGGTGATGCAGATCGTGCGCTGGTCCAACGCTCTTACCGCGGTGGAAGCGGAGCCCGATGAGCGCATCTACGAGGACTTCGGCGATGTCCGCTTCAAGAAGGACGGCGAGGCCTTCACCATCGCCCTAGCGCCCCGCGATGCCGTGGTGCCGCTTCCCCCCACGGTCAACGATCTTCTCGCGGTGTCGCCATCGCTGGTGGCCGACCTCTCCCAGCCCGAGGGGCCGGTTGAGTTCGACGAGAACCTCAATGAGGACGTTCCGGGCGTCAGGGTGGAAGACGACGGCTGAGCCGAGGGGACCACTTGCATGGACGCGGTTGTTCTGGTCGGCGGATTCGGCACCAGACTTCGGCCCCTGACCCTGACCCGTCCCAAGCAGATGCTGCCGGTTGTCGACCGGCCAATGATCGAGCATGTGGTGGGGCGCCTCGGGGAACAGGGGATCACTCGAGCTGTCCTGTCTCTCGGATACCGGCCTGATGCCTTTGAGGCGGCCTACCCTGAGCGCCGCTGTGCCGGCGTTGAGTTGTTCTACGCGGTGGAACCCGAGCCGCTGGACACCGCCGGGGCTATCGCCTTTGCCGCCCGCAAGGCCGATGTCCGAGACACGTTCGTTGCCGTCAACGGCGATGTGATCCACCAGTTTCCCCTAGCCGATCTGTTGGCGTTGCATGCCCGGTCCGATGCTCAGGCCACCATTGCCCTAGCGCCGGTGGCCGACCCGTCCCGTTTCGGCGTGGTGGTGTGCGAACCCGGCGGCAGGGTGCGGGAATTCGTGGAGAAGCCCCCGGCTGACCAGGCGCCCAGCAACCAGATCAATGTGGGGATCTATGCCTTGGAGCCCACCGCCCTGGACTCGGTGGCCGAAGGCACCCGGGCATCGATCGAGCGGGAGGTATTTCCGAGGCTGGTTGAGGAGGGAGGCATGTACGCCTTGTCATGGGACGGGTTCTGGGTGGACACCGGTACTCCGGAGGCTTATCTGGAGGTTCAGCAGGCATTGTCTGATGGCGACTGGGTCCATCCGTCGGCTGAGGTTGCGCCCGATGCCACGGTCGAAGGCTCGATTGTGATGGAGGCTGCTGTCATTGCCTCTGGGGCGTCGGTCATCGATTCTGCGTTGCTCCCTGGTGCCCTCGTTGGTCGAAGGGCGGTCGTCGAGCGCTCTATCGTGGGCTACAGAGCCGAGATCGGTGCGGGAGCCTGCCTTCGCGATCTGTCGGTTGTGGGGGACGACACCGCGATTCCTCCCGCCGCTGACTTGAAGGGCGAGAGGACGCCCTAGCGGAACAGGTCCTCGCCAGGGGAGCGGACCAGGTCGGCTTGGATGCTTCCGGGGCCGAGCCAATCGGGGTGGGCCCCCCGGATGACAGCCACCGGAACGCCATTGGTCTTACCCATGACGAGCTCGGCGGCGGCAGCCAGCTCATCGACGATGGCCACCTCGGTCACCTGGAGCTCTCGGCCTGAAGCGTCGGGGGTGCCCCGCAAGTCGAGAATGGGGCGAACCCCGGCCGTTCCGATGGCCACATCGGCCACGCCCCGTCGCCAGGGCCTCCCGAAGGTGTCGGACACGATCACTCCTACATCCACTCCGGAGCGGGCCCTGATTCCGTCGCGGATCCGTCGGGCGGAGCGATCAGGGTCGTCGGGCAAAAGAGCGGCCGCATCGGCGGCCACGTTGGATCGGTCGACTCCGGCGTTGGCACATACGAATCCGTGTTTGGTCTCGCTGATGACCAGATCGCCCCGCCGCCGCAGCACCCGCACCGACTCCTGCTCGACCACGGGTTTGTGGGACATGGGGTCATCGGGATCAACTGCGACCATGGCGTTCTCGGCTTTGGAGACGATCTTCTGAGTGACTACCACTACGTCGCCGTCGGCCAAGTCGGCCGCCTCGGCAATCAACCCGGCCAAGTCGTCTCCCGCCTCGATCTCCGGTAATCCCTCCACCCCGAAGATCTCGAGCCTCATACCTGGACTCCGTTCGCCGAACAGCCCAGAACGATACGGGCCAGAGCGGTGGCTGATTCGATGTCGTCCATGATTGTTGGGGCCACCACGCAGGACAACCCGACAGCTTCGACGTCGTTGGCTAAGTGAGCATCGATCTCGTCAATCACCAGCGTGGCGGCCACGTCCCGGTACAGCCGGGCCACACCTACCACCGAGCATTCATGGCCAAGCTCCCGCATGAGCCGGTCGGCAGGACCCTTGAGCGCGGCACCACCCACGATCGGCGACACCGCCACCACATCGTCTCGGCGAGCGGCCACCGCCTGGCGCACGCCAGGTACTTCCAGCACCGGCCCAATGGACACAATGGGATTGGAGGGGGCGATGACGATCAGCCGGGCTCTCCCCAAAGCGTCGACAAGGCCGGGCGCAGGCTGGGCCTGCTTGGACCCTGCCACCCGAACCGCAGAGACCGCAACCTCGTGGCGTCGGCGGACGAAATAGTCCTGGAACCCGATCTCGCCCTCATCGACGGTCGTGACCCTGGTTTCGATCCGGTCGTTGGTAACCGGCAGCACGGTCAGTTCCAAACCCCAGGCGGATGTGATCTCCGCGGTAATGGTGGCCAAGTCAGCCCCTTGGCCCAGCCGGTGGGTTCGGTACAGGTGGGTGGCCAGGTCGCGGTCGCCCAACCGGAACCAGGTGATTCCGCCGTAGCGGTCCAAGGCGTCCATAGCCTGCCAGGTTTCGCCGGCCAGGCCCCAGCCGGTGTCGGGGTTGACCGCCCCGGCCAGCGTGTACACCACGGTGTCCAAGTCGGGGCTCACATGCAGGCCATGCAGCACGGTGTCATCGGCGGTGTTCACCGCGGCGAGTAGGTCGCCGGGTGGATGGACTCGGATCAGACCGGTGAGCAGTTTGGCTGCTCCCACCCCTCCAGCAAGCGTGACCACGCTTTGGGTCAAGAGACCTCCACAAGTCGGCCGGGAGGGGGACCAATCAAGAGATCCCCTTGAGCTTTCCCTGGAGCAGGTCCAAGTCGGCGTCCACCATCATGGCCACCAGGTCTTGGAACCCAACCTCTCGGTGCCATCCCAGTACCGAGGTCGCCCGGCTGGGATCGCCCACCAGCATGTCGACTTCGGCGGGGCGGAAGAAGGCCTCGTCGATCACCACGTAGTCTTCGTAGTCCATGCCCAAGTGGGCGAAGGCCAGCTCGCAGAACTCCCGAACCGAGTGGGTCTCCCCCGAGCACACCACGTAGTCGCCGGGCTCTTCTTGCTGGAGCATCAACCACATGGCCTTCACGTAATCGCCGGCGAATCCCCAGTCGCGCTTGGAGTCGAGGTTGCCCAGGCGCAGTTCGTCTTGGCGGCCAAGAAATATCGAGGCCACCGCGTGCGTGATCTTTCGGGTGACGAATTCCAGGCCCCGCCGAGGAGATTCGTGGTTGAACAAGATGCCTGAGCTGGCGTGCAGGCCGTAGCTCTCCCGGTAGTTCACCGTGATCCAGTGTCCGTAGACCTTGGCCACACCGTACGGGCTGCGGGGGTAGAAGGGGGTCGACTCAGTTTGGGGAACCTCTCGCACCTTGCCGAACATTTCGCTGCTGGATGCCTGGTAGAAGCGGATGGATGGATCGACGATGCGGATGGCGTCGAGGAGGCGGGTGACCCCCAGGGCGGTGGTCTCACCGGTGAGCACCGGCTGGCCGAACGAGGTTTGCACGAACGACTGGGCGGCCAAGTTGTACACCTCGGCCGGTCGGTGATGTTGCAGCGCCTCGATGAGAGATGCCTCGTCGAGCAGGTCGCCGCTCACGATGGTGATCTGGTTCTGGAGATGGGCGATGCGCTCGAAGCTGACCATGCTGGACCGACGGACCAGGCCCACCACCTCGTAGCCCTTGTCGAGCAGGAACTCGGCCAGATAGGAGCCATCTTGGCCCGTGATTCCGGTGATCAACGCTCGTTGGGGCCGTTGTTCATCCATCAGAGTCACCAGTTTGGCTGGTTTGGCCGTTGCGGGCATCTTCGAGGGTGTCTGTCAAGGTGACGGCCAAGTCGATTTCTGGAGCCCAACCGGTGGTCGCCCGGATTTTGGCGTTGTCGCCCCGCTGCACCGGCAAGTCGACCGGGCGGAAAAGGCGGTCGTCCTGTTCCAGGCTCATGGGGAACTTGGCTAACTCCAGCAGGATTTCGGCGATATCGGAAACGGCCACATCGCGGCTCGAGCAAACGTTGTAGGCCTCGCCGGGCTCGCCGTCGATCACCAGCAGGCGGTAGGCCCGGACCACATCGCGCACGTCGGTGAAGTCTCGGCGGGCCGACAGGTTCCCCACCGGGACCACAGAGCTGCCGGATTGCTCATTGCGTGCTATGCGGGCCGCCAGGGCCGGGGCCAGAAAGCGCTCGCTCTGCCCGGGACCCAGATGGTTGAAGGCTCGGGCTCGGATCACCCCCAGCCCGTGGCCCAAGAATCCCTGGATGCACACCATTTCAGCAGCAGCCTTGCTGGCGGCATAGGGGTTGACCGGCCGGAGGGGGGCATGTTCGGTGATGGGCAGTTCGTCGGGTCCGACCATCCCGTAGATGTCGCTGCTGGTGACGGCCAGCAGTCGCTCGACGCCCGCGTCGATGCAGGCCCGTACGACATTGAGCGTGCCGTCGGCGTTGACGAGGAATGTGCCCATCGGATCGCTCCAAGAGCCGGCCACGTCGCTCTGGCCGGCCAGGTGATACACCGCATCGGGCTTGGTTTCGGAGATCAGCTCGGCTATTGCGCTGGCGTCCTCAATGGGAGGGCTGCCGATCACCCGGTCCACCTCGATTACATCGTCGGCGCAGGCGTTCAGATGAGCGACCAGGTGTGTCCCAACAAAACCCCGCGACCCGGTGACCAGGGCTCGCATCGCAATGAGTGTGCCACTTCTCACGGGCGTTTGCTGTGCCCGGTGGCTAGTCGCTGAGCGCTCTGGGCCATGCCTCTTTTGTTGCAGGGCGGGCCGGTACGGTGTTGAGGTGGGCGATCCGCAGCCAGTTGAGGAGCCAGCGCCGGAGGAAGACCCGCTGGTTGAGTGCATTCGCAACGGCATTTACACCGCGGTGGGACTCGGTCTGCTGATCGTCAACCGCGTTCAGGCCGCCCGAATGGATCTGGTGGGTCAGCTGCCCGAAGAGTTGCGAGACGCCTTCTCCGACCTGGCCGATCAAGTGCCTGAGGACGTCCGCAACGCGGTGGCTGACTTGGCCGGCCAGCTTCCTGCGTCGGTGCTGACTGTGCTCTCGGACGCGGTTGAGCAGGCTCCGACCCTCGCTGAGGCGCTGCGGGAGTTCGTCGGCCGCAACTCCGTCGAAACCTGATGGAGTCCAAAACCGACCCCAGGATTCACGTGGTGATTGTGAGCCACGATCCCGGTCTGTGGTTCGACGAGATGCTGGAGTCGATTGCCGCACAAGACCATCCCCTGTTCGACGTGACCGTGGTGGACGCCGGAAGCGAGTCGGACTGCACGGCCCGGGTGCAGCGATTCTTGCCCCAAGCTGCGGTCCACCGGGTGGACTCAAATCCCGGATTCGGCCCAGCGGCGAACCGAGTGCTGCTGGACTCCGATCCAGCGCCGGATTTCTTCTTGTTCTGTCACGATGATGTGGCGTTGGCGCCGAATGCCCTGCGGCTGATGGTCCATGAGGCGGTGCGGTCTAATGCGGGAATTGTCGGCCCCAAATATGTGGACTGGGACGACCCCAGTCGCATTCTCCAAGTCGGCCTCTTGGTGGACAAGACCGGGGTCCCGATTCCCACGGTTGAGGACGGCGAACTCGATCAGGAGCAGCACGATGTTGTCCAGGAGATGTTTGCGGTGCCCGGAGGTTGCGTTCTGGTGCGCGGCGACCTATTTCGGGCAGTCGGCGGCTTCGACCCGGAGATGTCGTTCTGTTACGAGCATGTGGACTTGTGCTGGCGGGCTCGCACGGTGGGGGCGCGAGTCATGGTGGCCCCGACGGCGGCCGTCCGCCATCGCCAGCGGCTGGCCGATCGCATTACCCGGGCCCGAACCGAGGGACTGTTCCGCCGCCATCGGATTCGCACCTTGCTATCGGTGTACGGAGCTTGGTGCTCGGTAAGGGTGATTCCCCAGGCGATGGTGCTCTCTGCCGTCGAGCTGCTGGTCGCGCTGGCCACCGGGCATCTGAGCCAGGCCCGCCAGATCGGAGCATCTTGGGGGTACAACCTGGCTAGGCCGGGTTCGATATGGCGGAAACGGCAGGCCGTCAGGCAATCCCGCCAGGTGGGGGACTCCCATATCCGCCTTTCACAGGCGCGGGGCTTTGCCAGAGTGGCCTCCTTCTCGTCGAACCGGAGGAGCAGTGCGGACGACGGGCCCTCGGCGCGGAGCACCCTTTTGGCCCGATTGAGCCGATCACGGGTTTCGGTGCTCGTGGGGATCGCCATTTTGATCTTGGTGCTGCTCGGGGCTCGGGATTTGATCGCCGGGAGCATTCCCGCAGTCGGCGACATGGCCCCGCTGGGGTCGGGTTCTGATCTATTGAAGGGCTGGTGGAGCGATTCCAGGCCCGCGGGACTGGGCCAGGATGGGTTTGCCCCCACCGGCTTGGGAGTGCTGACCCTGCTGAGTTGGGTGTTCTTGGGGCAGACCGATCTGTTGCGCACGGTCTTGATCGTCGGCATGGTTCCGCTTGGAGCGCTGGGTCTGTGGCGGCTAATGCGCCCGTTCGACTCCCTGTGGATCCAAGGCGTGGCGTTGGCGGTGTACGTAGCCAATCCGGTGCCCTACAACGCGCTGGCCAATGGGGTGTGGAGCGCCCTGCTCATGTATGGAGCGGCGCCCTGGCTCATGCGCGCTGTGCTGGCCGGATCGGGCCTGGCTCCCTATGGGACGGTGGGGGGAATCTCCGGTCCGGGCTTGCGCCCCCCGTCTTTTGTTAGGGAGGCCTTGGCGGTGGGATTGCTGCTCGGCCTGGCCGGTGCATTGGCCTCCGAGGCCCTCATCGTCATGGCGCTATTGCTGGCCGGTCTGGTTCTGGGGTCGTTAATCGCCGGTACTGCTGAGGGAATGACCCGCATGCTGGCAGTGGCGGTGGCCGGGGCGGCGGCGGCCGCAGTGTTGAATTTGCCTTGGCTGGCCGACAGCCTGCCGACGCTGCTCGGCGATCGGCCGGGGGGAAACGGGGGGAACTCCTGGGCGGAGATCCTGCGGTTCGACACCGGGCCATTCGGCGACGATCGCCTTGGTTGGGCCCTGCCGGTGGCCGCCGTGCTTCCACTCGCATTGGCCCATGACTCCCGGCTGGCATGGGCGGTGCGGGGGTGGACTCTCTATCTGGGCAGCGCGGCGGTAGCCCTGGTGGCCGAGCAGGACTGGTCGCCGGTGCCCTTGCCCAGGCCTGAGGTGATTCAGATTCCGGGCGCAGTGGGCTTGGCCATCGCGGTTTCCATGGGCGTGGCCGCCTTCTTGGTGGACATTCGCCGACATCGTTTCGGGTGGCGCCAGGTTGTGCCCATCACTGCCGTCGCTGCACTGGTGGCGGGAATGCTGCCAGCTTTGGCTGTCGTCTCCGGTGGCGACTGGAACGCAACTCGTGACGACTACTCCGAAGTGGCTCCGTTCTCCGACGACGATGGGGCAGGTGGGCATCGGGTGCTTTGGCTCGGCCATCCCGACGTGCTACCGCCGGCCAGTTGGAATCTGGACGGGCATCTTTCGTTCGCGATCACCGACAGCGGGGAATTCCCGTCCGTGTCCCAGCGCTGGGTCGGTGGTTTGGACGACCGCACCCGCCAGGTGCCAGAAGCGGTGCTGGAAGCGCCGGAGTCGGGCACCAGCCGTCTGGGAGCTGAGCTGTCCCGATGGGGAATCGGAACGATCCTGGTGGCGGAGCGCTTGGCCCCCCCGCCATATGGAGAGTTGTTGCAGCCTGCTCCCGAATGGTTGTTCGACATGCTGGATGCCCAGCTCGATTTGGTGGCGGGCGGGCTTACCGCGGGCATTGCCTCGTATCAGAACACGGCGGCAAGTCCCGAGGCTCTTAGAGCAGCTATCGGACCCTCTCGCGATGACGGTGCCTCGGCCCTGACCCGGTTGCTGCTGGTGGTGCAGATTGCGCTGTGGGTGGTGGCCCTTGTGGGGATAGCCCGTCTCAGCACCGGCGAAACGCGTCGCCGACTGTCTGACCAGGGGCCTGTTTGATGAACGGCCGGGTGACGCGCTGGCCCTTGGTGGTGGTGGCCCTGGCGACGGTAATCGGGCTGGCGGTGGCTGACCGGAGCGCCGACGGCCCAGATGTCGGGGTGGTCGGGTCCAATCAGGAGGCAATCAGCGCGGCCCCGGGCTCAGATGCCGAAGGAGGTGTCTGGTACTGCTCCGAGGGAACGTCGTTGCCGGGCGAATTCGCCGACCACACGGTGATCGTGGCCAATCCGACCGGGGTTGCGGTTGCTGTGGAGTTGTCGGTCTTCCCGGCGACGCCCATTGGGTCGGTGTCGCCGTTGGCCATTCCCGAGAGTGTGCGATTGAGCGTACCGGCCCGTTCGCAGTCCTCTCTTCGCCTCGCCGAGGTAGTCGAGTCGCAGTACACCGCCGCGCTGGTGGAGGTGGACTCTGGCTCGGCCGTGGTTGAACAACGGGTGCAGGGGCCAACCGGCATGGACGTCGTCCCCTGTGCTTCTCGCTCATCGGAGACCTGGTACTTCGCTGCCGGATCGACTCGGAGGGATGCCCGTCTGATGTTCACCCTCTTCAACCCCTTCCCTGAACGGGCGGTTGTGAAGTTCATTTTCTCGACCGATGAGGGGAACCGGGAACCGCACGCCCTCCGAGGCGTACTGGTACCGGCGCGGTCGCTGGTCGTAGTGAACGCCACCGATCTGGTGCCCCGATTCTCGTCAGTCTCCACGACCGTGGAGGCGAGGGCCGGTCGGATCGTTGCCGGGAGGCTTCAGCTCTTTGATGGCAGCGAGGGACTGGAAGGGTTGACTGCCGGTCCCGGAGTGCCGGAGGCCCAGACGCAATGGGTTTTTCCCACCGGTCCGTCTGGTGAGGGTGTTACCGAGCACATCGTCTTGTACAACCCAACCGATCGGGAGGCGGCCGCCGACGTCAGTATTCGATTGGACCCATCGGGGCCCGGCGATGTCTTGCCACCGTTTGAGATGAGGGTGCCGGCCCAGCAGAAGGTGGCCCTCGTTTTCGGGAACCAGGGGGAATACCCCCTGCCTTCTGCACCCTTCGCCTATGGCGCAGGGGAATCTCTGGACGGGGGAGTCGGGTTCTGGGCTGCCGTGCAGGTGTACAACGGGGTTCCCATTGTTGCCGAGCGGGTGGTGGCCGCTCCAGCGGCATCGACTCCTGCGGGGGTGGGAGCCACCGTCGGCACGCCGGTGAGCGCGAGGAACCACCTGATTGCCTGGAATTGGGCCGACGGCGCGGATGTGTCGCTGGTTGTGGTCAACCCCTCGCCCGACTCCATCGCGCGGGTGACCGTTTCGACGGTGGCCGGCGGGACAGTTTCTCCCATCGACCTGCTCAATCCCCGAGAGGTGGCCCCCTACAGCCGCCTGGTGGTGCCGGTGGACCAGCTGACCGAAGGCGGCTCATTCGCACTGTTGGTGGAGGCCAGTCAGCCGGTGGTTGTGTCCCGCTCGCTGCGGGCTCGAGATGGAACCGGACTGGCCTCTGGCCTCTCGGTGCCCTTCGAAACCGTTCTGCTCGACCCGTCTGCGTTTTAGCGGACAGCGTCTGCCTGTCTACGATCCCCGTTTGTGGACGCCTCTGCAGAAACCCTCCCCACCATTCGAGATCTGGTGCTGAGCCGGACTGGCGACGACAGCCTGGCCATGGTGTTCGAGGAGGAGCAATACACCTACCGGGAGTTCACTGCCGGCTGCGTGGCCCGAGCCCATCTGCTCCTGGACCGCAGGGGAGCGGGGCCATTCCATGTAGGTGCGCTCTTGGACAACGGTCCGGAATACTCCATGCTGCTGGGTGGGGCGGCGGTGGCCGGCGCGGCAGTAGTGGGCATCAACCCCACCCGGCAGGGTGCGGAGCTCGCACGCGACATCACCCATGCCGACTGTGGCTTCATCGTCACCGAGAGCCGCCATCTGGGGCTCTTGGAGGGACTGGATCTGGGGGTGGCCAACGGTCGCGTGCTGGACGTCGACTCGCCGGAGTGGACTGCCGCGCTCGCTCCCTATAGCGGTGCTGAGCCCCCGGCCGCACGCATCGACCCGTTGGCCCCCTACCTGCTGCTGTTCACGTCGGGCACGACCGGCGACCCCAAGGCGGCCATCTGCTCGCAAGTTCGCCTGGCGCGGATCGGCGAGGTGATCACCGAGATGCGGAAGCTGACGCCCGACGACGTGTTCTACCAGGCCATGCCCATGTTCCACTCCAATGCGCTGATGGCCGGCTGGGTGCCGTGTCTGACTGCGGGCGGCGTGGGGGCTTTCCGGCGCCGGTTCTCGGCCTCGGGTTTCTTGCCCGATGTGCGCCGGTTCGGGGTGACCTATTTCAACTACGTAGGCAAGCCCCTCACCTATATCTTGGCCACCCCCGAGCAGCCCGACGACGCCGACAACACCTTGCGGATCGTGTTCGGCAACGAGGGCGCGGTACACGACTTGGAACGGTTCTCCCGTCGCTTCGGGGTACCGGTGGAGGACTCCTACGGCTCCACCGAGGGGGGCGTGTCGGTGAGCCGCACGCCGGGCACGCCGGCCAATGCCTTGGGGCAGGCCGATGAGAGCGTGAAGATCCTCGATCCCGACACCGGGGAGGAGGCGCCATTGGCCGTGTTCGATGACACCGGCAAACTGCTCAATCCCGACGAGGCCATCGGCGAGCTGGTGTCGATGGCCTCCGCGCCCACCTTCGAGGGCTACTGGAACAACCCCGAGGCCGACGACGAGCGCACCCACGGCGGCATCTACTGGTCGGGCGATCTGGCCTATCGCGACGCCGAGGGGTTCGTGTACTTCGCGGGGCGGAACTTCGATTGGCTACGGGTGGACGGGGAGAACTTCGCGGCGGCCCCGGTGGAGCGGATCCTGGTGCGCCACCCCGACATCGATTTGGCCGCGGTGTACGCCGTGCCCAGCTCGTCGGTGGGAGACGACGTGATGGCCGCGGTGGTGCGCCGTCCGGAAGCGGCCTTCGACCCGGAGGGGTTCGTTGAGTTCTTGGCCGGCCAGGACGACCTGGGCACCAAGTGGACTCCCCGCTATGTTCGCTGGGCCGACACCCTGCCCCAGACAGAGACCAACAAGATCCTCAAGCGCACGCTGCGCCGAGAGCGGTGGGAGTCAGACGACGAGACCTGGGTGATGGACGGCAACCGCTACCGCCGACTGGCACAGGGGGATGCCGAGGCCATCAGGGCCGAGTTCGAAGCCCGGGGCCGCCTGTCGGTGCTGGACATCTAGGCCTGGGCGGCCTCGCTAGCCGAGGGCGCCTAGCCCAGAACGACTGCGGCGATGGCCTTCACAGTGGCCGCCATGTGGGCCCGCTGGTCGGCGTCGATGGCCTCGTAGACCTCGTTCATCCGGGCTGTGGTGATCTCCTCAGCCTGCTGATGTACTGGCTTGAGGGGCTCGGGGTCGGGGAACGGCCCGGCCCAACCGAACATCTGGGCCTGCTCGGGCCCGAGTTGGGCGACCACGGCCTCGACCGGGGTCATGCCCACCGCGCTCAGCCCGTGTATGTGGAATCCGAATCGCAGCTCGCGCAAGATCTTCAGTGCGAGGCCGGTAGCCGCGGCTGGATCATCGGGCACGGGCATGGCCCGCCATCCGGCATACAGCGGCTGGCTCATCGGAATGGTGGCATCGAACACCGCGCGGGCCGCGGCGGCGAAGTCGGCCAATCCGTCGAGATGGCCGAACGTCTCAGAGGCCCACCGGCCCAAGCCCTCGGCAAAGGCCGCCGCCGCATCCGCAGGCTTCCCCTGCTCCTTGGTCTGGGTCCAGCCCATCTCGATAAAGGACGGGCTGAACAGGGCGAACGCCGACACCACCACGTCGGTAGCCACATCACCCAAGACCCCGCCCCGGCCTCCCACATAGCCGGACAACCCGGAAAAACCGGCTTCGGCCAGAGCGGCATTGGTGGTTTCGCTGAAGTAGTACTTGCGTCCGAAACTGGCGATAGGGAGCGCAGTGGCCGCCGCCACTTCCTCTGGTGTCATTGCTAGAGCCTTTCTTGAGACTGGCGCGGCAAGCGCCAAACGAAGTGGACGAAGAATAGTCAGACCAGGCCAGCTTCTTTTGCTTGGGCGAGGCGGTTAGCGTTCCAGCCGAGTAGTTCGGCGTAGACCTCGGCGTTGTGGGCGCCTATGGGGGGGCCGGGGTGGGCGATGGTGCCGGGGGTCTCGCTGAGGATGGGTGTTGGGGTGGGCATGGGCACCAATCCCAGCACTTCGTGGGGTACCAGGGTGACGCTGTTGCGGGCCTGCACTTGGGCGTCGGCCAGCAGGCCGGGCAGGTCGTGGACCGGGGCCACGGGAATGCGGGCTTCGACGAAGACGGCGACGGCTTCTTCCAGCGGGTGCTGGGCGATCCAGTCGGCCACCAGGGCGTCGAGTTCGTCGTTGTGGGCCAGGCGGTCGGCCATGCGGGCAAACTTGGCCTGGTCTTCGGGGCCGTCACGCCCGGTCAGGGTCAGGATGCGCTCCACTTGGCGGTCGGTGGTGCCCGACAGGCACAGGTAGCGATCATCGGCGGTGCGGTAGATGTTGCGGGGGACGCCGGTCTCCAAGCGGGAGCCGAATCGGGCGGGGGGAGGGTGGTCACCGTCGGGATCCCAGGCGGCCAGGGTGCTGCCCATCAGGGTCAAGATGGGTTCATACATCGACACGTCCACGTGCTGGCCGCCGAGGCCGTTCACATCTCGGCCGTAGCAGGCCACCAGCGCTCCGATGAGGCCGAAGATCCCGGTGAGGGTGTCGCCCAGGGGGATGGAGGTGAGCATGGGCGGGCCGTCGGCCTCCCCGGTCATGTGGGTGAGCCCGGCGAAGGCCTCAGCCATGGTGCCCGCGCCGGGGCGGTCGGCCAGTGGGCCGGTGTGTCCGTAGGGGCTGACCGACACCATGACCAGGCCGGGATTGATGGCCCGCAGTTGCTCCCAGGTGCAATCCCAGCGCTCAAGCATGGTGGGGGAGTAGTTGTGGACCAGCACGTTGACCTCGGCCACCAGTTGGCGGAGGATGTCGCGGCCCTCAGGCTGGTTCAGGTCGCAGGTGATGACCCGCTTGTTGCGCGACACCATGGCCCACACCAGCGACTCCCCGTTGCGGCTGGCCCCGATGCGCCGCAGAGCCTCGCCCGACGGAGGCTCGATCTTGACGACGTCGGCGCCGAAGTCGCCCAAGAAGGTGGCCACTTGGGGCGCGGCCAGAAACGACGAGATGTCCAGTACCCGAAGGCCGGCCAGGGCTCCTGCGGACTGGGTCATTGGCTGCCCAATGCGAAGGGGAGGTCGGTGGTGAGGAGTTGCATCGAGGTCACCTCGTTGACCAGCGGCTCACCGGCCAGCAGGCGCCGGAGGTTGTCGCAGAACAGCTCCGCGCCTCGATCCCAGCGCCCGATGCCCCCGCCGGAGGAGTGGGGGGTTAGCACCACCCTGGGGTGGGTCCAGTAAGGATGGTCTGACTCCAGGGGCTCGGTGTTGAACACATCAAGGACGGCGGCGGCCAACCGGTCGCCGTCCAAGGCCCGCAGCAGGGCCTCGTCGTCCACCAGCTTGCCTCTAGCGATGTTCACCAGCACCGATCCCGGTTTCATGGCTGAGAGGAAGCCGTCGTCCACCAGGTTTTCGGTTTCAGGGGTGGCGGGGGCGGCCAGCACCACCACGTCAGTTTCGGGCAGGGCCGCGGGCACCTCGGCGGGTGAGATCATGGCGTCCACCGGCTCGTCGCCTTGGGGGTGGCGGCGCACGCCGGTCACGTGGGCCTCGAACGCTCTTGCTCGGCGGGCGGTCTCGGCGCCGATGGCCCCGAGGCCGATGATCAGCCAGCGGGACCGCCATACCTCCCGGAAATTGTGGTGCTGCCAGCGGCCATCGGCCTGGGCGGCCCGCCAGCGCTCGGCGTCTTGAAAGACGTCGAGAACCGCCCGTATTACGAATTCGGCGATGGGGATGGCGGTGAGATGGGCATTGCACACTCGAGCCCCTCGGCTCATAAGACGTTGGTACCCCTCGAGATCCACCCCGGCAGCCGCCGACTGGAGCCAGCGAAAGTCCGGTGCTTGCTCCACGATCTCGAAGAACCGTTCGATAAGCCCGCCGAAGAACACATCGCTCGACAGCCACCCCACTTCGGGGTGGATATCGGAAGGGCCGTGAAGTTGGCCATCGTCGGCCAATCGCAGCCACTGGAGGCCGTGGCCTTCGTAGTCGAGAGTGTCGAAGTGGGACCGGTGCTGCCCATAGGCCTTCTCGGTTACCAGCGCGAACACGTGTTGGATGCTAGGGCATTGTTGGGTGGGCGAGAGGGTAGTGGCAGAGAACTAAGCCCTTTTCAGTAAATTTCATTTACCATTGACACAGGCAAGCCCCACTGGAATACTCCAAGCAGGGCTCGCCCCTGGCTAGGGCGGGCCTTAGGGCGGGGAGCTCCACCCTCCCCGCCCGTTTGGGCTAGTTCTGAAACCTAGCCCGACACCTTGCGGTGGGCAAGCGAATTATCTGAACTTTCAGATTGCTTCGGTCTTCAGGGAGATCTTGACTAGCTGGGGAAACAGATGCCGCTGTTTTCTTGGTTTCTGCGTTGTGAGAGCACCCCTGTAGCCTGAGTGGAGTTGTGGAATCTGCTGTCCGGCTCCGGGCCGCTGTGACGTTATTGGGGCGGTTTCCCGCCTTGGCCGGAGTTGATCTCGACATCATCCCGGGGGAGATCGTCCTGCTCAAGGGGCCGAATGGAGCCGGCAAGACCACTCTGTTGCGCCTTTGCGCGGGGTTGTGCTCGCTGTCCACCGGCCAGGGCTGGGTGCTTGGCCACGATCTGAATTCGGAGCGGCGAATGGTCCGCCGCCGAGTGGCGCTGTTGGGCCATCGCACCGGGCTGTACGACGACCTCACGGTGACCGAGAACGTGAGCTTCTGGGCTCGGGCGGCGGGGGCCGACTCCACCGACGTGGACGAGGCCATGGAGCGGCTCTCCCTCACCGGGCGGCTGGCCGACACCCGGGTGGCGCGGCTGTCGGCCGGTCAGCGCCGTCGGGCCTCAATTGCCTCGCTCGTGGTGCGGCGGCCCGAGCTGTGGCTGTTGGACGAGCCCCACGCTGGCCTGGATCAGCAGACGCGCGACACGGTGGACACGCTGGTGCGCGGTGCGGCGGCGGCGGGGGCCACGGTGGTGTTGGCCACCCATGAGCTGGAGCGCATTGCGGTGCTTGAGCCTCGGGTGGTGAGCGTGGCGGGAGGCGTGGTGCGGGGTGACAACCCGACTGATTCCCAGAGCCCGAACTCCCCGCCCGACGCAGAGGACGACCGCCGTGTTTCGTGATGCATGGCTGATCGCGGGCAAGGACCTGCGGATCGAGATGCGCTCTCGGGTGGGGCTCAACCAGATCGTGCCGTTCGCAGTGACGGTGCTGGTGCTGTTCGCCTTCGCGCTGGACACCGACCAGGAGGCCCTGCGCACATATGCGCCGGGATTGTTTTGGGTGACGGTGCTGTTGGCCGCGCTGCTGGCCATCGGCCGCTCGTTCGCGGTGGATTTGGCCGACGGGGCCGCCGACCGGCTGCTGTTATCGGGCATCGATCCCATCGCGGTGTTCGGGGGCAAGGCAGCGGCCATCGCTGTGCAGTTGGTGGTGCTGGAAGTGCTGTTGGGAGCGGGCGTGTTGCTGCTGTTCGACGTGACCGTGCACCGGTACGGCCTGCTGGTATGCGCCGGGCTGGCCGCGGCCGCCGGGGTGGCCACCGCGGGCACGCTGTACGGGGCGCTGGTGGCTGGACTGGGGGTGCGAGAGACCCTTTTGCCGGTGCTGTTGCTGCCGGTGGTGGCCCCGGTGCTCATCGGCGCCACCCGGGCATTCCAGGACGCGTTCGGGGTGGCCGGCGCCGAAGGTTGGGCCTGGTTGGGCCTCTTGGCCGGTTTCGCCGCAATCTATGGGGTATTCGGAGCCCTGAGCTACGGGGCTCTCTTGGAGGAAGCGTGACCACGGCAACCACCGAGTCGACGGGTAGCAGCGAAGGCATCCCGGCGACCACCTCGTCGAAGGCGACGAAAGTGCTGGGCTGGCTGACGCTGGCCGGTTTCGCGGTGCTGGTGGCGCTGGCCTTCGCCTGGGTGCCCGAGGACACCCGCATCACCGAGCAGGGTGACGTGGTGGGCCAGTTCGACGCCGTGCGCTTGATGTTCGTG
>JAJDYU010000062.1 GCA_022825005.1 Acidimicrobiia bacterium
GTACAACGACGTGCGGGGAATGCGCGACGTGCGGTTCATGGCCGGAGTGCCGGTGGCCGCCGGGCAGAGCGAATTCAACCGCCAGGGCATGGGCGAGTTGATGAGCGCCGGGGCTATCGATGTCTGCAACTACGACGCATCTTGGGGGGGCGGGCCCACCGAGTGGCGCCGGATCGCGGGAATGGCCCAGGTCTATGGAGTGGAGATGGGCCATCATGAAGAGGCCCAGATCGCAGCCCACATGCTGGCCTCAGTTCCCCACGGGACCTTTGTCGAGGTGTTCCATCCCACCCGAGACCCGCTGTTCTGGGACCTGATCGCCAACCTGCCCCCCATCGCCAACGGGACCTACACCGTCCCCTCGGGACCGGGCTGGGGCCTGAAGTTGGACTGGGACTACGTGGAGCACCACCGCGACGACCGGTAGTCCGCGCCGCGGCACCGCCCCTTCGGCGACCCCGGTTGATCTCTTGGTGACTTAGATCCGATAGATTCGCTCGGCGTTGGCCGAGAACAACGCCACCTGCTCGTCGGGTGAGAAGTCGGCCACCAGCTCTACATAGGCGTCGAGCTGCTCCCGGTAGGTGGAGTACATCCGATCCACCGGCCAGTTGCTGCCGAAGAACGAGCGCTCCACCCCGAAGGCCTCGATGCAGCCGTACACGTAGGGGCGGATGCTGTCCACCGTCCAGTTGGTTCCGGCCATTTGATCGCCCATGCCCAGGCCCGAGATCTTCACCACCGCGTTCTCCGCCTCGGCCAGTTTGGCCATGCCCTGGCGCCAGTTTGCGAAGTACTCGTCGTTGCGCTCCTGGGGGAACCCGGCGTGGTCGCAGATCAAGATGATGTTGGGGAACTTGCGGGCCAGGTCGGCGGCCTTGCCCATGTCCTCCCAGAGCACATCGAGGTCGTAGACCAAGTTGTATTTCTCCAACAGGGCGTAGCCCCGGTGAAAGGCCGGATCTACCAGATAGTCGCTCTCGCCGAAGTCGCGCAGGCCCCGCATGTTGGCAAACTCGCAGTGGCGCTCGAGGGTTCCCTCCACATCGGATTGCTGGAGGCGGGCGTCACCGGTAATGCCGGTGGGCCACCCGGTTTCGTCGGCCATGGCCTGAAGCCACTCGGTCTCGTCCACCGGGTCGGCCGAGCCGATGGCCGCTTGGACATGGACGATCTTGGTTACGTTGAGGCCCGCGGTGTCAGCTTGAAGACTCTCCACTGTGTAGCTGGTCAGGTTCTTCAGCGGGCGAATCGCCCCTAACTGGGGATGAATGGCGTCATCGGCCAGCCAGGCCCACTCCAGCTTTGAATGGGGCCGCTCCCAGAAGTGGACGTGTGTGTCAACAAATTCAAGCCCTTCAGCCATGCTGATTCCTCCCGGACAGTCGATTGGCCGTTACCCTACTAAAAACGTTTCCAGAAGTTCGGTGGGAGGAAGATGCGAACCACACCACCCCGCGTGGCATGAGCGCTCCCGAGAGGCGGCGGGCGCTGGTCACCGGCGCGGCCAGCGGCATCGGTGCCGGTGCCGCCAGGCGCCTGCTGGGCGGAGGGGTGGAAGTGCTCGCCACCGATATCGACCGCCGCGGCCTCGCGGCGCTGTCCGAGCTCGGGGCCGAGACGCTGATCGTCGACCTGGCCGACCTCCGCGATCGAGACCGGGTAATCGAGGCCGCCGTCGGAGTGGACTATCTAGTGCAGGCCGCCGGCATCATTCGCCTGCTACCCATAGAGAAGGTCACCGTTGAAGACTGGCGTGACGTGTTCGCGGTAAACGCCGAGGCGATGTTCTTCCTGTGCCAGGGGATCGGTGCCACCATGCCGGCGGGCGGTGCCATCGTGAACCTATCCTCCTCCTCCGCCAAGCTGGCCAACACCACCGAGGCGGCGGTCTATGCCGCCTCCAAGTCCGCAGTGCTGTCGATCACCCGGTCGTTCGCCTACTCGTTGGCGCCGATACCGGTGCGGGTCAACGCCATCTGCCCGGGCATCATCGACACGCCGATGCAGGACGCCGTGCTCGAGCAGGTGTCCGCCATCAGGGGGATGACCCCTGAGCAGCTATCCGACCTGCGGGAGACATCGGTGCCGCTGGGGCGGGGCGCAAGCCCGGACGAGATTGCCGAGCTGATCTGGTTCCTGCTCTCCGACGGCGCCGGTTACATGACCGGTCAGGCCGTCAACTTCGACGGAGGGCTGGTTACCTGGTGAGCACGACGAAAATGAGACGAGGTCGACCATGAAGATCGCCCATGTCGAGGCCATTCCGGTCAGCTACCCCGAACCCAATGACTTCGACGCCATCCGCCACCTGTGCTTGGCCAAGATCACCGCTGACGACGGCACGGTGGGGTGGGGCGAGTCGGTCACCATGTGGCCCGAGTCCAACTTCGCCACCAAGGCGATCATCGAGGGGATGGCCGATCTGGTGGTGGGCCAAGACCCAATCCACTTGGATGCCATCTACCGATCCCTCAAAGACAGGGCCTGGTGGTACGGATACGACGGCGGGATCGCCTCGTTCGCCATTTCAGCCATCGACATCGCGCTGTGGGACCTCAAGGGCAAGGCCCTGGGGTGCCGAGTGCTGGACTTGCTGGGCGGACCGGTTCACGACCGACTGCCGGCCATCGCCTCCTCCCACGCCCACCACGAGTCCATCCCCGACATGGCTGAGGAGGCCATCGACTGGCTCTCCGATGGCCTGCAAGGCATGAAGGTGGGTTTCGGAAAGCGAGGCAATGCCCGCTTGGGATTCGAGCACGACCGCGACCTGGCCTATGTGCGGGCCATGCGGGAGGCAATCGGTCCCGACAAGCACCTCATGATCGATTTGGGTTGGGCCATCAAGTGGGACATCCCCACCGCGGTCCGACGCACTCAGGCATTCGATGAACACGGGATCGACTGGATAGAGGAACCGCTTGGCGCCTGGAATCCCCGCGGCTACGCCGAATTGCGAAGCAAGACCACGACGGCCATGGCCTACGGGGAAAAGGAGTGGACCGTCGATGGGTTCCAGCGGATCTTGGCCACCGGAACTGTCGACGTGGTGGGCTGTGACCCCGGCCGGGCCGAGGGGATAACCGGGTTCAAGAAGGTAACCGAGCTGGTGGAGCAGCACCGCCGGCAAGCCAACGCCCACGCGTGGTCATCAGCCATTGTCTCCGCGGCCAGCCTGGCGGTGAGCTTCTCCAGTTCGGCGTGCAAGCTGTTCGAGCTGAAGCCGCTGGAGAACCCCATGCAGCATGAATTGGTGCCCGACCCCCTCGTCCATGTGGATGGGTGGGTCTACCCCCCGACAGGGGCCGGCTTGGGCATAGAGGTGGACGAGCGGGTGGTGGACCGCTACCGCAGCGAGAAAGTCCTGGACAAAGGAGGCGGCTAATGGCATGGAGTGTGGGAGCAGGGCTGGAGGGCCGTGGCGTCATCGTGACTGGGGCGGCCGGCGGCATGGGCAAACCAGTGGCCGAGGCTTTCGCCACCACCGGAGCCCGGGTCATGGCCGTGGACTTGCATCAGAGCGCAGCTGACGAGGTGGTCTCCGGGCTGGAGGGAACGGGCCACGTGGCTGTAGGCGCCGACCTGTCCGACCTAGGTGCCCACCAAGAGCTGGTGGACCGTGCTCGACGCGAGCTGGGCGGGGTGTATGCCCTCGCCCATTTGGCCGCCGTGCTGCAACGACGGGATTCCATGGACGAGGTGACCGAACAAGACTGGGACTTCCAGGTGGACACCAACTTGAAAGCCACATTTTTCTTGTGCCGGACCGCGGCCAACGCCATGCGGAGCGCCGGCGAAGGCGGCCGCATCATCGCCTTCACTTCCCAGGGCTGGTGGACGGGAGGCTTCGGGGGCTCGGTGGTCTACTGCGCGTCCAAGGGGGGGGTCGTCTCGATGGTCCGAGGGATGGCTCGCACATACGGCTCTGACCAGATCACCGTGAATGCGGTGTCGCCGGGCCAGATCAACACCCCCATGCTGATGACCGACCTCGACCCTGAAGTGCTCGAGCAGCTCAGAGTGGCCACCCCGCTGGGCCGGGTGGCCGAGCCCGAGGAAATGGCCGGAACGGTGGTGTTCTTGGCCAGCCAGCACGCATCTTTCATTTCCGGCGCCACCATCAACGTGAGCGGCGCCATGTTGATGTACTAACTGAAGGGGCCAGCGTGAGCGACGAACCAACGAACCAAGCGGGCGACAGCCGCCCGGCACGAAGCATCTCGGGGACGGCATCGGCCCCAGCCACCCACTTGACCTGGTCGGACGCCATCAACAAGCGGGTCCGCACCGGGGACTGGGCTGACCAAGCTGTCTCCACAACGGCCAAGATCGCCGAGGCCATCGACGGAGGAGACTGGGAGACCGCCGCCCAACTGGTGGACTACTGGATGGAGGAAGCCAAAGTCGTCCATGTGATCTATCAGGTTTGGGGCCAAGGATGGGGTTCCTTCTTGACCACCGCGGGCGTGGCCCAAGAGGATCTCGAAGCCGAGGTCATGCGAATCCGGGAACTGCTGGCCTTCCCCGACGGCGAGCCGTTCAATCCCGAGCCGCGATGGACTTCACTGGGCCACCTCGCCGGCGAACTGGGAAACCGGCTGCGCGCCTACGAGATCGATCCCGCTGAAGCTCACCGCCAGCTAGATGAGATGCAAGAAGCCTGGCGTCAACTCCACGACCGAGGGGCCGATTTCCAGTCGGGTATGCTGAGCTTCGTGGCCAAGCGGCTGGGAGAGGCCGCAGTGGGCGACTCTTACGCCCATGTGCTCGCCCCCTACCTCGAAGAGCGCTATTCGCCGTTCGACCTGCGCGAGCAGAACTACGAGGACACCCTGTACCGCAACCTCTATCTGGCGTTCGAGGCGATGCGGGCCCACCTCGTCGGCCCCGATCGCACCGGCGACATGGAGGTGACCGAGGACGAAGACAAGTTTGTGATCTCCTTCGATCCGTGCGGGTCGGGCAACCGAGGCCAACGCGGCGACCCGGTTGAGGGCACCGGCTCCCGCTCCGAGCCGCCTTACGACTTCGGGGTCACCACTGAGGAGCACGACTGGGCCTGGAACGAGAAGGGCGTGTGCTACTACTGCGCCCACTGCTGCTACACGCTGGAACTATGGCCTGCCCGCCAATGGGGCCACCCGATCCGGGTGGTGGACTCCCCTCTCTACCCCGAAGAGACCGCCGGCTCAGAGCCGGCCAAATGCACCTGGACCATCTACAAGTCCCTCGAAGCCATTCCCGCAGAGGCGTATGTCCGAATAGGCCTCACAAAACCGGAGTAGCCCTTGTTCAGACGTCGATCACGGCTAGGCGGTGATCGGTGTGGTGGTGAGGTTGGCGGGACCATCGACGGCAGCAACCGGGTTGTTGTACCTAGGCATCCTGACCGGCTTCGGCATGGATCAAGTCACCCGTGTGCTGCTAGATACTACGTGATATTTACTTTCTTTCAATGATATTTATCGTTATGGTGCTCTTCGTGAGCGCCTTTGGGCTAATATTGGCTAGACTTTTTGTACAAGATTTGGGAATCTTGGGGGATGGGCACCAAAGAGAGAACCATTCCTGCATCCCAGTTCAGGGACCACTGTCTGCGGCTCATGGATGAGATAAATGAGACCGGCGACACACTGATTGTCACCAAACACGGGAAACCGGTCGCCGTCGTCGGACCTGCCCGCCGCGACAAAGGCGACCTTTGGGGGTTCATGGAAGGGACCACCCGCATACTCGGGGACATCGACAGCCCAGCCATCCCTCCCGATGACTGGGACATCGTCAGTGACCCTGATCGGGTCTTCAACCCCGCTTCTGCTCCACCCGAATGATCCTTCTGGACACCAACGTGCTGTTGCGAATGACAGCCGGAGATCCCAAGATTGGCAAACGCGCTCGACAGGTCATCGACGATGCCATCCACGCTCAAGGGATTGGCGTGCCCACCATCGTGTTCCTCGAAGCCGCCAGACTCCACTGGGACAACAGAGTTGATCTCGGCATGCCCCCAGAAGAATGGCGTCACGCCCACATTCGCCGAGGAGTGGTTGAGGTGCACCTGACGGGGAGAATTGCAGTCCAAGCCGCTGACCTACATGCTCGGCATGGTTTCCACCGAGACCCTGGCGACCAGATCATCGCGGCGACGGCCATTGCCGAAAGAAGCACTCTTGCCACTACCGACGAGCGCATCCTCAAGTGGGCAAGAATCACCCAAGCGATCGCGGTGCTCGACGCTACTGAGTAGCGGCCCCGTTCAACCGGCGGCCAGGCACTCCGTCAGACGTCGAGAACGGCCAGGCGGTGATCGGTGGTGGTGAGGTTGTCGGGGCCGTCGGTGGCGGCCACCACGATGTCCTCCAGGCGCAAACCCCATTTGCCGGGGATATAGATGCCGGGCTCGACGGAGAAGGCGTGGCCGGGGCGCAATTCCTGAGTGTTGCCCTCCACGATGTAGGGGTCTTCGTGGGCCTCGGTGCCGATCCCGTGGCCGGTGCGGTGGATGAAGTTGTCGCCGAACCCGGCCTCGGCGATCATGCCCCTCCCCACCCGGTCGACCGACTCGCAGCTGTTTCCGACCACCGAGGCGGCGACTTGAGCGGCTTGGGCTTCGAACAGCACGTCGTAGGCCTCGACCAGGTCAGCGGGCGGCTCGCCCAAGTGCACACACCGGGTGATGTCGGAGCAGTAGCCCACCCCGTCGGCATCCATCATCGTCCCCCCGATGTCGCACAGCACCACCTCGCCCGGCTTGATCACCCGCTCCCCGGCCTCGTGGTGGGGGCTGGCCGCGTTCTCCCCCGCAGCCACGATGGCGAAGTTCACCCGCTGGTGGCCCTCAGCCAATAGTCGGCGGCCCAGCTCGGCCGACACCTCGGCCTCGGTACGCCCCACCAGCTCGATGTTGCCGGATCGGAGATCGACGGTCACCCGGTCGGCTGCCGCCGCCGCCGCCCTCAGCGACTCCACTTCGGCGGCATCCTTCACCGAGCGCAGCGGACTGGTCACCTCCGAAGCCCGGCGGAACTCGACCCGAGGCAGTAGTCGAGCCAGGTCCACCAGAAAGCCGGCCCACATACGGTCTCCAACGGCAATCACCGAGGCTGATCCGATGAGCGACCGCGCCAGTTCGATGGGGTCGTCGGTCTCATCCCAAGCCACGACCTCAAATACACCAGTACGCTCCACCACCCTGGGCGCTTCCAGGCGGGGCACGATGAGCCGGGCATCACCTTCGCAGGGCACCACCAGCATGGTCAGCCTCGGTAGAGGCATGGCCTCGTAGCCGCAGAAGTAGGGCAGTTCGGCGCCCACCGACAACAGCAATACATCCACCTGCTGCTCGGCCATCTGAGCCCGCAATCGCTCCATTCGCTGACTGAACATCGGGATCAACCTACTCCTGCAACCCCGGCAGGAGAAGCCAAAGCCGCAGCAAACACGCCAACACGGCCAGGATCAACCCACCGCCCCCACCGGCGAAGCCAAAGCCTGGGCGTGGGCGTGTTGGGCGTGGTGGGAGCTGCGGGTTAGGGGGCTGGCTTCTACGTGGGCAATACCCAGCGACTGGCCGACGGCCCGGAACTCCTCGAATTGGTCGGGCGGCACCCATCGGGCCACGGGCAGGTGGTGAGTGGTGGGGCGAAGATACTGGCCCACGGTCACGATGTCGGTGCCCACCGCGGCCAGGTCGGCCATGGTCTGGACCACCTCTTCGTCGGTCTCTCCCAGCCCGACGATGATCGACGACTTGGTAGTCAGCCCTGCCGCCTTGGCCCGGGCCAGCACCGCCAAGCTGCGGGCGTAGCCCGCCGAGGGCCGAACCACCCGCTGGAGCCGGGCCACCGTCTCGATGTTGTGGTTCAGCACATCCGGCTGGGCATCGAAAACTACGGCCAGCGCGTCGGGGTCGCCCTTGCAGTCGGGAATGAGCACTTCCACCCGCACCCCTGGTGTGAGCTGGCGGATGGCGGCCACAACAGACGCGAACCCGGCAGCACCTCCGTCGGGCAGGTCGTCGCGGGCCACCGCAGTGATCACCGCGTAGTCCAGGCCCATGGCATCCACTGCCTTGGCCACCCGCTCGGGCTCTGCCGGATCGAGCGACTTGGGTTTGCGGGTGTCCACCAGGCAGAAGCCGCATGCTCGAGTGCAGCGCTCACCGTTGATCATGAACGTGGCCGTTCCCTCGTTCCAGCACTCGTAGATGTTGGGGCAGCCGGCCTCCTCGCACACCGTCACCAGATTCCTGCTGTGCAATACCGACCGCAGTCGCCGGAACTCAGGACCAGTCCTAAGGGGCACCCGCATCCACTGCGGCTTGCGCCCATTGATGGCCAGCCCCTCCGACAGTCCGGCTTCGTCCATCCGGGATCGCAGCCGGACCGGTCGGCCGGGTACATCACCCGGACCCATCCCCCGGCTGAACGGGCTCAAGTCCTCGGGCCGCTGCCGCCACGCCACATCGGCCCGGTCTACTCCCTCCGCTCCCCAGCGGTCGGCGGCTCGGGCGGCCACCGCGTCCACCACCTCCCGCATGGTCGCCCGCCGTCCTTCGGCGGCCAGCGAGGTGACCGCCTTGTCGGGGATGCCGCAGGGCACGATGCGATCGAACCACTCCAAATCGCAGTCCACGTTCAGGGCAAAGCCGTGCATGGAGCGGGTGCGGCTGAGGCGCACGCCGATGGCCGCGATCTTGCGGGGGTTGTCGCGGTCGGGATCCACCCACACACCGGGATAGTCGTACAGCCGGCCGCAGCTGGGCAGCCCCAGATCACCCAGCGCGTCGATCACCAACTGCTCAACCGAGCGCACGTAGGCCATCGTGTCGGCCATGCCCCCGCCCCGTTTGCCGGCCACGGTCATCACCGGATAACCGACGAGCTGGCCGGGTCCGTGGTAGGTGACGTCGCCGCCTCGGTCGGTGTACGCCACCTCGGCCCCCACTTCGGCCGGATCCACCAAGATGTTGGCCTCGTCGCCCCGCAGTCCCAGGGTGAACACGTGGGGATGCTCCAACAGCAGCAAGTAGTCGCCGCTCCGCTCGAACATGGCCTGCTGGCAGGCGTGGGCGTCCCGATACGACACCCGCCCCAGCCACCGGATGCGAAGCGGGCTCATCGAAGGCTCATGGCATCTCGGCGTGCCAGTCGCGGGTTTCAATGATGGAGCGGACGTGGTCCAAGAAGGCGGCCACGTAGGCCCCGTCGAAGGCCCGGTGATCCCAGGCCAGGGCCAGCACCCCCACCGAGTGGACGGCGATGGCCTCACCGCCGTCTTCGGCGGTGACAACCACCGGTCGGCGGCGGATCCCGTCGGTGGACAAGATGGCCACCTGGGGCTGGTTGATTATGGGGAACTGCATCATGGTTCCCCACTGGCCGGGATTGGTGATGGTGAAGGTGCCCCCGGATATCTCATTGGCGTTCAGCTTCTTGGCCCGCGCTCGCCTCGACAGGTCGGCCACCTCTTCGGCGATCGCCGTCAGACGCTTGCGGTCGGCGTCCACCACCACCGGGGCGAGCAGCCCTTGGAAGTCGAGGTCGACGGCGACGGCCAAGTTGACGTAGTTGTGTACCACCAGCTCGTTGTCTCCCACAGAGGCGTTGATGTGGGGATATTCGTGGATGGCGTCGCTCACCGCCCGGGCGATGAAGGGCAGGTAGGTGAGGCTGAAGCCGTGCTCGGCCTTGAACTCCTCCCGGTGGGCCCGGCGCACTTGCTCCACCCCTTCGAAGTCCACTTCCACTGCGGTCAGCACATGGGGCGACATCTGCTTCGACCGCACCATGTGCTCGCCGGTGATGCGGCGTATGTTGCTGAGCGGCACCACCGTGTCCCGCTCAGCCGATCGATGCGGTGCCGGCGGTGCAGACGGCCGCGCAGCCGGGGTCGGCGGACCGGCGGCGCGGCTCTGAGCGATGTGCGCCTCCACGTCGGAGCGGGTGATCCTCCCGCCCTTGCCGGTGCCGGAGATCTGCGAGGGGTCTAGCCCGTTCTCGGCGATGAGCCGGCGCACCACCGGCGACAGCACCAAGCCGTCGCCGCCTGTGGAGGGGGCGCCCGGTGCCACCGGTGCCGGTTCTGGGGGCGGCGGCGGAGGCGGCGGGGGCGGCGGCGGGGCTGCTTCTGCGGCCGGCTCAGACGCGGGAGGCGCCGCTTCGGCTGGGGGCGCGGATGGCTCAGACGCAGGTGGGGCAGCCGCGCCGTCCTCGCTCAGAACGGCGATCACCGCGCCCACTTCCACCGTGTCTCCCTCGGCGGCGACGATCTCCACCAACACCCCCGACATGGGCGAGGGCACCTCGGAGTCCACCTTGTCGGTGGACACCTCAAAAAGGGGCTCGTCTTCGGCCACCTCGTCGCCCACCTGCTTGTACCACTGGATGATGGTGCCCTCCATCACCGTCTCACCAAGCTGCGGCATCCTTACCTCTGACATCGATTCTCCTCAGTCCAATCAATGGAGAGCCCGGCCGGTGAGTGACAGCACCGACTCGCCGAATAGCTCGCTCATGGTGGGGTGGGGCTGTATGAACTCGGCGACTTCCGGCACGGTGGCTTCCCAGTTCACCGCCAGATAGCCCTGGCCCAACTGCTCGGTCACCCAGGGGCCCACCATGTGGACTCCGAGAATGCGCCCGCCGGTCCCATCACCGTCGCTCTCCGCGATGACCTTGACCAACCCGTCGGTTTCCCCCACGATCATGGCCCGCCCGTTGCCCATGAAACGGTGTACCGATGTGGCCACGTGGAAGCCAGCCTCTTGGGCCGACGCCTCGGTATGGCCCACAAAGGCCACCTCAGGGTGGCAGTAGATGGCCCATGGGACATTGCCGTAGTCAATTGGCGCGGGCGACTCCCCCAGCAGGTGCTTGACCACCATGATGGCCTCGGCGAACGCCACGTGGGCCAGCTGCGGGGTGCGGACCACATCGCCCACGGCATACACCCCCGGTGCGGTGGTCAGGCAGAACTCATCCACGACCACGTAGCCCCCGTCGTCTGTCTCCACTCCGGCGGCTTCCAATCCCAGGCCATCGGTGAACGGACGACGGCCCACGCACACCACCACTGCGTCAACCGCCAAGGGGTCGGCACTGTCTATTTCCAGTTCCACGCCATCGCTGTTTGGCCGACAGCCGGCCACCGACACCCCGGTGCGAATCTCGATCTTTCGCTTCTTGAACGCCCGGGTCAGCATCTTCACCACGTCGTCGTCTGCCCCCAGCAGGATGCGAGGCAGCGCCTCCAGAACGGTCACGTTCGAGCCCAAATCGGCCAGCATCGAGGCGAACTCCAGGCCGATGGCCCCGCCGCCGATGATCGCCGCCCGCTCGGGCAATTCGGTGATGGATAGCAGCTCGTCGCTGGTCAGCACCTTCTCGCCGTCGACTTCGAATCCGGGCAGTATGCGGGGCACCGATCCGGTGGCCAGGACCACATAGTCGGCGGTCAGCGTCACATCCCCCGACTCCCCACCCGACACCGTGACCAACCGGTCGGGCCCAAGCGAGCCCCACCCGTCCAGCACCGTGACCTTGCGGCCCTCCAACAGCTTTCCCACTCCCTTGTGGAGCTGGTCCACGATCTGCTGTTTTCGAGCCTGGGCCGCCTCCATGTCCACTGTCGGCGACGAAGCGGCGATGCCGAACTGATCGGCGTGGGCCACGGTGCGGTACACCGAAGCCGTCTCCAGCAGCTCTTTTGCCGGGATGCAGCCCACATGCAGGCAGGTTCCGCCCAGTTTCTGCTTCTCCACCACCGCAACGTCGAGGCCGGCGGCCGCGCCGTATAGCGCGGCGGCATACCCGCCGGGCCCACCGCCGACCACCACCACGTCATGGCTGCTGCTCATGGCAACCAGCCTATTGGGTAGTGAGCAGCGCAACTGCCGTATATGGTTGGGGGTGGAGCTAGAGGGGATCGAACCCTCCCGGCCAGGTGTCAAGTCTTCACCGGCCCGACCACGGGTAGCCCCATTTGGGAGAAAGCACTGCTCTCTCCGAGGGCCGCACCGGGCCTGCTGTACGGGTCCGGTGCGGCCCCGTACAGCATACGGTGAAATTTACTGAAAATGATCTAGTCTCACTTTGTTGGGTTCCCTATACCCTGACCCCGGGCCCATGGGTGATTCTGGCCCACGGGTCAGCGCAGGATCAGAACCGCCTGAACGGCGAATGCCACCAAAATGGCCACCCCGCACAGCAGGGCCAAAAGGATCAACCGGCGGGTGCTCACCGCGACAGGCTCAGCGGCCGCTGCGACGCCGGCGGCCCATGTACCAGCCGACAATCTCGGTACAGACCACGCTGAGCACGATGGTGATCAACAGCAGTAGGAACAGCGGCAGATCCCAGTCCCATCCCAAGAAGTTGACCCGGGTCTCGTTCGTGTTTTGAGCGATGAACACAATCAGCGCCACTGCGGCCAGCACACCGAGCACCATCCGGGCGTTGATCTGCCGGAGCACATCGGTAAACGACCGGGATTTCGGCTCAGCTCTCTCGGTGCCTTGGTGGTCGTAGGGAGGTCTCGGCTGCGGTTCAGACATACACCTACGCTACCCGCGACCGGCCATTCGAGGAGGCCCGTTCATGGGCGCCAATCCATACACTGGAGTCATGAGAGTTGCCGTGGCCGGAGCATCGGGGCTGATCGGGTCGGCACTGGTCTGCCAGTTGCGATCTTCGGGGCATGAAGCGGTTCGGCTGGTGCGCGACCGCAGTGAGAGGGCCGACGACGCCCGTTACTGGAACCCGGCCACCGGCGACATCGATGACAATGCCTTCGCCGGCGTCGACGGGGTGGTGAATCTGGCCGGTGCCGGCATCGGGGACCGCCGCTGGAGCGAGCGTCGCAAGCGCGAGTTGCGGGTCAGCCGGGTGGACGCCACCGAGCTGTTGGTGGAGGCCATGGGCGCGGCCCCGACTCCCCCGGCGGTGCTGGTGGCCGGCTCAGCGGTGGGCTACTACGGGGATCGGGGGGACGAGGTGCTCGACGAGCAGTCCGGTCCGGGCACCGGATTCCTGGCCGCCCTGTCCGCCGACTGGGAGGCGGCTGCCTGCGAAGCGGAGAGCGCGGGCATCCGCGTGGCCTTGGCCCGCACCGGGCTGGTGGTGGCCGAAAACGCCCCATTCCTGACCCGGATGCTGCCCCTGTTCAAGCTGGGCCTGGGCGGGCCTCTGGGCCGCGGTCAGCAGTGGTGGCCGTGGATTTCGCTGGAGGACGAGGTGAGAGCCCTGGTTTTCTTGCTGGAATCTGGTGTCTCAGGCCCGGTGAACCTGTGCGCTCCCAACCCGGTCACCAACCGGGAGTTCACCGGTGTCTTGGCCTCGGTGCTGCGCCGTCCCGCGGCTTTGGCTGTTCCCCGCTTCGGCCCCCGGCTGTTGCTCGGCCGCGAGCTGGCCGACGGACTGCTGTTCTCCAGCACCCGAGCCCATCCCGCAGCTTTAGCCGCTGCGGGCTTCGAATTCCACCACTCTGATCTGCGAGGGGCGCTGGAAGAGATTCTGCGCTGATCGAAACCAGATCAGAACAGCGACTGTTCTTCGACCACGTCCTGGCTGTCGGCCGCCTCGGTGGCCAGGCGGTCGGCCTCGTCGTTCCAGCGGTTGCCGGCGTGGCCCTTCACCCAGTGGAAGGCGATAGTGCGGGCCTGAACCTGCTCGATGATCTGCTTCCAAAGGTCCTGGTTCGCCACTGGCTTCTTGTCGGCGGTGCGCCAGCCTCGGCGGATCCACCCCTCCCACCACCGGTCTCTGAAGCAATTCACCACGTAGGTGGAGTCGCAATACACCTCCAGCGGCCCATCCAGCGACCGCAGCGCTTCCAGCACCCCCATGAGCTCCATGCGGTTGTTGGTGGTTTGGGGTGCACCACCCGATCCCGAAGGCCCATCGGGCACCACCCAACCCCATCCACCCGGTCCGGGGTTCCCCCGACAAGCACCGTCTGTGTACACCACAGTGGGCTTTCCAGCATCGGGCATCCGCTCATGCTGGCATGACCGCCTCAGAATTGAAAGCATTAGGCACAGCTATGTACCTCTCACACCAAGGGCAATAGACCGTGGCCGTGAACTTCTCACACCAACTGCCCGACACCGACCCCGAAGAGACCCGCGAGTGGCTCGACAGCCTTGACGCCGTGGTCAGCGCTTCGGGCGGACAGCGCGGCCGATACCTGCTGCGGCGGCTCCTCGACCGGGCCGACGAGCTGGGCACCGGCCTCTCGGGCACGGTGCAGACGCCCTATGTGAACACTATCCCCACCGCCGACCAGCCGTTTTTCCCCGGCGATGAGAACATCGAGCGCCGGATCCGTGCCTTCATCCGGTGGAACGCCGCCGTCATGGTGGTAAAGGCCAACAAGCGGGCCGACGGCATCGGCGGCCACCTGTCCACTTTCGCCTCTTCGGCTGCGCTGTACGAAGTGGGGTTCAATCACTTTTTCCGGGGCAAAGAGGACGGCCTGCCCGGCGACGCCATCTACATCCAGGGCCACGCCGCACCGGGCATCTATGCCCGGGCCTACTTGGAAGACCGGCTCACCGAGGAGCAACTGGACAACTTCCGGATGGAAATCAGCGGCAGCGGGCTGTCCAGCTACCCCCATCCCCGGCTTATGCCCGACTTCTGGGAGTATCCCTCGGTATCGATGGGGCTGGGCCCGATCAACTCCATATACCACGCCCGCTTCTACCGCTACCTGCACGACCGCCGCATCGAGGACACCAGCGACTCGAAGGTGTGGTGCTTCGTGGGCGACGGCGAGACCGACGAGCCCGAGACGCTGGGATCCATCTCGCTGGCGGGCCGGGCCAAGCTGGGGAACCTCATCTGGGTGGTGAATTGCAACCTCCAGCGCCTCGACGGCCCGGTGCGGGGCAACGGCAAGATCATCCAAGAGCTGGAGGGCAACTTCCGGGGTTCGGGCTGGAACGTGATCAAGGTGATTTGGGGCTCGCGCTGGGACGAGCTTCTGGCCGCCGACATCGACGGCGTGCTGCTGGAGAAGATGATGACCACGGTGGACGGCGAATACCAGCGCTATGCCACCGAGACTGGCGCCTATATCCGGGAGAACTTCTTCGGACCCGATCCCCGTCTGCGCAAGATGGTGGCCCATCTGACCGATCGCCAGCTCGAGGACCTGCCCCGCGGCGGCCATGACTACTTGAAGCTCTATGCCGCCTACAAGGCCGCGGTGGAGGCCACCGACCGGCCCACGGTGATCTTGGCCAAGACCATCAAAGGCTGGACACTGGGCGAGGGCCTGGAGGCCCGCAACGCCACCCACCAGGTGAAGAAGATGACCACCGCCCAGCTCATGGACCTGCGCTCCCGTCTGCACCTGGAAGACGAAGTCCCGGCCGAGGCGCTCGAAGACGATGCCAACCCCCCGTATTACAAGCCCCCGCCCGACTCCCCCGAGCACCAGTACCTGATGGCCCGGCGCAAGGAGCTGGACGGCCCGCTGCCCATCCGGGTGGTGAACATCCGCCGGCCCATCAAGCTGCCCGACGACAAGCTGTTCACCGACTACGACGAGGGCTCCGAAGGGCGCGAGGTGTCCACCACCATGGTGTTCACCCAGATGCTGCGCAACATGATGCGAGACGAGGACTTCGGGGCCCGTGTCGTGCCCATCGTCCCCGACGAGGCCCGCACCTTCGGCATGGACTCCCTGTTCCGGGAGTTCAAGATCTACGCCTCCGAGGGCCAGCTGTACGAACCGGTGGACCACGACCTGCTGTTGTCCTACGCCGAGGGTCAAGACGGCCAGCTCTTGGAGGAGGGCATCACCGAAGCGGGGTCGCTGGCCTCTTGGACGGCGGCGGCCACCAGCTACGCCACCATGGGAGTGCCGATGGTGCCGTTCTACTCGTTCTATTCCATGTTCGGATTCCAGCGGGTGGGAGATTTGATCTGGTCGGCGGCCGATTCCCGCGCTCGGGGATTCTTGATGGGGGCCACCGCGGGGCGCACCACCTTGTTGGGCGAGGGGTTGCAGCACCAGGACGGGCACAGCCACCTGTTGGCCTCAGCCGTGCCGGCCTGTTGCGCCTACGACCCGGCGTTCGCCTATGAGCTGGGGGCCATCGTGCGCTCGGGGCTCAACCGGATGTACGGCAACGGTGGCGGTGAGGACGTCTTTTATTACATCACCATTTACAACGAGAACTACCGCCAGCCCCGCCGGGCCGACTTCATCAGCGACGAGCACATCTTGTCGGGGGTCTACCAGTGGAACCACCCGCTAGACGGTGCCGAACAGCAGGCTTCGATCATCTTCTCCGGAACCGCCCACCAGGCCGCCCGCGACGCCCAGGCCGAGCTGGCCGAGCGCTACGGCATCGGTGTGGACCTGCTCAGCGCTCCCTCGTTCAAGGCGGCCCGGGAGGAAGCCCTGGAAGCAGAGCGCTGGAACCGGCTGCACCCCGACCAGGAGCCCCGTGTACCGATGGTAACGCAGCGCCTGGCTGGCGGGAAGGGTCCGGTGGTGGCAGTCACCGACTACATGACCATGGTTCCCGACCAGATCGCCCGCTGGGTGCCCCGCCGGTTCATTCCCCTGGGGACAGACGGCTTCGGCCGCTCCGACACCCGCGAGTCGCTGCGCCGCTTCTTCGAAACCGACGCCCACAGCGTGACTGCCGCCATCTTGAGTGCCCTGGCCGCCGAAGGCATCCTCGACCCGGCGGTAGCCAAAGACGCAATCTCCCGCTACGACCTTCTCAATCCCCACTTCGACCCCACCGGCTAACGGGGGCGGCGGGTCAGGCCGGTGAGCGCGAGTTGGCGTTAGGCCAGCGTCAGGCCGGTTGGAGGTGGTTCAGCTCGGTGACGTTGTCGAGGAGGATCTTCTTCTTGGTGGCGTCGTCGAAGCCCTTGTCCTTGAGCTCAACCAGATAGTCGAGAGGCTGGGGCATGCCCTCGATATGGGGCCAGTCGCTGCCGAAGATCACCCGGTCGTCCCCCATGTAGTGGACCACCTCGGCCACGTCGTCCTCCCAGAAAGGGTTGATCCACACGTGCTGGCGGAACAGCTCGGAGGGATCCTCCTTGAACCAGCCGATGCTCTTGTGGGTGGCCTGGCCCAGTTTGCGGAACATGTCGCTCAAGAACTGCGAGCCGTTCTCCACCGAGGCGATCCGCAGGTTGGTGAAGCGCTCGAACAGCTTCTCCAGCGCCAAGGTGATCAGATAGTCGTAGGCGGCCCGCTCGATGTTGTAGGCCTTGATGCTGGGCTTGTACTTGCGCTCCTTGGCCATGCCCGCCGAGGCGAACCCGTCCACGTCGTAGCCGTGGGTGGTGTAGCCGCTGTCGCCGGCGTGGACCACCGCGCAGATGCCCGACTCGTTCACCCGGGCCCAGAACGGGTCGAAGTGCTCGTCGGCCGGTGACATGAAGCCGTCGGCGGTCCAGACGGCGGCGGGGCGCATGACGATGGTGCGGGCGCCCTTGTCTAGGGCCCACTCCAGCTCCTGGCAGGCCCAGTCCACATCGCCCAAGGCGATATAGGGGGCGGCGAAGATGGTGTCGCGGTAGGCGAACCCCCACTGCTCATCCAGCCAGCGGTTGAACCCGCCGAACAGGGCGCACACCGCTTCGATGTCCTCTTTGATGAGCTCCTCGTAGAGCACGCCCAGCGTGGGGAACAGCCACACCGACTGGAGCCCTTGCTGGTGGACCTTGTCGACCCGGGCGTCCCGGTCGTCCACGTAGTAGCGGGGCAGTTTCTCCCGCTTGCTCAGCATCTCGGCGGGGTTGCGGCCCTCGGGGTTGCCCCGGAAGTAGTCGTGCATGGCGCCGGGCAGGGCGATCGGGTCCCAAGTGGGGTTCACCACCGCGTGGCTGATCTTGCCCCCCACCAGGTGGTACTGGCGGCCGTTCACCTCGGCCCATTGCACGCAGCGGGGGTGCATGGCCGGGTCTACATGGCGGGTGAAAGCATCCGCCGCCTCGTAGTAATGGTTGTCGCAGTCGAAGGGGATGTAACCGAGCTCGTCCACGAAACCAGGCTACCGCCGGGTGGTTGGCGGTGCCTTCTTGAACGGCAGTCTCAAGCCCTTGTCGGCCGCGCTACCGTCGGCCCCGTGCCAGAAACCCCAGAAGCCGAGCCCGCCATCCTCGTCGAGGACCGGGAACGGGTCCGCTACATCACCCTGAACCGCCCCGAGCGGCGCAACGCCTTGACGATGGCCCAGCTCGGCCAGCTCTTCGACGCCTTGGCCGAGGCCGACGCCGCTGCTGATGTTGGGGCCATCGTGATCCAGGGTTCGGGCGAGGCGTTCTGCTCGGGGATCGACCTCGACCCCGACGAGATCGACTTGGACTACGACTCCCGTTCGTTCGAGCAGGAGTTGGCCCTGGTGGAGCCGTTCCGGCGGTTCGAGGAGATGTGGCGGCTGCGCACCCCGGTCATCGCCTCGGTGCACGGTTATTGCCTGGCGGTGGGCACCGACATCGCCTTCCACGCCGATTTGACCGTCTGCGCCGAGGATGCCCAGTTTGGCTACCCCATCGTGCGTTCGATGGCCTCGCCTTCCACCCACATGTGGACCTATCTGGCCGGCCCCCAGTGGGCCAAGCGCCTGCTGCTCACCGGCGACATAATCGACGGCACCACCGCCGCCCGAGCCGGCTTCGTGCTCGAGGAAGTGCCTGCCGACGACCTCGCCGAGCACACCCACACCCTGGCCCGCCGGGTGGCCACCGTGCCCAACGACATCTCTGCCGCCAACAAGGCCATCTGCAACAAGGTCCTCGAGCTGATGGGCTACACCGCCGCCCAAGAGGCAGCCCGCGAGCACAACGTCATCGCCCACCAATCCCCCGCCGCCCAAGAATTCGGCCACATCATCCGCACCCAAGGCTTCAAAGCCGCCCGAGCCTGGCAAGCCGAACAATTCGGCTAGCGACCGCAGAGCTTGCCCACCATAAGCTGTCGTATCTCATCAACAGCAGGGATCATCTGTTGGCAATGGGACCGGCTCAAACTATCCGATCATCAGGTTAGCAAAGGAGTTTTTTTGAGCAATGGATGAGGGATTGCGATATGAGACACTGAAGATTCGCGAACCATACGATCCCATGTTTAGGGCGATATTTTTGGTCAGTGCCGGGGCCATAATTGTAATAATGGGGTTCGGAGCGGCGGACATCTTAGATTCAACTATTTCCGGTTTGGAACGTATCGGAGTGGCTATGGCCATGGTAGCTGGAATCGTTGTATCTTACGGATTGTGGCGGGCTGATTTGGTGCTCAGAGTCGACGGTGAGCGGATCGCTGCGCGAGCATGGCCGTTCCGTTCGACGGTGGTTTCCATCAATCAGGTTCTCAAAAGTGAAGTCGTCACGATTGACCCGCTGCGGGACTACGGGGGTTGGGGATTGAAGGGAAACAGGCGGGACAGGCTCATTGGCGGAGGAGGCACTACCGCCTTGCGGGTTACCTACCTGCACGAGTCGGGCGAGGAGCGCAAACTGACGTTTCTTACCGAGCGGGCCGATGAAGCCAAACGGCGCATCGCGCCGCAATCCTCACGGTAACGCTGATGGTAGTTATGAGGTTCCCCCTTTTCGTGGAGACATGCCTTAGCTGCTAGCAGCTACTGGCGTAGAGAATCCCCCAATCACTAAAGGAAAAATCAGATTTTTCCTAATCAGGGTGGGTTCTTGGGGGGGTAACTGTCACTGGTCGTAGGTAGGATGAGCGTCATGGAATCCACATCTATTTCCAGATATAACAAGGATATTCCATATAGGGATGTTTGCGTCCCGGGCGGAGTGTGCGTGGCTGCTTTTGATGTGGCTGGGCTGTCGGGGGATGGGTTGCGGGGTCGGCTCCGGGAGATCGGGCGGGCTGAATCGAAACTGGGGGCGATGAAGTCTCAGGTTCTGGCTGAGCTGAGTCGCCGCGAGAACGCGGTGGCCGCGGAGCGGGTGGCCCGGGAGGAGTTGCAGTCTTCTAGGCGAGGGGCCCAGCGCGATGTAGAGGCTGCTGAGCGGCTGACGGTTCTTTCGGAGACTTCGGATGCCTTGTCTTCGGGGGAAATCCCAGTGGGGCATGCCCAGTTGATTGCTCGGGCGGCTTCAGAGGGGCCGATCGACCAGTCATTCTTGGTCGACGCGGCCAAGCACCAGGGTTATGACCAATTCGCCAAGACGTTGCGCGCCCATCAGCAGGAGCAATCCGACGACGATGGGCAGTCCATCTACGACCGGCAACGCAAGAACCGCAAGGGAAGGGCAATTTCAAGCCGAGAGACCGGCATGTACCTGCTGTCGGGGGAGTTCGACCCCATCACCGGCGCCAAGATCGACACCGTGCTGGCCGCCAAAGAGAAAGAACTGTGGAATCAAGAAGATCCCCGCGACCGGCGCACACCACAGCAGCGAATGGCCGACGCCATTGCCGAACTGATCCTCGAGCCCGAGAAGGGCAAGGCCCACGGCACGGTGCTGATGGTGGTGGCCGACTACGACGCCGTCAACCAAGAACTGGTCAACGCCCACCTGGCCGACGGTACCCCCATCCCGATGTGCGAGCTGGTTCGCCTGGCCTGCGACGCCGACATTCTGCCGGGCGTGTACCGGGCCGCCACCCAGGAGATGAACCTAGGACGGCGGCGGCGCTCCGCCAGCGAGGCCCAAACGGCCGCTCTGATCTACCGGGACAGGGAGTGCATCGGCTGCGGCGCCAGCGCCAACCGGGGCTTCGCCCACCACGTCCAATTCTGGTCAGACGGCGGACCCACCGACTTCGGCAACCTCGTGTTGGTGTGCAACAAATGCCACCACAGCATCCACGACGACAACTGGCAAGTCACCCGCGACCCCAACGCCAAACGCTGGAAAACCCACCCGCCGCCAGACCCTTTTCCGGACACTGGTGTTGATACCACTCGACCACTCCAGCGCAACACCTTGCTCCGAAACTGATCGACAGGGTGTCCTAATGAAGAAAGTGGACTTGCTGAAGGAACTCCGGCGGATTGCGCAAAGAAGAGGGCTTCAGCCCTTCCCGTCTAATAGCTGATCTAGCGCTTGGTGGAAGTGGATTAGGGCTACTTCGTGGCGGCCTACGAGGGTCTCTTTGACCAGTCCTGAGGCTAGGGACTGCTGGATCTTGACGGCTTGGGGGAAGTCCTCGCCGGCGCCGACTCGTTGGTGGAGTTCCAGGGTGCGCTCGTAATGGGGGCGGGATTGCTCTGTAACGGGTTCGGGGGTGTAGAGGGTCATGGTGACGTCGGTTTGGTCGACGGCGGTGGGCAGGAACTGGTACACCGCGAAGTGGTCCACGCTGTGGCTCAAGATGACGTTGGGAGTGATCAGATATTCCACGGTGGCCCGGCCGAGCATGTCCCACTGGTCCTCGGGGGCTTTGGCCAGCTCCAGGATCGACTTCTGGCAGGTTTGGAACCGCAGGTTGGGGCCGTAGCCCCGGTAGGTCATGGGCTGGGACAGGTAGTACTTGCCCACCGTTTTCCGATGAAGCGAAAACACGTGGTACGACTCCAGAAACGTGTCCACCATCAGCTTCCAGTTGCACGGCCAGCTCGACTCCCACCGGTCGAACGGGAGGTAGCTGCCTATGTTGAAATCATCGAGATCGAATGCGGCCTCCCCGACGAGGCTGGCCGCATCCACCGGGCCGTCGCCCTCGGGTTGCACGAACACCAGGCCATGGGCCTCACCCACCGGCACTGGCACCAGGCTGAGGTCCGACTCGTCGGTCCCATCGAACCCCTCCCCCGCCTGGGGGCGGGCCAAAAGCGACCCGTCGAGCCGGTAGGTCCAGGCGTGGAACGGGCACCGCAGCGAGGCGGCTCTTGATCCACACCCGCTCACCACCGACGAGGCCCGATGGCGGCACACATTTTGGAACCCCCGCAGCACCCCGTCGTCGCCCCGCACAATTGCCAGCGGCACCCCGCCGACGGTGAGAGACACGTAGTCGCCGGGCGAGGCCACCGCCCCCGACAGGCAGGCCACCACCGGGCGACGGCGGAACAGCGCCTCCCGCTCGGCCTGCCAGTGCTGCTCGCTCATGTAGACCTCAGCGGGCAGCACCAGCACGTCGTCGGCCAGCTGAGTGGTGCCCGCCCCGTGGTGAGCCAACAGCTCCCGGATCAGCTCCACCTGGGTCTCGCGCCGCACAGGCAGAGCCTATGCCGGTAACGTCGGCGGGTGATGTTCAGGAATATGCCGCCTGCCAATCGCCTTGGACGCCCAGCATGAACCGCGACCTGTACCTGTATGAGGTGGTCGACGTCATCGGGCAGGGCCAGTACGACTACATGGAGCACCTGTGGCAAGACCCGGTGCTGCGCATGCCGGAGATGTTCGGGCTCCAGGGCGCGTTCTACGTCCTGGGCGCGGGCGGGGGGCGCTGGCCCCAGGTCATCAACATCTGGGACATCGGTTCAGAGGGCTGGAAGGGCCTGGCCAAGAACCTCGACCGGCTCAACCTGAAGCGGCGCAAGGCGTTCTACGGCGACTGGTGGGACGAGGCCGCCCAGTGGCGCTCCGGCGGGTTCGACCGGCTGTGCGGGGGCGTGCCCGGCAGCCCCAACACCACCGAGATCGCCGAGGCGGGCATCACCGGCACGCTGTTCGTGAACGAGATCCTCACCGTGCGGCCGGGCACGCCGCTGGAGTTTCTGGCCGCGGTGGTGCAGGAGCGGGTTCCCCTCATGGCCGACTACGGCCACCGCCCCACCGGGCTTTACGAGGTGCTCAACAACCAGCACGAGGTGGTGATGGTGTGGGCCGCCGACATCGCCTCCCACGTCACCTACCGCCAGAACCGCGACACCACCCGGGGCCTGTGCGATGAGGGTGCCGCTGACGAGCGGATCACCGCCTGGGAGCAGCGGTCGGCCGAATACGTGACCGGCGGCGACACCCACCTGATGACCCCGCTGCCCCGCACGGTGTACGGCCCCGACGACTGGGAGGACGCCAGCCTGGAGAATTGGCTGGCCGCCCAGGAATCGGCCGATCAGATGGCGTCTTCTCAGAAAGCAACCGAGAGCGATGGATAGATTCGACCTGACCGGAAAGGTGGCCCTCGTCACCGGGGCGTCTCGGGGAATCGGCCACGCTCTTTCTCTTGGTCTGGCCGAGGCCGGCGCCAAGATCGTGGCCGCCAGCCGCACGCTGGATGCCTGCCAGGCACTGGCCGACCAGATCACCGCCTCAGGCGGGGAGGCCATGGCTGCCGAGCTCGACGTCGGCCGGCTAGACCAGCATCAGCCGCTGCTCGAGGCTGCCGTGAGCCGCTTCGGCCGCCTCGACGTGCTGGTGAACAACGCCGGGGTGCTGCGCCCCCACCTCACCACCCGGGTCTCCCCCGAGGAATTGGACGACATCTTGGCGGTGAACCTGAAGGGGCCGCTGTTCTTGTCGCAGGCCGCGCTCGACCACTTGGCCGCCGACGGGGGCGGGTCGATCATCAACATCGGAGCGTTGGGCGCCTTCCAGCCCATGGAGGGCATCGGGGCGTACTGCGCGGTGAAAGCGGCCATGGCCAACTGGACCACCACCATGGCCCGGGAGTGGGCCAGCCGGGGAGTGCGGGTGAACCTGCTGGTCCCCGGCCCGGTGGCCACCGACATGATCCTGCCCCGCGACCCCGACGCCCGAGCCCGCTTCGAGGACGAAGTAGCGGCTGAGACCATTTTCGGCCGCCTCGGCGTACCCGATGACCTTGTCGGCGCCGCGGTGTTCTTGGCCAGCGACGCCTCCGCGTTCATGAGCGGCCGGCCTGTCTTCGTCGACGGCGGCATGCTGCGCTGAGCAGGCTGTTCAATCCCGCCCAATGCCCGTTGTAGGGCCCTTTGAAATGGTGCGCAACTCCCGCGCCGACACCGGGTAGGGTCGCGGCATGGCCGCTGATTTGGCCCAACAGGCATTGATCGCGCCTTCAGTGCTGCCCGCTGATTTCGCCCGCTTGGGCGAGGAGTGCATCGGCTTGGAGAAAGCCGGGGCCGACCGGATCCACTGGGATGTGATGGACGGCCGGTTCGTGCCCAACCTCACCTTCGGCCCCGATGTGATCGCCTCGATCCGTCCCCTGGTGTCGCTGCCCTTCGAAGCCCATTTGATGGTGGAGGAACCCCATGAGCTGGCCCCCCGCTACGCCGAGGCCGGTTGCGAGCTGCTCACCGTCCACGTCGAGGCGTGTCCTCACCTGCACCGCACGCTGGGGGCCATCCGAGAGCTGGGCATGGACGCCGGTGTAGCTCTCAACCCGGCGACACCGGCTTCGGCCGTGGCCCATGTGCTGGACCTGTGCCGCCTGGTGCTGGTGATGACCGTCAACCCCGGATGGGGCGGCCAGTCGTACATCGCGGCAATGGAGTCCAAGGTGGCCGAGGTGCGGGCAATGATCGACGAGGGCGGACACGACGTGGAGCTGGAGGTCGACGGCGGCATCGGCCGGTCCACCATCGGAGCCGCCGCCCAAGCTGGGGCGGGGGTGTTCGTGGCCGGCAGCGCGGTGTTTTCCCACGAACTGGGTTTCAACCACGCCATCGGCGAGTTGCGAGAAGCTGCCGCTCACTCCTGACGGTGCCCGCCTGCTGAAGATGCCAGGTGTTGCCCGCCGACGGCCGATCTCGGTTTCACTGGCCCTGCTCATTGGTGCCTCGATGCTGGGGTTTCTTGCTCTCAGCGCCTGCGGCGATGACGGCCAGCCCAGCCTGGAGGGCTTCTGCGAGCGCCTCGAAACCGCGTTCGGGCCGGAGGGCGCGTTGGCCGCGGACTATTCCAAAGATCCTAGCGCCGCCAAAGCGGTCGTCGACGAGTTCGATGCCATTCGCCGGGTGTCGCCGCTGGAGATCGAGCCGTCGCTGGCGGTCATCATCGAAACTTCCAGCCTCGTCATCGCGGCGTTCAGCGGTGCTGAGACCGCCGGGCTAGATGCAGAGCAGCTGGCCGCGAGCGGGGAAGCCGCAGCCGAGTTGAACCGCTACTCGGTGGAGCAGTGCGGCCTCGAACTGGATTGGGTCAGTCCCGTCGTCTTCATCGACCCCGATAGGGCCGACAGGATTCCCGGCGAGGTGAACCTGAACGTCCCGGGCTGACCGATGGCACAGAAAGGGCCGAATACAGCCCTAGAGCATCTCGCCGCGTTTGACGATCACGTGGTCGATGATGCCGTACTGCTTGGCCTCTTCGGCGGTGAACCAGCGGTCGCGGTCGGAGTCGGCCTCCACCTGCTCCACCGACTGGCCGGTGTGAGTGGCAATGCGCTCGGCCAGCAGCGACTTCACGTAGGCGTGCTGCTCGGCCTGGATGGCGATGTCGGCGGCCTGGCCCCGAACGCCGCCCGAGGGCTGGTGCATCATTATCCGAGCGTGGGGCAGGGCATAGCGCTTGCCCGGAGCTCCGGCGCACAGCAGGAACTGTCCCATCGAGGCGCCCAGTCCCATGCAGATGGTCCCCACGTCGGGGGTGATGAACTGCATGGTGTCGTAGATGGCCATCCCCGATGTGACCGACCCGCCCGGGGAGTTGATGTAGAGCCAGATGTCCTTGTCGGAATCCTCGCCCTCCAGATACAAGAGCTGGGCGGTGATGTAGTTGGCGATGTCGTCGTTCACGTCGGTTCCGAGAAACACGATGCGATTCTTCAGAAGCCGGTTGTAGATCTCGAATGCGCCGCGCTCGGGGCTGCCCGGCTCGAACAAAACGGGTTCGGTCATGGCCACAATCGTACCGGCCCGCTAGTGCGTCTCGGCCACCCGATCCACCGGCAAGTCAAATAGTGCGCCAGGTGGGATTTGAACCCACACGGGCTTGCGCCCACAGGGACCTAAACCCTGCGCGTCTGCCAAATTCCGCCACTGGCGCGTAGCTCGATGGTTCAGGCTACAGGCCCAGTTGGGCGGCCAAGGACCGAAAAGCCCGGCCTCGATGGGAGATTGAGTTCTTCTCGTCGGGCGACATCTCGGCGAAAGTGCGCCCGTCTCCCCCGTCGGGGACGAATACCGGGTCGTAGCCGAATCCCCCATGTCCACGGGACGCGGCGGCGATGACACCCGACATCATGCCCTCGGCCAGCAGCTCGCGGCCGTCGGGGAACACCACCACTGCCATCGTGCGGAAACGGGCCGACCGGTCGGCTGCCCCCTCAAGCTCTTCCAGCAGCCGGGCCCGGTTATCGACGTCACTGGCGTGCTCGCCGGCATAGCGGGCCGAACGCACGCCTGGCGCTCCTCCCAGAGCGCCTACCTCAAGGCCGGTGTCGTCGGCTACTGCGGCCAGTCCGGTGTGCCCGCACACCGCGGCCGCCTTGAGGCGGGCGTTGGCCTCCAGGGTGTCGCCGTCCTCGATCACTTCGCCCAGATCGGCCGGCCGGGGCAGCAGTTCAACCGCCGACCCCAAGATGGCGGCGATCTCAGTCAGCTTGTGGGGATTGGCGGTGGCCGCCACCAATCGCGGTCGCTCACCGGAGGCAAGGCTCAACGGGGCGGGGGCGGGTCGGCCAGCAACTCGTTTTGCCGCTTGATGATCTGCTCGATCCCAGAAGTGGCCAAGTCCAACAGCGCATCCAGCTTGTCCCGGCCGAACGGCTGGCCCTCGGCGGTTCCCTGCACCTCGACGAAGCGGCCCGACTCGGTCATCACCACGTTCATGTCCACCTCGGCGGACACATCCTCCTCGTAGGGCAGATCGAGCGACGGCGTTCCGTCGATGACCCCGACGGACACCGCGGCGCACGCCTCGATCATCGGGTGCTGTTCGATCTGGCCTGCGACCACCAGCCGAGTGAAGGCGTCATGGAGCGCCACATAGGCGCCGCTGATGGCGGCGGTGCGGGTGCCGCCGTCGGCTTGGAGCACATCGCAGTCGCAGATCACCTGGCGCTCGCCGAGCTTGGCGGCATCGGTCACCGCTCGCAGAGAGCGCCCGATCAACCGCTGGATCTCCTGGGTGCGGCCCGACTGGCGGCCCCGGGCCGCTTCCCGGTTGACCCGCTCCGGCGACGACCCCGGAAGCATGGAGTACTCGGCGGTCACCCACCCCTTGCCCCGGCCCTTCATCCACCGGGGCACATCGGGATCGACCGAAGCAGTACACAGCACCCGGGTGCGGCCGAACGAGACCAGCACCGAGCCGTCGGCCATCTCGGTGAAATCCCGCTCAAAGCCGATGGGCCGTAGTTCGTCCGCCTCTCGGCCGTCGCCTCTCATCGTTGACCTGCTCTCATTGGACACGCCTCAATTCTTGGTTCTTCCCGGCTGTTTCGACCACTGGGGCACCATACAAGAGCCTAAAGAGGAACGGCCTCGACTCTGGCGGGATGAGTCGAGGCCGTTCGGCTGGAGCTGTGCTCCAGCGTGGTGGTGTGGTTTGGGTATGGGAATCGTAGCAGCGCGGGGTGCTTATAGCACATCAAGGACCACAAAACCTGTCTCGATGGAATTTTTTTCCAAGCTGCTTTCAGAAGTAGATGATCGACTCGGCTCGAGCGGTCACCTGGTCTATTGGGTCGGTCCACGCGCCGGTGGACAGGTACTTCCAGCCGCCGTCGGCCGAAACCACCACCACCGCGCCCTCGTCAACTCGCTCGGCCACTCGAGCGGCCCCGGCCAGTGCTGCCCCGGTGGAAATGCCGGCGAAGATGCCGGCCTCCTCAGACAGCCGCCGGGTCCACTCGATCGACTCCCGGGGCCGCACGATGCGCTTGCCGTCCAAGAGCTGGTCGCCGCCCCATTTCTCATAGACCGGGGGGATGAACCCGTCGTCCAGGCTGCGCAGGCCGTCCACCATCTCCCCGGCGGGGGGCTCCACGGCCAGCACCTGCACCGTGGGCTTGCGCTCTTTGAGATAGGCGCCCACACCCATCAAGGTGCCACTGGTACCCAGCCCTGACACGAAGTGGGTGATCTCGGGACAGTCGGCGTAGATCTCCGGGCCGGTGGTGTTGTAGTGGGCCCGGGGGTTGGCCTCATTGCCGTACTGGTAGAGGAACGCCCATTCGGGGTTGTCGTCGGCCAGCCTCTGGGCCATGCGGACGGCCCCGTTGGACCCCTCGGCCCCCGGCGACCAGATGATCTCCGCCCCGAACACCTCCAGGAGCTGGCGGCGCTCGGCTGAGACGTTCTCGGGCATGACGATCTTGATGGGATAGCCCCGGAGTCGGGCGATCATGGCCAAGGCGATCCCGGTGTTTCCCGACGACGGCTCGATGATGGTGCGGCCCGGTTCCAGGGTCCCGTCGGCCTCGGCCTCGAGGATCATCTCGCGCGCCACCCGGTCTTTGACCGACCCCGCTGGGTTCACCCCTTCTAGCTTGACGTGGATGGCCACCGACGGGTTTGGCGACAGCACACTGACGTCGACCATGGGGGTGTTCCCGATCAGATCGATCACCGATTTGTGCGCGGCCACGGGCCTCAGATTACCCGGATGCCTACCCCTCGACGGCTACCGGTTCCTCGGAAATGGCCCCGTCGACGATCCGGTAGCAGCGCAGCGCGGGCTCAGGATCCTTCAACGACACGATCACATAGAGCAGTGCTCCGAAGGGATCGAAGGCCGAGGCATCGCGCACATCAGTAGGCGATGGATAGGCGGTGGTGTGGGTGTGAGAGTGCATCACCGCCACCAGAGCAAGCCCCTCGTCGTCGGCGGTCTGTTCCACCTGGAGGTACTCGGCATCATCCAGCCGGTAGATCTGGCTGGACTCCGCCGCATTGCGCACCGGAAAGAACCGATCGGCCACCTCTCCCCCCGCCGGAGCCGCCAAGAGTCCACACGCCTCATTGGGCAGCCCCGCCAACGCATGGGCGATGACCTCCGAGTAGACCTCGTCGCTCAACCGCAGCACCGGCCCACCCTACCCTTCCTCTGATTCCTATCGACCGCCTCTTGCATTCAAGCGCTCGTCGGGAGTATGGCCTGAGAGGGCGGCGATAGCGGCTGGTGGACGGGCCTCGCCGGTGAAGTCGGCGGCCGCACTCGGAGTGTCGAAACGGGTGGTAATGGGCACTACGCCCGCCCACCATGGGCCGGCGATGTCCTCGGGCTCGTCGACGGGGTCCCCGCTGCGGACCTTGGCCGACGCCTCAGACAGCGACACCTCCAGCACCAGCGTCTTTCGCAGGTCTGACGAGGACGGTGGCCGACCGCTGTCCCAGTTCTCAACCACATGGTCAGTCACCAGTTTGAGGGCGTAGCCCTTGCGCTCATCCTCGTCGACGCGCCGGGCTGTTCCCCTGATCACCGCCGAGCGGTAGTTCATCGAGTTGTGGAAGGGCGTCCGGGCCATTACCAACCCGTCCAAACAGGTCACGGTGACGCAAATCTCCTGACCGGCCCCGGTGCCAAGCAGGTGGTTGGCCACCGCGCCGTGAAGAAAGAGGCATTCGCCGTCATGCCCGTAGGCCATGGGCAGCACCAGCGGCCCATCGGAAGTGAACACCCCCACATGGGCGATCAACCCAGCATCGAGTATGCCCAACACCTCCTCCTTGCCATACTGGGCCCGCCCGGCCCCCCTGCGCACCTTGACACGCTCCGAGGGTGCCCCTGCTTCGCCATCCATTTCTGACTCACCCATAGCCTGCGAAACTATCGGGGTGGCGCGGCTGTTCTTGGCTGTATTTCCGCCGGTGGACGTCGTTGAGCGGCTAGACGAGTTGGAGCGGCCGGATGTGGAGGGGTTGCGGTGGACGAAGAGGGAGCAGTGGCACATCACGCTGAGGTTTTTCGGGGAGGCGGAGCAGGGCAATGTGGAGGACAGCATGCAGGGGCTTCGGGGGACGGCTACCACCGTGCTGCTCGGGCCGGCTAGCAGGTGGCTAGGGGGGCGGGTGCTGGCGCTGCCCGCAGACGGGCTAGACGATTTGGCCGCCGAAGTGCGAGCCCGGACTGAGACCATTGGCCAGGCCCCCGGACGCCCGAACTTCACGGGGCACCTGACGTTGGCTCGGACCCGAAAGCGACTAGCCGGTGCGGTGGTCGGGCTTCCCTTCGACGCTCAATTCAGAGCCACAGAACTGTGGCTGGTGTCCAGCCAGCTCCACCCCGATGGCGCCCGCTACACCAAGCTGAGCCATTGGCCGCTGGGGGAAGCGAGCTGACCAGGAACCCGCTCAAGAATCCTCTACTAGGGGGACAAACCTCACGGGGCAGAAAGGCTCGGAGGTGGTCTCTTCACCGGTTCGTCGGACCAGGGTCAGGTTCTGGGTGAAGGAGGGCGGTCCGACAGGGATGACCAGTCGCCCGCCGTCGGCGAGCTGGTCGATGAGCGCCGACGGGATGCTGGAGGATGCCGCGGTGACCACCACGGCGTCATAGGGGGCGCCGGGCGGGTGGCCCTGCGACCCGTCGGCGCACACCACGGTGGCGTTGGCATACCCCAGCTCGGCCAGGACTCTGGCCGCCGCGTCGGCCAGATTCCGGTGGCGCTCCACCGTGACCACCGAGGATCCCAGCTCGGCCAACACCGCCGCCCCATAGCCCGATCCGGTGCCCACCTCCAGCACTCGGTGGTCCGGCTCTACGGCCGCGGCCTCGGCCATGAGAGCCACGATGTAGGGCTGGGAGATGGTCTGGCCTGCCCCAATGGGCAGGGGGTGATCCTTGTAGGCGTCTTTGGCAAGCGTCCGGGACACGAACCGATGACGGGGAACCGTCCTCATGGCCTCCAGAACCTGAGGGTCGCGAACCCCCCGCCCCTCGATCTGGCGGCGCACCATGGCCAGCCGCCGGTCTCGGTGCCGGTCTTGGCCCATGCCCAATGATGCTTCAATCGCCCCTTCTAAGGGGCAGAAAATGCCCTTGCTCTACCTTGCCGCCGGAAAAGCGCTCGTCTCGTCGAGCAGTGCCTGTAGGGCGTCGGCGTCGCTGGTGAAGCCTCGCTCTTGCTCAGCGGCCGAATCCCACGGAGGTGCTGGAGCCCACCACGGAGGCATCTCGGAACCGCCGTCCGCGGCCTCCTCGGGAATGAAGGCCAAACACCACTGCCAGGAGCCCTTTTCTTGGCCATCGATGTCTTCGGGATGGCCTCCGGGGGGAACCAGGGCATAGGTAAAGCCTGGTCCGGGGCCCGATTTTTCTGTGTATCGGGGCCCGGGCCGGCGGGAGTGCGGCAGCCGGGCGGCGACAAACGGCAATGCCAAAAGCAGCAGCACGATGATCGAAGTCACAATCGTGGTCAGATTTAGTCCAGGCATGTCGGGTGCCTCCGTCAAGAGAAGGCTTGAAGGTTTACTCAAGCCTCACAGACCCCACGAGCCCCACCCGCAACAGGAAAGGGTAGCGATTGCCTTCTTGAAGCGTCAACCGCGATTTCGAATGCTGTGGAACAGCCTGATCAGCCCGATGCCCTCAGACCACCACCACCGAGCGGAGCACTTCTCCCCGCTCCATAGCGTGAAACGCCTCCTCAACGCCCTCTAATGAGATGGTCTCCGAAACGAAACGCTCCAGGTTCAGCCGTCCCTGGAGATACAAGTCAATCAGCATGGGGAAGTCCCGAGACGGCAGGCAATCGCCGTACCACGACGACTTGAGGACGCCTCCCCTGCCGAAGATCTCGATCATCGGCAGCTCGATCTTCATTTCGGGATTGGGCACCCCCACCAGCACCACCACCCCGGCCAGATCCCGGGCGTAGAAGGCCTGTTCGTAAGTCTGGGGCAGCCCGATGGCCTCGATGGCCACGTCCACCCCGTGGCCGCCGGTCAGCTCCCGGATACGCTCCACTGGATCCTCCCGGGTGGAGTTGATGGTGTGGGTCGCGCCAAACTCTCGAGCCCATTCCAGCTTGGTGTCGTCTATGTCCACCCCGATGATGGTGTGGGCGCCGGCCAGCCGTGATCCCTCGATGGCCGCATCGCCAACTCCCCCGCAGCCGAACACGGCCACCGAGTCGCCCCGGCCGACCCCGCCGGTGTTCATGGCCGCGCCCAGCCCGGCCATGACTCCGCAGCCGATCAATCCGGCCACCTCGGGACTGGCCTCGGGATTGACCTTGGTAGCCTGGCCCGCCGCAACCAGCGTCTTCTCGGCGAAGGCCCCGATGCCAAGCGCCGGCGAAAGCTCCTGGCCCCCCAAGGTCATCTTCTGGGTGGCGTTGTGGGTGGCAAAGCAGTACCACGGGCGTCCCCGCCAACATGAGCGGCAATTGCCACACACCGCACGCCAGTTGAGGATCACGAAATCGCCGGGGGCCACGTTGGTCACGCCATCGCCCACCGACTCCACAACTCCGGCGGCCTCGTGGCCCAAAAGGAAGGGGAACTCGTCGTTGATGGCCCCCTCCCGATAGTGCAGATCGGTGTGGCAGACTCCGCAGGCCTGCACGGCCACCAGGGCCTCGCCCGGCCCGGGGTCGGGCACCTCGATGGTCTCGATGCTTACCGGCTCGCCCTTGGCCTTGGCGACTACGGCTCGAACCTGCTGGGCCATCTGCTGCTCCTTTCGCCCGGCCATCGGCCATCGCGGCCGAGACCAACTGCCGCGAACCTACTACGCCCTGCGAAATGGCCGCCGCCATGGCGGCGCTCCGCTACGTGTCCAGGAAGCGGCTGACGGCGATACCGGAGCCCACCGTGCCCACGATGGCGCCCAATCCCACCATCTGGAATCCCAGTGCCCACACCCGGGACGGATCCACGGTGAAGCCCCGCAGCAACTCCAGCGAGACGTCGTCGTTTATAACGCTGAAGAAGTTGTTGGTGAGCCATATCAGCGGAATGGCGATCACCCCGCCGATAAGACCCTGTATGAGCCCTTCGAACATGAACGGCACCCGGATGAACCAGTTGGTGGCCCCCACCAGCTTCATCACCTCGATGTCTCTGCGACGGGAGAACAGAGCCATGCGGATGGTGTTCAAGATCAGCACGGCCGCGGCCACCAGCAAGACGATGGCGATGATGATCACCCGCTGGCGCAACCCGCTGGACAGATCCTCGATGGCCCGGATGGTCTCGCTGGCGGTGACCACCCTGGCCACCCCCGGCTGGGTGCGGAAAGCGGCAGCCAGCTCGTCCACCCGCTCCGGCAGTGTGTCGGTGGGCTTGACCCGGAACGAGGCCGGCAAGCGCTCGGGCGTGATCACCTCCACCAGCTCCGGTGAGTCGCCCAAGAGGTCCTGCACCTCGGCGAAGGCCTCGTCCTTGTCGATATAGGTGAACCCGCTGACTTCGGGAGCGTCCTCGAGCTGGCGGCGGATGTCCTCCTCCAACTCGGGGCTGATCTCGGGGTCCATGAACACGATGAACTCCACGCCGTCCTTCCAGCGGACGGTGGCATTGTCCACCGCGTCGCCGAAGAGCAGCGCCGCGCCCAGAAGCGTCAGCGAGATGGTGACCGTGATGACCGTGGCCAGCGTGAGGGTGATGTTCCGGCGGAAGTTGCTGGCCGTCTCCCGGAGGACATAGTCCAACTTGAGGCTCATCGGCTACCGCCCGCCCACCGGTCCCCGTCGCCGAGACCCCTCAATGCCATGGGCTATTCGTAGACGCCCCGGGACTGATCCCGAACGATCTGGCCCCGGTCCAGCTCCACCACTCGGCGGCGCATCTTGTCGACGATGCTGCGGTCGTGGGTAGCCATCACCACGGTGGTGCCGGTGCGGTTGATGCGGTCCAGCAGCGTCATGATGCCCAGCGAGGTGTTCGGATCGAGGTTCCCGGTGGGCTCGTCGGCCAACAGGATCAGCGGCCGGTTCACAAACGCCCGGGCGATGGACACCCGCTGCTGCTCGCCTCCCGACAGCTCATCGGGATAGTTGTGCATCTTCTTGGACAAGCCCACCAGCTCCAAGATGGCCGGAACCTTCTCTTTGATCACGCTCCGGGGACGACCGATCACCTCTAGCGCGAAGGCCACGTTCTGCACCACGGTCTTGTTGGGCAGGAGCTTGAAGTCCTGGAAGACGCAGCCGATGTTGCGGCGCAAGAAGGGCACCTTCCAGCTGGGAAGCGCCCCGATGTCCTTGCCGGCCACATAGATCCGGCCCCGGTCCGGCTTCTCCTCCTTGTTGAGCAGGCGCATGAACGTGGACTTGCCCGATCCCGACGGCCCCACCAAGAAGACGAACTCCCCCCGCTGCACCTCGCAGGAGGCGTTCTGAAGGGCGAGCACCTCGCCCTTGTACACCTTGGTGACGTTCTCCATTCTGATCATGCGATGTGAGCTCCGAACTGCAATCCGGGCACGGACCCCCCTACGTTGACCCAGAAAGCTTGACTAACGCTACCACCGCCGCCGGGCACCGATTGCGCACCCTCCGGCCCGAGTCCGACCCTGCTCAAGACATGCGCCTCCACCGCAGGTAGGCCTCTATCAGCTCGTCGAGGTCTCCGGCCAGCACCCCTTCCACGTTGCCGATGGTCACACCGGTGCGGTCGTCTTTGACCTGCTGGTAGGGGTGCAGCACATAGGAGCGGATCTGGCTGCCCCATTCGGCTTTCTGGTAGTCACCGGCCAGCCCGGCGATCTCGGCTTCCCGCTCGGCCCGTTTGAGGTCGGCCAGGCGGGCAGCCAGGATCTGCATGGCGCGGTCTTTGTTCTGGTGCTGGCTGCGCTCGTTCTGGCACGACACCACGACGCCGGTGGGCAGATGGGTGATGCGCACCGCCGAGTCGGTCACGTTCACGTGCTGCCCGCCCGCTCCCGACGACCGGAATGTGTCGATCCGCAGGTCTTTGTCCTCGATGTCAACCTCGTCGGACACCTCGTCGAAGAACGGCACCACCTTGAACTGGGCGAACGCGGTGTGGCGGCGGGCATCGGAGTCGAACGGGGAGATGCGAACCAGCCGATGCACCCCTCGCTCAGACTGCAACAGGCCGTAGGCGTTGCGCCCCGAGATGGTGAAATCGGCCGAGGAGATGCCCGCGCCCTGGCCCTCTGAAACCGAGTCCACCTTGAAGTCGAAGCCGCGGCGCTCGGCCCAACCCTGATACATCGCAAGCAGCATCTCGGCCCAGTCTTGGGCGTCGGTGCCGCCCGCGCCGCTGTGGAGCTCGCACACCGCGTCGGAATCGTCGTGCTCGCCGCCCAAAAGCGACCTCAGCTCCAGGTCGTCCACCTTGGCCGCCAGGGACTCCAGCATCTGGGCGATCTCGGGAGTCTGCGACTCGTCGTCTTCCTCCACTGCCAGCTGGTGCAGCGTGTCGGCGTCGTCCAGCGCGGCCTCCAGCCCGGCGAACAACTCCAAGTCCTCCGCCAGCTCGGACAGCTCCCTGGTCACCTTGCGGGCCTGATCGGGATCGTCCCACAGCCCGGGCGCGGCCGCAGCCTCCTCCAACTTGGGGCGGCGGGCGATCAGGTCGTCAATGTGCAGGTAGAGCCGGGCCTCGTCCAGTTTGGATCGGAGCGAGGCGAGATCGCCGGCAAAGTCAGACACGGGGATTATCGGGAGCAGGCAGTCAGCGCCCGCAGCACTGCTTGAACTTGCGGCCTGACCCGCATGGACAGGGGGCGTTGCGAGGGGTCTTCTCGAAATCCGATTTAATCACGGGCGCCTTCGACCTGGGGGCCGACTCCTCCACCACCGCGGGGGCGGCCGCGGTGCTGGCCAGGGCGGCTTGGGCGCCGGCTCGGGCCAGCGACGGCTGGGTGGACGGGTCGGCCGGGCCCGACTCGGTGACGTTGCTGGTGCCGGGCTCGTCGGCGCCGGCCGGCGACTCCACGTTGATCTCCACGTGCATGATGTAGGTGACGAAGTCCCGGGCCACACCGGCCATCATCTGGCCGAACATGTCGAACCCCTCCCGCTGCCATTCGGTCAGGGGGTCTTTCTGGCCGAGGGCCCTCAGGTTGATGCCCTCTTTGAGGTAGTCCATCTCATAGAGGTGCTCGCGCCAGCGCTGGTCGATGATGCGCAGCATGATCTGGCGCTCCACCTCCCGCATGGCCTCGGTGCCGACCTGCTCTTCGCGCTGCTCGTAGTGGGCCACCGCCTCGCCCACCAGCAGCTCGTAGAGCTCGTCGGTGGAGGCCACATCGCCCATCCGCTCGGCGCCCAGCTGGGATGGCCACAGCACCCGGATCTCGGTTTCGAGCTGCTCCAGTTCCCAGTCGGCGGGATCCTCCGATGTGCAGTGCCCACCGATCACCGCGTCCACCGCCTCGCCCAAGTGCTCCAGGGCCTCGGCTCGCAGATCGCCGCCCGACAGGATCTGGGCTCGGCGCTTGTAGATCACCTTGCGCTGCTCGTTGAGCACCTCGTCGTACTTGAGCACGTTCTTGCGGGCCTCGGCGTTCTTCTGCTCCACGGTGCCCTGGGCCCGCTCGATGGCCTTGGTGACCATCTTGGCCTCGATGGGCACGTCCTCGGGCAGGGCCTTGTCCATCACCCAGTTCATGGCACCGGTGGCGAAGATCCGCATGAGTTCGTCCTCCAGCGACAGGTAGAAGCGGCTCTCGCCGGGATCGCCCTGGCGACCAGAGCGCCCTCGGAGCTGGTTGTCTATGCGGCGGCTGTCGTGGCGCTCGGTGCCCAGCACATAGAGGCCGCCCAGCTCCCGCACCTTCTCGCCTTCGGCCCCGCACTCGGCCTCGTACTTCTCCAGCAGCTCGGCGGCCCGGGCCTGTCCCTGGTCGCTGGCGGGATCGAGCCCCTCGGCGGCGACGTCGCGGCGGGCCATGGCCTCGGGGTTGCCCCCCAAAACGATGTCCACGCCTCTTCCGGCCATGTTGGTGGCCACGGTGATGGCATGCAGGCGACCGGCCTGGGCCACGATCTCGGCCTCCCGGAAGTGCTGCTTGGCGTTGAGCACCTCGTGGGGGATGCCCCGCTTGTTCAAGACGTCGGCAAGCTTCTCGGAGTTCTCCACCGACACCGTGCCCACCAGCACCGGCTGGCCCCGCTCGTAGCGCTCCACCAGGTCTTCCACCAGAGCGTCGAACTTGCCTTTCTCGCTCTTGTAGATCAGGTCGCCCTGATCGGCCCGGACCACCGGCAGGTTGGTGGGAATGGGCACCACGTGCAGGCCGTAGGTGCCGAACAGCTCGTTGGCCTCGCTCACCGCGGTGCCGGTCATGCCGGCCAGCTTGTCGTACAGCCGGAAGTAGTTCTGGAGGGTGATGGTTGCCAGGGTCTGATTCTCCTCTTTGATCTTCACCCCCTCCTTGGCCTCCACCGCCTGGTGCAGTCCCTCAGACCAGCGGCGGCCGTCCAGGATGCGCCCGGTGAACTCGTCGACGATCTTCACCTCGCCCCGCTGGATGATGTAGTCCTTGTCGCGGTGGTACAGCTCCTTGGCCCGCAGCGCGGCCTGGAGCTGATGGACCAGATTGGCGCTGACCGAGTCGTAGAGGTTCTCCACCCCCAGCGACCGCTCCACCGCATGGACCCCCTCCTCGGTGGGGGCCACGATGCGCTTCTCCTCGTCCACGTCGTAGTGGACGTCGCGCCGCAGCCCCCGCACCACGCTGGCGAATTGGTAGTACGTCTTGGCCGCGTCGGCCAGGCGCCCGCTGATGATGAGGGGAGTGCGGGCCTCGTCAATGAGGATGGAGTCGATCTCGTCCACGATGCAGTAGTTGTGGCCCCGCTGGACCCGGCGATCGGCCGACATCGCCATGTTGTCCCGCAGGTAGTCGAAGCCCATCTCGTTGTTGGTGCCATATGTGATGTCGCAGTTGTACTGCTCGCGCTTGAACTCCGAACCCCGCTCTCCGGGAACCACCAGGCCGACCGACAGGCCCAGCCACCGGTGGATAGCCCCCATCCAGTCGGCGTCGCGGGCCGCCAGATAGTCGTTCACCGTCACCACGTGCACGCCCTTGCCGCCCAGGCCGTTCAAATACACCGGCAGCGTGGACACCAGGGTCTTGCCCTCGCCGGTTCTCATCTCGGCCGCCCACCCGAAGTGAAGGGCCGCCCCCCCCATCAACTGCACGTCGTAATGGCGTTGGCCAATAACCCGCCAGGCCGCCTCCCGCACTACGGCAAAGGCCTCTATGAGCAGGTCGTGAAGATCCTCGCCGTTTTCCAAGCGCTGGCGGAATTCCCCGGTACGGCCCCGCAGCGCGTCGTCGGAGAGCGCTTTGATCTCGGGTTCGAGCGCGTTGATGTCGGGCACCAGGCTCTCCAGTGCCTTTAGCTTCTTGCCCTCACCGGTGTTCAGGATCTTCTGAAACACACTCATGCCAGGCCCACTCTACCGCTGCGCTCGCGTGCAACGGTCAGTGGAGCTTGTCGCTTGCGCTAGCTGGCCCGGCGCTCCCGGGAGTGGTGCTGGCGGTCGACCCGGCGGGTCTTTGTGCGGCGGAGCTGGCGCTCCAGTTTGGCTATGGCCCGGTCCAAAGCCGCGAACGGCGTGGGGCCGTTCACCCGGCTGCGGATGTGATAGCCGTGGCCCTCCAAGGTGACCTCGCAGATGTCGGGCTCGGCAATACGGGGGTTCTTCTCCTCACTGAACCGAACTGTGGCGTGATCGATGCCCGACAAGTAGCGGCTCAGCTTGCCCACCTTTGTTCGGGTGGCTTCCCCCAGTCTCTCCGACACCTGCATCCCGCTGCTGCTGATGGTCACGTCCATGGCGGCTCCCTTTCGGCTGGGGTTGAGTTGTGGGTTCTCATGGTAACCACACTGGACGGCGGTCGTGCGGAAGACGGGGTGTAGGGCAACGGAGTGGCTCCGGCAACCACCGCGTCCACTCGCTCCGCACCTGCCCTGATCAGAGACTTGGCCGCAGACTGAAGGGTCGCCCCGGTTGTGATCACATCGTCCACCACCAAAACCGCCGTCGGCGGACACCGGCGGGCGACGAACACCGGTGTGCGAAATCGCTGGCTGCGGTTCCGACCGGTCTGGCCCGCGGCGTCGACGCGCCTCAACAACCGGACCACTGGCACCCCCGTCTCGCGGCTCAGGGCACGAGCCAGCAGCTCGGCTTGGTCGAAGCCCCGTTGGCGCCGTCGCTTGGAGGACGTAGGCGCCCACGTCACCGCTTCGACGACCAGGCTCGGGGGCAGGGCCCTGGCCATGGCCGACGCCAGCCACCGCACGCTCGACCGCTGATTGCGGTACTTGAGCCGGGCGAGCAGCTCCCGGCCCGCCCCGGCGTAGGCAAAGGCCGCCCAGAGCCCAGACAGCGGCTCAAGCGGGGCCATCTCGCCCACCGCCCGCAAATCCACCACACACCGCCGACAAGGCGACGGCCCCGGCCCTTGACACACCGCGCACAACTGCGAAAACAACATGGGCGGACATTAGAAGCGACCGGTGACACATTCACCCGCTCTATTGGCCCTGCCCATGCTCAACGCTTCCAGACCTATCGGGGGTCAAAAGACGCTGTCGCTGACGCCTTGTTCGGTGATGTAGCCGGTGACCAGCTCGGCGGGGGTGACGTCGAAGGCCCAGTTCTGGGCGGCCATGCCCTCGGGGGCGAGCCGCACGCCCCCTACCTGCACCACTTCGGCGCCGGGGCGCTGCTCCACCACGATGTCTGATCCCGACGAGGTGGCTGGGTCGATGGTTGAGGTGGGCGCGGCCACATAGAAGGGAACGCCATGATGTCGGGCCAACACGGCCAGCGAGTAGGTGCCGATCTTGTTGGCCACATCCCCGTTGGCGGCAATGCGGTCGGCGCCCACGATGGCCAGGTCCACCTCGCCGGCGGCCATCAGCGAACCGGCCATGGAATCCACCACCAGGGTGGCGGGAATGCCGAGCCTCTGGAGCTCCCACGCAGTGAGCCGGGCGCCCTGCAACACCGGGCGGGTCTCGTCCACCCACACCGACGGTTGCCGACCCGCATCATGGGCCGACCGGATCACCCCTAGGGCGGTCCCCCACCCAACGCAGGCCAAAGAGCCGGTGTTGCAATGGGTCAGCACCCGGGCGCCGTCGGGCACCACCGCGGTGCCGTGGGCCCCGATCGCCTGGTTCACGGCCACGTCGTCGGCGGCAATCCGCACCGCCTCGGCCACCGGGTCGGCTGCGGCCACGGCCCGATCAACCCCCCAGGCCAGATTCACTGCGGTGGGGCGAGTGGCCTTGAGCAGCGAAGCCGCCTCGGCCATGGCCCGGCCCTGCACCGAGGCCAGCGCCACCCCCATGGCACCCGCCGCCCCCAGAGCGGGCGCACCCCGGATGGCCAGCTCGACGATCAGCTCGCAAAGCTGCTCGACGCGGTACACGTCCACCAGCACGAGCCGATCGGGCAGCTCGCGCTGGTCGATGAGCCGGATGTGTTCGCCCATCCACTCGATGGTGGGCGGAATGGGGGAATCCTCAACAAGCGGCGACGGCATCTCGAGCCCCAGCGGGATCAGTACCGGTAGTGATCGGCCTTGAACGGCCCGTCGGCCGACACGCCCATGTAGTCGGCCTGCGATGGGGAGAGCGTGGTGAGGCGCACCCCGAGGGCGTCGAGGTGCAGGCGGGCCACCATCTCGTCCAGTTCCTTGGGCAGCGTGGTCACGTCGGTGCCGTAAGCCTCGGCGTTGGCGTGCAACTCCATCTGGGCCAGCACCTGGTTGGTGAAGCTGCACGACATCACGAAGCTGGGATGGCCGGTGGCGTTGCCCAGGTTCAGCAGCCGCCCCTCCGACAGGATGATCACAGAATGTCCGTCGGGGAAGACGTACTCGTCCACCTGGGGCTTGATGTTGGTGCGCTGCACGTCGGACATGTCATTGAGCCCGGCCATGTCGATCTCGTTGTCGAAGTGGCCGATGTTGCCCACCACGGCCTGGTGCTTCATCCGTCCTAGGTGCTCGGCGCTGATCACGTCTTTGCAGCCGGTGGCGGTGATGAACAGATCGGCGGTTTCCAGCACATCCTCGAGCCGCTTGACCTCGAAGCCCTCCATCACGGCCTGGAGCGCGCAGATGGGATCCACTTCGGTGACCACCACCCGGGCGCCCTGGCCCCGCAGCGATTGGGCGCAGCCCTTGCCCACGTCCCCGTAACCGCACACCACCGCGGTCTTGCCGCCGATCATCATGTCGGTTCCCCGGTTGATGCCGTCGATTAGCGAGTGCCGACAGCCGTAGAGGTTGTCAAACTTCGACTTGGTCACCGAGTTGTTGACGTCTATGGCCGGGAACCGCAGCGTGCCGTCGGCTTTCATCCGGTAGAGCCGGTGGACGCCGGTGGTGGTCTCCTCCGACACCCCCCGAACCCCCTTGGCGACGTTGGTCCATAGCCCGGGTTCCTCGGCCAGGGTGCGGCCCAGCAGCCGGCGGATCTCGGCCAAGTCCTCGGAATCGGCCTCATCGGGGTCTCCGGCGGTGCCCTCCGCCTCGGCGTCGGCCCCCATGTGCACCAACAGGGTGGCGTCGCCCCCGTCGTCGAGGATCAGGTTCGGCCCGCCGCCGTCGGGCCAGCGCAGCACCCGCTCGGTACACCACCAGTATTCCTCCAGGGTCTCGCCCTTCCAGGCGTAGACCGGCACCCCTTGGGGGTTGTCGGGGGATCCCGTCGGGCCGACGGCCACCGCGGCCGCAGCCGGGTCCTGGGTGGAGAAGATGTTGCACGACGCCCAGCGCACTTCGGCCCCCAGTGCGGTAAGGGTTTCGATCAGCACCGCGGTCTGCACGGTCATGTGGAGCGAGCCGGTGATGCGGGCTCCGGCCAGGGGCTGGGCGTCGAAGTGCTGTGCTCGCAGGGCCATGAGACCGGGCATCTCGTGCTCGGCCAAGCGGATCTCATTGCGCCCGGCTTCCGCCAGGGCCAGATCGGCCACCTTGAAATCTTGCTCAACAGCCACGCCGGCTACCGCCTTTTGTATTGGACACTTCAGACAAACCAGGGGGTCATCGAGATCGGCCCGCCAGCACCTGCCGGGCGGCCATGATGGCCGGAACAGGTCCCGGGTCGAGGCCTACCGCGGCAGCCATCTCCAGCGAGGTGACCGACCCCTGGTACATCAGATCGAACAGCTGGGCCACCGGGCCCTCCCCCTCCGCCTCCACGGTGTAGATCGAGCTGACAACCTCATCCATCAAATCCATGAGGACGTCGAATCCCCGCATCACCTCGGGATGCTCGTGCTCGTGGCGCAGCAGCACCATGCTGAAGACCTGGCGGGTCAGATCTCCGTGCTGGCCCCACCCGGCGATCTCGTTGTGGAGCAGGTCGGGCACACCGGCGCTGAACGCCGGGGCCTTGGCGCTGGTGTTGATCATGTTCTTCCAGTGGCGGGCGGCCACCGATCCCAGCCCGCCTCCGCCGTAGACCAGCGGCACCGTGCCGGCAAGGTGGCGGGCCAGCGCCGCGGTCGGCTCCCGGGCCGTGTCCCTGCGGATGCGAATCTGGTCAACCGCGAATCTCACCCACTGGGCCGCGCCGGGGAACAGCCCCATCTGCTCGAGGATGATCATCGGGGCCACGGTAAGCACGCTCAAACCCGCCCGGGGCGGGTACAGCATGGGGTCCACCTCCACCAGCGGAGCTCCCCACTGGGTTGCCATCTGGGCAAGTTGGCCTCCGCCGGTCACCGCCACCACCCGGCCGCCGGCCTCGGCTGCCTGGGCGGCGGCTTGCACTATCTCCGGCGTGTCGCCGCTGGCGGAAAGGGCGAACACGAGGGTCTGCTCGTCGACATAGGACGGTGGTTGGTAGCTCTTGACCACCACAATGGGCATGGGCATGAACCGCCCCGCGGTTACGGCCAACAGGTCGCCGGCGAAACCGCCCGGGCCCATGCCCAACACCAGCACGTTGGCAATCTCCGACCGGTCGGGCAGTCCCTCCAGCTCCTGGCACCGGTCCAGCGCGTCGAGCATCTGCTCGGGCAGCCGGTTGACCGCCGGCCACATGCCCAGGGTGTCCACTCGCTCGCTCACTAGTGGCTCCGTGTCTGAGAATTCGCTCCGCCGCTCACGGTGTGCCACTCACTCACGGGGTAAACGTGAAGGGAACGGACTCCGATTCCGCTCTGGCCATCAGCCGCTCATGCTCGGCCTCGTCCACGGTCTCAGCCTCGTCGATGAGCATGTTGGGGATGTCGTCTTCCACCGAATACCGACGGTGCAGGCGGGGGTTGTACAGCGAGTCCTCGTCGGGGAAATACAGCAGAGGCCCCTTGTCGTCGGGACAGGCCAGAATCTCGAGCAGTCGTGGATCCAGCGCCATGGCCACAGTTTTACTCACCCAACGCCGCGATCCCTAGTGCTGTCCCCAACAGCTTTAGGCGCCGGTGGCGGCTCGGAACACCAGTCCTGATCCTGCCATCTCGAATTGGCCCGCTTCGCCCGGCACCCATACTGCTTGGCCGCCGGTGATCTCGTGGCCCGCCACCCTCACGCTCCCCGATGCGCACAGCACGATCTCAGGACCATCGGGCGTGAACCGCCGCGAGCCGGCCAACTCCACTCGGGTGAGGCTGAAATCGGGAACCGGCGTTCGGAAGGTGAAACACGGGCCGGTGGGGGCCTGCACCGGCACTTCGTGGGGACGGCAGTCCACCACGTCCAACAGGGCGGGAACGTCCACGTGCTTGGCGGTGAGGCCTCCCCGAAGCACGTTGTCGCTGTTGGCCATGATCTCCACGGCCACACCGTGCAGATACAAGTGCAGGTTTCCGGCCCCCAGAAAGAGGGCTTGTCCCGGGTTGAGGTGGACCAGGTTCAGCATCAGGGCGATCGCCACCCCGATGTCTCCAGGATGCTGCTCTCCGATGTGGACCGCCCACCGCCGCTCTTCGGAAAACGGGCCCGGCTTCGAGCAGGCCGAAACCACCTTCTGGGCGATCATCGAACCAGACTCCGGCGTGTGCTCCAGCAGCCATCGAATCACCGGAGCCACCTCGCCTGCTCGCAGAAGGCTGATTGCCGGGTCCAAAGCGGCGACATCCAGCGAGTCGAATAGGGCCGCGGCGGAATCCGGCGGTCGAAGCCCGCACAGGGCGGTGAACGGCTCCAGCGCGCAGATCAGCTCCGGTTTGTGGTTTGGGTCTCGATACAGCCGACGCTCGGAGTCCAAACTGATGCCCTGCTCATTCTCAGAATCGAATCCCGCTTGGGCCTGGACGCGGGTGGGGTGGGTCTGGAGCGAGAGCGGCTGTTCAACGGCCAGGATCTTCAGCAGAAAGGGCAGCTCCCCGCCGAATCTCTGGGCAGTGCCCGCTCCCAGCTCGCCAATCGGGTCGTCAGCGATCGCCTGGTCGAGAGGCCGGTCTGTCCCGCTGCGCCGCAGCACCGACGGCGCTCGGGGATGGGCCCCCAGCCATAGCTCAGCCTGAGGCTCGCCGGTAGGCGGCAGGCCCATGATCCCGGGCAGAGCATCCCGCGACCCCCACGCGTAGGGCTGGATGGCCCCCATCAGAACACCCGGTGTGCTCATCGCATCCAGGCCCTCAATGTCTCGCTGCCAACCCAGTGCTCACAACCTCAAGTTAGGCCAATTCCCGCTCAAGCCAGCCAGATCAGGTTGATCACCGCGACCAGGTTGAAGCCGACGTGGGCCCAGATTGCCGGCCCCAACCGCTTGTAGCGCTTCACCAGCACCGCCGCGATGATTCCGAAGGCCATCAGCGCGGGGAATTGGAGGAGTTGGAGGTGCACTGCGCCGAACAGCGCCGATGAGGCCAGCACCCCCATCACCGCTCCCCATTTCCGCTCGAAAGCCCGCAAAACCAGGCCGCGGAAGAAGAGCTCCTCAAATATGGGCGCCCCCACCACCACACCCAGCATCACCAGGGCGATGTCGCCGCCCGAGGCGGCCCGGTCGGTTATCTCGCGGGCGGCTTCGCTCACGTCGAAGTCGAAGAACTGCTGGAACGGGGCATAGATGAGCCAAACCACTGAGATCTGGGCGAACACGCCGACCAAGAGCCCGACAGGCGCATCCGATGCCTTGAACGACAAGCCGAAGTCGCGCCGCACCCCGGTCCCTCGAAGGGTGCCGGCCACCAGCGTGGTCAGGGCGAACCCGCCCCACAGCCCGATCTGGCCCACTGGCAAAGTCCAAAGGGGTAGCCCGGGATCGCTGCGCTCCTGGCTCACGGCATCGCTCAGCCCGTAGCGCCCCACATACGACCCGGTTCCGGTTTCACCCCCCAAATCCAGTCCGACTGCGGCCAGCACAACGAAGAAGACCACCACCGCGGCCACCCAGGAAACCACCACCCCGATGAACACATCGGGCAGACCCCAGCGGATCTCCCGCGCTCTTGTCTGCTCCGCTACTGCCACTGGACGGCAGCGTAATGGTGACTTTGTCGCCGACCACTCGTAGAATTGCCCAATGGCCTCTCCCCCTCCGCCGCCTCCTCCGCCGCCTGAGCGGCGAGATCAGGAGCGCGGGCCGGGTCAACAGCAGCCCACGCAGGGCCGGATGCCCCGCTGGGTGTGGTTCGTGGTGCTGGGGTTGCTGGCCGCCCTGCTGTTCTCCAACGTGTTCCGGGGCGACGACAAAGGCGACGAGATCTCCTTCCGGGCATTTGTCGAGTCAGCCCAGGTCAGCCAGATCGAGGAAGCGGAGTACAACAACAACACCGGCGAGATCAAGGGCACGATGGCCGACGGCGCCAAGTTCCACACCACCGGGCCGGTTCCGCTCCCCGAACAAGTGGAAGAGGAACTGCGGCGCAACATTCCGACGTTCGAATTCCACACCCCCCGCAGCAGCATCTGGGCCAGCATCCTTCCTCTGCTGATTCCAGTGGCGCTGATCTTCTTGATCTTCTGGTGGTTCCAGCGCCGGGCTCAGGGGCAGATGAGCGGGATCATGTCCATCGGCCGGTCCAAGGCCAAGACCTACACCACCGAGCGGCCTGAAACCACCTTCGAGGATGTGGCCGGCTACGAAGGGGTGAAGAAGGAAATCGTCGAAGTGGTCGACTTCCTCAAACATCCCGACAAGTTCGCCGAGATCGGGGCCCGCATTCCCAAAGGCGTGCTGCTCGTGGGCCCGCCGGGCACCGGCAAGACGCTCATCGCCCGAGCGGTGGCCGGCGAAGCCGGGGTGCCGTTCCTGTCGGTCACCGGATCGGACTTCATGGAGATGTTCGTCGGGGTGGGCGCCAGCCGGGTGCGGGACCTGTTCCAATCGGCCCGGAAGATGGGCCGGGCCATCATCTTCATCGACGAGATCGACTCCATCGGCCGCAAGCGGGGCGCTGGTCTGGGCGGAGGCCACGACGAGCGGGAGCAGACCCTCAACCAGATGCTGGCCGAGATGGACGGCTTCGAGGCGACCGAGGGCATCGTGATGATGGCGGCCACCAACCGGCCCGACATCTTGGACCCGGCGCTGCTACGGCCCGGACGGTTCGACCGCCAGGTGGTGGTCCCCCTGCCCGAAGCCGACGACCGGCTCCAGATCCTCAACGTCCACGTCCGCTCGAAGAAGATCGCCGCCGATGTAGACCTCCCGCTGATCGCCCGGGGATCACCGGGCATGAGCGGAGCCGATCTCGCCAATCTGGTGAACGAGGCTGCGCTGTTCGCGGTGCGAAATGAATCCGACCAGATCCGCATGATCCACTTCGAAAACGCCCGTGACCGAGTGCTGATGGGCCAGCGGCGCGAATCCATGGTCATGTCCGAGGAGGAGCGGCAGATCACCGCTTATCACGAGGCCGGCCATGCGGTGTGCGCCGCGGTTCTGCCCAAGGCCGACCCGCTGCACAAGGTGACCATCATTCCCCGGGGCATGGCCCTGGGGGTGACCATGACCCTTCCCGAGGAAGACCGGCACACCCTGCGACGCGACTACTTGGACGACATGCTGGTCATGCGCATGGGCGGGCGCATCGCCGAGGAACTGGTGTTCGGCGTG